>CAZLOE010000011.1:0-39099 GCA_964561115.1 uncultured Actinomycetota bacterium
CCGTGAAGGCGGAAGGACAATCGGCGCTGGTAGTGTTACCAAGATAATTAAGTAGGAGGATTTTGATTGACAGCTGGTAAATTAGGTCAAAAAATTAGAATTAAATTAAAAGCATATGATCATGAGGTAATAGACCGTTCGGCAAAAAAAATAGTGGAGACCGTTGAAAATTCAGGGGCAAAAGTTTCCGGCCCCATTCCACTGCCGAATAAAAAAAATGTTTATTGTGTAATAAGGTCTCCTCATGTGGATAAGGATTCAAGGGAACATTTTGAAATAAGGACTCATAAGAGGCTTATAGATATTATTGATCCAACACCGAAAACGGTAGATTTGCTGATGAGGCTTAATCTGCCGGCTGGTGTGGGTATAGAAATAAAGTCTTAAATGGAGGATGTTACCTGGAAAGTGATGTAAATATGGTTAATGCAATATATGGAAAAAAGATAGGGTGCACGCAGATTTTCAATGAGAACGGCAATGCTCTGTATGTTACAGCCATTGAAGCTGAACCATGTATAGTGGTCCAGGTAAAAGACAGCAAAAAGTATGGATACAATGCCCTTAAGGTCGGTTTTGGAAAGACTGATGAAAAGAAAAAAGCCAAGCCGTACAGTGGTGAATTTAAAAAAAATAAAGTGGATTTGAAGAAATACCTTAAGGAGATCAGAGTAGATAAATTTGATAAAGAATATAAACCCGGAGACAGTGTGGATGTTAAAATTTTTAGGGTAGGAGACAGGGTAAAAATAACCGGTAACAGCAAAGGTAAGGGTTTTGCAGGGGTCATAAAAAAGCATGGATTCCATAGGGGAAGAATGACTCACGGTTCTCATTCACACAGAATACCTGGTTCAATAGGAATGTGTGCTACCCCTTCAAGAGTATTGAAGGGTAAAAAAATGCCTGGAAGAATGGGGAATAGGAAGGTTACCGTCCCAAATTCAGAAATAGTTGATATTATTGAAGACCAGAATTTGATCCTGGTAAAGGGAAGTGTACCGGGTGCAGACGGCAGTCTGGTTTTTTTAAGAAAGATTCAGTAATTATAGGTATAAGGGAGAATGTAATGGCCAACCTGAGTGTTGTAGGTTCAGACGGAAAAAAGATAGAAAAAGTAAATATATCTGATGAGATAGTAAATCAGAAAGTAAATTCCGAGGTCCTGTATCAGGAAGTAAAAAGGTACCTTGCGGCGATAAGATCCGGGACGCATAAGACTAAAAACAGAGGTGAAGTAAGTGGTGGAGGTAAGAAACCCTGGAGGCAGAAGGGAACCGGAAACGCAAGGGCAGGATCTAACCGTTCTCCAATATGGAAAGGCGGAGGAATAACATTCGGGCCTACACCGAGGGATTATAGTTTTAAGTTAAATAAAAAAGTGATGAAAAAGTCAAAATTGATTGCTTTTTCGGATAAATTTGAAAATAAGAAGATCATAGTGATCGATAAGCTAAGTTTTAAGAAACCGGAAACCAAAAAGGCGGCAGCGATATTAAAAAAACTTAAATTGGATAGTGAAAAAGTGCTTATAGTTTTTGAGGATTTAAATAATGATGAGGTTAAATCGTTCAGGAATATAAGTAATGTTATGGTGGAAAGTGCAAAGGGGTTGAATGCCTATATGATGCTTGCAGCAGATTATCTGGTATTTACCAGAGATTCACTTAAAAGTTTTACTGAGAGGATGAAAAATGGAAGACAGTAGAGATATAGTTCTTTCTCCGGTGGTATCTGAGAAAAGTTATGCTGCGGTCCAGAATAAAAGATATTCTTTTTTTGTTGATATCAGAGCAAAAAAAAGTGAGATAAAAAGAGCAATTGAAGATATATTTAAGGTCAAGGTTTTAAAAATAAGTACCATGAATATTAAGTCAAAACCCAAGAGATTGGGAAGGTCACTTGGGACTAGTTCCCGTAAGAAAAGAGCCGTAGTGACTTTGAGTAAAAAAGATAAAATTGATTTTTTTGAGTCAGTCTGATTTAGTCTGGAGGAAGATAATTGGCTATTAAAAAATACAAACCTACGACACCCGGAAGGAGATCGGCAACAGTAGCCGATTTTTCGGTCTTGACCAAGAAAAAGCCTGAAAAATCGCTGACCAGACCTTTAAAGAAGAATGCAGGGAGAAATAACGACGGCAAGATCACCAGAAGGCACAGCGGTGGAGGTCATAAAAGATTATACAGGGTCATAGATTTTAAAAGATTAAAGGATGATGTCCCGGCAAAGGTTGTAGCAATTGAATATGATCCTAACAGAAGTGCAAGAATTGCTCTCCTGAAGTATAAGGATGGAGGAAAAAGCTATATAATAGCACCTCTCAAATTAAAAATAGGAGATACCGTGATGTCGGGGGAAAAGGTTGATATAAAAGTGGGTAATTCACTTCCTTTAAAAAATATACCGGTTGGAACGATTATTCACAATATAGAGCTCAAGCAGGGTAAAGGTGCGGAATTGGTCAGGTCCGCCGGTGGATATGCCCAGCTTCTGGCAAAAGAGGGTAGATATGCCAATATAAAGTTACCTTCAGGTGAAGTAAGACTTGTGGATTTGAATTGCACGGCCTGTATAGGGCAGATCGGTAATACGACTCATGAAATAATTCGGCTGGGAAAAGCAGGAAGGAAAAGATGGCTGGGAATAAGGCCGACTGTCAGGGGAACAGCTATGAACCCTATCGATCATCCCCACGGCGGAGGCGAGGGAAAGAACAAAACCGCCGGAAGAAATCCTGTTACTCCCTGGGGTAAGCCCACCCTGGGTTATAGGACAAGGAAGAAAAAAAGTAAAACTGATAAATACATAGTCAGAAGAAGGAGTAAGTAATTATATAAATGCCTGCATTTGAAGGAGGAACAGCATGTCAAGGTCTTTAAAAAAAGGACCTTTTATTGAAACAAAACTGTTAAAAAGGATAAATGAGCTAAACGAAAAGGGAGAGAAAAAAATTATAAAGACCTGGTCAAGAAGTTCGACTATTTTCCCTGAGATGGTAGGACATACCATAGCCATCCATGACGGCAGGAGGCATGTGCCTATTTTTATATCGGAAGCTATGGTTGGTCATAAACTTGGAGAGTTTACACCGACCAGGTCCATAAGACCTCATATTTATAAAGGGAAGAGTGAAAGGGTGGCTACAGTAAAGCCAAAAGAGTAGTTCAGGGTTTTAAGAAGGGAGTTTTAAGGTTTTGGAAGCTAAAGCTATTGAGAAATATATAAGGATGTCGCCGAGAAAAATAAAATATGTGGTGGATATGATAAAGTCAAAGAATATAGAAGATGCGGTGGATATATTATCTTTAACACCCAAAAAGGCAGCACCCATAGTAAAGAAGGCTATACAGAGTGCAGTGGCTAATGCAACTGAAAATCATAAAATGAAAGAAGAAGATTTATTTATTTCTAAAATATTGGTAAATGAAGGGCCGGTTTTAAAGAGAATTAAACCAAGGGCTAGAGGAAGAGCTACCAGAATCAGAAAGAGGACTTCTCACCTGTCAGTTTATATCTCTAATGGGAAAGAAGAGGAGGCTTAGAAAATGGGACAGAAGGTCAACCCAAATGGGCTTAGGCTCGGGATCAATAAAGGGTGGCAATCCAGATGGTTTGCATTAAAGGATTATGCCAAACTATTAAAAGAGGACATAATTTTAAGGAAAATAATCGAAGACCAGTTGGGAAATGCCGGGGTCTCAAAGATCGAGATCGAAAGAACGGAAGAAGAAGTAAAGGTTGACGTACATACTTCCAAACCTGGCATTGTCATAGGAAGAAGAGGAGCAAACATCAATGATATCAGGGATATTATAGAGAAGCAAACCGGAAGTATCATACAGCTTAACATAATAGAGATACAGAAACCCGAACTTATTGCCAAATTAGTAGCTGAAGGAATTGCCTCACAATTACTAGGAAGAGTCAGTTTTAGAAAAGCTATGAAAAAAGCAGTTTCATTATCTATGAAAGCGAGAGCAAAAGGAATAAAAGTACAATGTTCAGGCAGGTTAGGCGGAGCTGAAATGGCAAGGACTGAATGGTACAGGGAAGGAAGAGTTCCTCTGCACACCCTTAGAGCTGATATTGATTATGGGTTTGCAGAAGCAAATACAACTTTTGGAAAAATCGGAGTAAAGGTCTGGATATATTTAGGAGATGTAATACTTGACGAAGGTGATTTAAAAAAAGAAGAAAAGCAGGCTAAAAAAAAGAAGAATGAAAAAGGAGTTTCAGTTTAGGAGATATTTATGGTAGCAATGTTATTGCCAAAACGGGTAAAGCATAGAAAAGTACAAAGAGGAAAAATGAAAGGTACAGCCAAAGGAGGAACCAAGCTGTCCTTTGGGGAGTATGGATTACAGGCGTTAGAGAGTGGATGGTTGACAAGCAGGCAGGTAGAAGCCGCAAGAGTAGCTCTAACCAGACATATAAAAAGAGGGGGAAAGGTATGGATAAATGTTTTTCCTCACAAGCCTGTTACTAAGAAACCGGCAGAGACACGTATGGGTGGAGGAAAAGGTGCACCTGAGAATTGGGTGGTAGTGGTCAAACCTGGTAAAATCTTATTCGAGGTCTCAGGTGTCAGTATGGAGGTTGCAAAGGAAGCAATAAAGCTAGCTGCAAATAAACTTTCTATTAAAGCTAAATTTGTATATGAGGAATTATAAAGTAAAATATGAAAGTTATTGAATTAAAAGAACAAACTAAAGAAGAGCTGGAAACAAAGCTGTTAGAAACAAAAAAGAGCCTCTTTAACCTAAAGTTTCAAAAATCGACAGGGCAATTGGAGAATCCATTAAAGATACGAAATTTAAGAAAAGATATTGCCAGAATAAAAACCGTGCTTAGGGAGAAAGAGCTTAAAATAAGTACCGATCAAAAAAGTAAGAAAGAAAGTAAAAAGAAATAGGAGGTTTCTTGGAAAGAGGAAAGGTAAAAGTAAGAATAGGGACTGTGGTAAGCGACAAGATGAATAAAACTGTTGTTGTTGCTATTGAGTCGCACTATAAGCACCCTTTATATAAAAAGATTTTAAAGAAAATAAGGAAATTTAAAGTACATGATCCTGAGCAAAGCAGCAAGATAGGTGATGTGGTAAAAATTTCGGAAATCAGGCCTTTCAGTAAGACCAAAAGATGGAGGTTAGTTGAGGTAATCAGAAAGGCGGAATAGATAAGGTTTTAAAAATGATTCAAGCAGAAAGTAAAGTAAAAGTTGCTGATAATACCGGTGCCAGAGAGATAAAGTGTATAAAGGTTTTAGGCGGAACAAGAAAGAGATATGCACGTATCGGAGATATTTTTGTTGCTGCTGTAAAGGAAGCGAATCCTGGAGGAGTAGTAAAGAAGAGCGATGTAGTAAAGGCGGTGCTGGTAAGATGTAAAAAAACATTCAGAAGAGCTGATGGTTCATATATAAGGTTTGATGATAATGCTGCAGTTATTATAGATACGCAGAATAACCCAAAAGGGACCAGAATATTCGGTCCGGTTGCCAGGGAACTTAGAGAAAAAAATTTTATGAAGATTATTTCGCTTTCACCAGAAGTAGTATAGTGTTACCGGGAGTATAAAAATGTTGAAAATAAAGAAAAATGACAAGGTTAAAATAATAAAAGGAAAAGACAGAGGAAAAACTGGGAAAGTCCTGAGAATAGAGTCCACGAACAGCAGATTGTATGTGGAAGGTATAAATATTGTAAAAAAGCACACCAGGCAAAAGGATCAGAACAAACCGGGCGGCATTATTAAAAAGGAAGGACCTATCAGAATTTCAAACGTTCAATTGATCTGTCCCAGCTGTGGTAAACAGGTAAGAATCGGTTTTAAGATCAAAGATTCTGGTGAAAAAGCAAGAATATGCAAAAAGTGTGGCCAGCAGATTTAAGGGAAAGATGTTTGAGGTAAATCAATGGAACCGAGGTTAAAGGAAAAATATAAAAAAGAAATAGTTCCCAAAATGCTGAAAGAGCATGAATATAAAAATGTGATGGAAGTACCAAAGATAGAAAAAATTGTGGTAAATATGGGAGTAGGCTCGGCGACACAGAATATTAAAGAATTGGAATCAGCCAGTCAGGATCTGGCTATGATCACAGGCCAGAAACCTGTTATAACCAAGGCTAAGAAATCAATTGCAGGATTTAAGGTAAGACAGGGTAATCCCATCGGCTGCATGGTCACTTTAAGAGGCAGCCGGATGTATGAATTCCTGGACAGGCTGCTAAGTATAGCGATTCCAAGGATCAGAGATTTTAGGGGTCTTTCAAAAAAAAGTTTTGACGGCTCTGGAAATTATACCATTGGTATAAAAGAACAGCTAGTTTTCCCGGAAGTGGAATATGATAGTGTTTTAAGTGTAAAAGGTATGAATATTACAGTTAATACAAATGCAAAAAGTGATGATAAGGCACTGATTTTATTAGAGGAGTTTGGGTTTCCGTTTAAGAAATAAGAAACCTGATGAAAAAAGGAGAAATTTATTGGCAAGGAAAGGACTTTTAGAAAAACAAAAAAGAGAGCCTAAATATAAGACAAGAAGTTATAACAGGTGTTTTAGATGCGGCAGAAGCAGGAGCTATTATAGAAAGTTCGGGCTGTGCAGGATCTGTCTTAGAGAGTTGGCTCATGAAGGAAAAATTCCTGGACTGACAAAGTCCAGTTGGTAAAAGGAGGATTTATGTCGGTAGTTACTGATCCTATTTCAGATATGCTAACCAGAATAAGAAACGGCTGTATTGCTAATATGGATTATGTAAACATACCTTATTCAAAATTAAAAGCAGAGTTAGCAAGAATACTGAATGAAGAAGATTATATACAGAGCTATGAGATACATAAGGATGAGAACATAAGCGGGACAATAAGAGTATATCTGAAATATAATAAAGATAAAAATAGTACCATAACCGGAATTAAGAGAGTAAGCAGACCGGGATTGAGAGTCTATGTAAAAAAGGATGAGATTCCCAGAGTTCTTGGAGGTTTGGGGACAGTTATAATATCTACATCAAAAGGTGTGCTCACAGGTGCAGGCGCTAAGAAGCTGCGTATCGGTGGCGAAGTTTTATGTTCTATATGGTAGTAAGAAATGAAAGGATGATTTTTAAGTGTCAAGAATAGGGAAAATGCCTATTAACATACCAGACGGGGTGGAGATTAAAATAAATAAGGATAATGTCAGTGTAAAAGGAAAACTTGGAGAGCTGTCGCAAAAATTTGATAAATATTCCGTTAAATTAAAAATTGAAGACAGCATACTGACTGTTATACCAGTTTCAAACAGCAAGGAAAATAGAGCTAAATACGGTCTTTACAGGAGCTTAATCAATAATATGGTCATGGGCGTAAGTAGAGGTTTCAGCAAGACCCTGAAAATAGTTGGTGTAGGTTATAGAGTCAGTAAGAAAGGAGATAGTCTGGATATACTGGCAGGATTTTCTGCTCCTGTGACGGTCGATCCACCTGAAGGTATATCTTTCGATGTTCCTGATAATACCACTATTATAGTCAGAGGAATAGAAAAGCAGGTTGTTGGAGAAACGGCTGCCAAGATAAGAGCAATAAGAAAACCTGAGCCTTATAAAGGCAAAGGTATAAAATATGAAGATGAGATTATTAGAAGAAAGGTAGGTAAAGCAGCTATTACTGCTACCGGTTCTGTTGGTGCTGCGAAAACAGGTGGTAGTTAATTTCGCACAGGAGATCATATGAAAAGTAAAATCGAAAAGAAGAACAGAGGCTTAAAAAGAAAAATAAGAAGCAGATACAAAGTTAGGAAAAGCAGTAATTGTCCAAGGCTAAGTGTTTACCGGAGCAACAAACATATTTATGGTCAGATACTAGATGATAAAACCGGTACCATATTAGCTGGCATTTCAAGCAGTAATATTAAAACAGAAGACAAAGATAAAGGTAAGATAGATATCAGCTTTAAAGCCGGAGAGGCTTTGGCTGTTAAAGCAAAGAAAAAAAATATAAGTGAAGTAGTTTTTGATAGAAGTGGCTACAAGTACCATGGAAGAGTAAAAGCTCTGGCAGAAGGGGCGAGAAAGGGTGGATTAAAATTTTAACTCTGTTTCTAAGGAGGATGTTTGGTGGCTAATATTTCTATAGATAAGGAATTAAGTGAAAAGGTCATAAAAATAAATAGAGTGGCAAAAGTAGTAAAAGGCGGTAGAAGGTTTAGTTTCAGTGCTTTGGTAGCAGTTGGTGATATGAACGGTATGGTTGGTGTTGGTTTTGGCAAAGCTAATGAGGTTTCTACAGCAATACAGAAAGGCATTAATAAAGCAAAAAAGAACATGTTTAAAGTACCTCTGACTGATGGAACAATACCCTATGCAGTTGATGGTAGGTTTGGAGCAGGCCATGTTTTCATGAAGCCTGCCTCACATGGTAAAGGAGTGATTGCAGGTGGTCCGGTAAGAATAATAATGGAATTAGCTGGTGTAAAGGATATTCTTACCAAGTCATTGGGAAGCGCTAATGCTTTAAATATAGTCAATGCTACCGTTAGCGGTCTAAAGATGATTAAGATACCGGATCAGGCTGCAAATATTCGAAAGAAGAAAGAAAAGGCGGAGTAATTAAAATCTTGATTATAGATTTATAAAATAAGAAAGAGAAAATGATAAAACTTAGTGATATTAAATCTCCTAAATCAGTAAAAAAAAGAAAAAGATTAGGCAGAGGAAATGCTTCCGGTCACGGGACTACCAGCGGAAGGGGTACGAAAGGGCAGCTGTCCCGGTCGGGCGGAAACACCAGAGTAGGTTTTGAAGGCGGACAGATGCCGCTCCAAAGGAGATTGCCCTATCTTAGAGGTTTTAAGAACACCAGAAAAAAAATAAAAAATATAGTCAATGTCTGGCAGCTGGAAAAGTTTAAAGATGATAGTGTTGTAGACTATAAGCTCTTAGAGAAAAACGGTCTGATTATGAAAAAGTTAGGAGCAGTAAAAATACTGGGTAATGGAAAGCTTACAAAAAAAATAACTGTTAAGGCTGATTATTTTAGTAAAAATGCAGAGGCTAAGATCAAGAAAGCTGGCGGGAAAGCAGAGGTGGTTTAGTGTTCCGGGCTATTTTAAATGCTTTCAGGATTAGTGAAATCAGGAATAGAATACTGTTCACTATTGGTATTCTGGCTATTTATAGGTTCGGAGCAAATATCACTATTCCAGGAGTAGATGCCAGTAAGATACTGGCGCAAGTTGAAACAGGGATAATGGGAATGATGGACCTATTTACCGGTGGAGCTTTAGGTAATTTTGCTGTATTCACTCTGGGTATCATGCCCTATATAACTGCTACTATAATACTGCAGCTGCTCAGAGTAATAATTCCCAAGCTGGAGCAGTTATCGAAGGAAGGAGAAGCTGGGCAGAGGAAGGTAAATCAAATAGCAAGATATATGACTGTAGGTCTAGCACTTATCCAGGGCACTGCAATGGTCTTTTTCTTTAAAAATTATGGTGCTATTGAAAATTTTAATTTTATGAATGTTTCAATGATCATAATTACACTGGTTGCCGGTACCACTTTAATAATGTGGCTGGGTGAATTAATAAATATCCACGGAATAGGAAACGGGATCTCGCTGATAATATTTGCTAATATCGTTTCCAGAATGCCCGGCCAGTTTATAAGTCTATTTCAACTGCGGGGCACTAATTACTTCTTCCTGGCGCTTTTTGCAGTTTTTTCTATCGGTATTATTATAGCTATAATACTTGTACAGCAGGGAGAGAGAAGAATACCTGTCCAGTATGCTAAAAGAATTGTGGGGAGAAAAGTATTTGGAGGTCAGAGCACCTATATACCACTTAAGGTCAATCAATCTGGAGTGATGCCTATAATCCTTGCCATAGCGGTCGTACTTTTCCCGACAACCATTGCGCAGTTCATTCCTTATAGATGGGTCCAATCATTTGCTGATTTGTTAAGCCCGACTGTAGAAGGAAGGATTAATCCTATTTATGCTATTACTTATACTTTGCTCATCATCATATTTGCTTATTTTTATACTTATATTACTTTCAATCCGTTGGATACTGCAGACAGTCTGAGAAGGTACGGCGGATTTATACCTGGATTGAGACCAGGGAAAAACACTGCAGATTACTTAACCAATGTATTGAACAGAATCACATTACCGGGTGCCATATTTTTAGCAATAGTCGCCCTTCTTCCTGAACTATTGATTAATTACCTTGGGTTACCTTTTAGATTTGGGGGAACATCTATACTTATAGCTGTAGGTGTTGCTCTGGACACCATGAGGCAGCTTGAGTCACAGCTAACTATGAGAGATTACGAGGGGTTCCTAAAATGAACTTAGTTATACTGGGCGCTCCTGGAGCTGGTAAAGGGACTCAGGCAAAAGCGATTTCTGAGAATTTTGATATACCTCATATCTCAACTGGAGATATTCTCAGGGATGAAATAAAAAAAGGATCAGAATTAGGAAAAAAGGCGGTTAGATTTGTTGAGAGTGGAAAATTAGTCCCGGATAAGATAATAATTAAAATGATGAAGAAAATAATAGGAAATAGCAGGACTAAAGATGGATTTATAATAGATGGTTTTCCCAGGAATTTAAAACAGGCAAAAATGTTTTCAAGTGTTCTTGACCAGCTTGGGATTAAATTGGATAAGGTAATAAATATAGTGGTAGATAAAAATGAAGTTATAGAAAGACTGAGCAATAGAAGGACATGCAGTGTATGTAAAAGTATTTTTAGTGAGAACGGAAATGGACATGATGGAAGATGTCCTAAATGTGGGGGGGAATTAGTGAAAAGAAAAGATGATGATGGGGAAGTTATAAAGCGAAGGCTGGAAGTATATGAAGAAGAAACCGGGCCGTTAGCTGAATTTTATGCTGAAAAAGGGCTGCTGATAAATATTAATGGTTCCGGGACTAAAAAAGAAATAACTGAAAGGATATTAGAATCTCTATGATTATATGCAAGTCAGATGCTGAAATCAAATTGATGCATAAAGCTGGCAGTATAGTAGCCAAGGTTTTGAATAAAGTAGAAGAAGTCATAAAACCTGGTATCACAACGGATTATATAGATATAATAGCTGAAGATATTATTTTAAGTGAAAAAGCGATTCCTGCCTTTAAGGGTTATATGGGCAAGATAAGCAATAGGCCTTTTCCCAGCAGTGTGTGTACATCGGTTAACGAAGAAGTGGTTCACGGGATTCCCGGCAAGCGGGTGATAAAAGACGGAGATCTGGTCTCTGTAGACGTAGGAGTAAAAATAAATGGTTTTTATGGAGATGCCGCAAGAACTTTCATGGTTGGAAATGTAAGTAAGACTGCTGAAAGGTTATGTAATGCCACCAGAGATGCGCTTAATAAAAGTATAAAAAAGTGCATTATTGGAAACAGATTATCAGATATATCCAATGAGATTGAAAATAGAGCACTAAAGGATGGTTTTTCAGTTGTTAAGGATTTTGTCGGTCACGGAATCGGAAGAAATATGCATGAAGATCCGCAGATTTTAAATTACGGTCCTCCTGGACAGGGACCGGTTTTAAAAAAAGGAATGGTTTTGGCTATAGAGCCTATGTTTAACCAGGGAAGCAGTGATGTCGTGATACTAAGTGACCAGTGGACTGTTGTCACAAGAGATAGGAAGCTTTCCTGTCATTTTGAGGATTCAGTAGCAGTTTTAGAAGACAGCCCTTTGATATTAACCAGAATCTGATGATTGTAATAAAATGTTATAGACATACTAAAATTTTTTTGATAACCTACGTATTTGCGTTATTTTTAATTTAAAAGTATTAGAATCTGGAGGTTAGAGATCTCAAAAAAAGAAGGAATAATAGAAGCTGAAGGAACTATTTTAGAAGCACTGCCAAATGCTATGTTTAAGGTGGAGCTTGATAATGGTCATAAGATATTGGCTCATATCTCGGGAAAGATGCGTATGCATTATATTAAGATCTTGCCTGGCGATACAGTCAAAGTTGAGATATCACCTTATGACTTAAGCAGAGGAAGGATAACTTTTAGAAAAAAGTAATCGTATTCTAATTGGGAGAAGGAACGACAATGAAGGTTAAACCGTCAGTAAAGAGAATATGTAAAAGTTGTAAGGTTATAAAAAGAAAAGGTAGAGTTATTATTATTTGTAAGAACCCCCGTCATAAGCAGAGACAGGGTTAAGGAGGTTTTCAATTGGTAAGAATTTCGGGTGTTGATATTCCAAATGATAAACATATATCTATATCACTGACTTATATTTATGGTATTGGGAGATCAACAGCAGAATCAATATTAGATGCACTGAATATAAAGAAGAGCATAAAAACTAAGGATCTTAGTGAAGATGAACTGGTAAAGATAAGAGAATATATAGAAAACAAATATACTATTGAGGGGGATCTTAGAAGAGAAGTAACACAGAATATAAAAAGGCTGATCGAGATAAACTCTTATAAGGGTATCAGGCATAAGAGGAGTCTGCCTGTAAGGGGTCAAAGAACTCATACCAATGCGAGGACCAGGAAAGGCAGAAAAAGAGGTGTCGGTGTGAGGAAAAGTCAGACGTAATAAGATTTTAGGGAGGTTAATTTGGCTAAAAAAGCTACTGTAAAAAGAAGAGTAAAGAGCAAGGAAAGAAAAAATATACCACACGGGATTGCACATATTCAGTCTACTTTCAATAATACAATTGTTAATATAACTGACCTGAATGGTAACACCATTGCCTGGGGCAGTGCGGGAGGTCAGGGATTTAAAGGTTCTAGAAAAAGTACTCCTTATGCTGCGCAAAAAACCGCGACTATGGTTGCCAGAAATGCTATTGAGCATGGGGTTGCCAAGGTAGACGTCAGGGTAAAAGGTGTAGGCTCGGGAAGAGAGACTGCAGTAAGATCTCTGCAGGCAGCCGGCCTGGAGATAGGTAATATAATTGATGTAACACCAGTTCCCCATAACGGTTGCAGACCGGCTAAAAGGCGAAGGGTTTAGTGAATTTAAGACAAGGAGAAAGTATAAATGGTTGAAGCTAAAGGATCATCCTGCAAGCTGTGTAGAAGAGAAGGAGAAAAGTTATTTTTAAAAGGTCAGAGGTGTTTTTCTGATAAGTGTGCAATGGAGAAAAAACCTTACGTTCCCGGACAGAGAGCAAAAAGAAGACTGATGGAAACCGAATATTATACCCAGCTGAGAGAAAAACAAAAAGCCAAGAGATACTATGGAGTATTAGAACGGCAGTTCAGGAATTATTACAAAAAAGCAGTAAGAAAAAAAGGAGTCACCGGAGAAGTATTGCTTCAGCTGCTGGAAACCAGACTGGATAATGTTGTTTATATTATGGGTTTTGCCACATCCAGGGCCCAGGCCAGGCAGCTTATCAGTCACGGACATATTCAGGTAAACGGTAAAAAGGTCGATAAACCTTCATATCAGTTAAAAGAGGGGCAGGAAGTAAGTGTTTCTCCGTCAAGTAAGGAAATAGTGCCCATATTGGAAGCAAAGGAGAGCGGAAGCAGTTTGACCATGCCCGCGTGGTTAGAAGTCAATTTGGATAATTTAAAGGGTAAGCTTATAAGATATCCTGAGCGGGATGAGATAAAAGTTTCTATTAACGAACAAGTAATAGTAGAGCTTTATTCTAAGTAATTTAAGTATCTTTTCTTTAGGAGGTAGAAATAAATTGCTAAAGATGCATAAACCTAATGTAAGTGTTAAGCATAAAGATGATTTTTACGGTGAATTCATAATTGAACCATTGGAAAGGGGTTTTGGCCACACTTTAGGTAATTCTATTAGGAGAGTTTTGCTTTCATCTATAGAAGGTGTGGGTATTACAAGGATAAGAGTTGAAGGAACCATGCACGAGTTTTCAACTTTAGAAGGAATGAAAGAAGATATGATAGAATTCATTGCCAATCTAAAAGGGGTCGTTTTTAAAATGGAGGGAGATGAACCAGTGCTTCTGAAACTTGATAAAAAAGGACCTGCAAGCGTAAAAGCTTCTGATATAAAACTTTCTTCTGATGTTGAAATAGTAAATCCGGATTCGTATATTTGTACCCTGACCAAAAAGGGAAAATTAAAGGCAGAGATAAGAATTGAAAAAGATAAAGGGCATAAAACAGCAGAAGAAAATTTAGTTGAAGGAGAGCCCCTGGGAGTTATACCGCTGGATACCATTTTTTCACCAGTGAGGCTGGTTCAATTTAAGGTAGAGAATACAAGAGTCGGCCAGATGACAAACTTTGACAGACTCTCTATAAATATTAAAACTAACGGCAGTGTCAAACCGGAAGATGCTTTAAGTCAGGCCTCCAAGATAGTAAATGATTATATGGCGCTTCTGATTGATCTGTCTGATAAAGAGAATAAAGACGAGCCTATATTTGAGGAAATTGAGGAAGAAGATAAAAAACAGGAATATCCTTCTATAGAAGAATTAGAGCTTTCAGTAAGGGCATATAACTGCCTTAAGAGAGAAGGTATCGATTCTGTAGAGAAATTATTGGAATATACTGAAGATGAGCTTCTTGATATTAGAAATTTTGGCCAGAAGTCTATTCAGGAAGTGAAAGACAAAGTAAGAGAACTTGGATTATCCTTTAAGCAAAGCGGCAAACAGGAGAGCTAAAATATGGTAATACCCAAAAAAGGCAGAAGATTTGGAGGAAGCAGCAGTAACCAAAAATCAATAATGAGAAATCTGGCTATTTCGTTATTTCAAAATGGGAAGATTACTACCACCATAGCGAAGGCAAAATATCTCAGGAGTTTTGTGGATAAATTAATAAATATGGCTAAAAAGGATAATCTGTCAGCTAGAAGAAACTGTATTAGACTATTAAGCAACACTGAGGCAGTACAGAAATTGTTTAATGAAATAGCTCCAGGGATGTATGAGAGATCAAGCGGCTTTACAAGAATAATCAAATATAAGAACAGAAGTGGAGATGGAGCCCAACTGGTAATAATGGAACTGGTAACAAAGTAAGTTTAAAGGATAATGTTAATTTGAAAATTATAGATTATCGGGCACAAAATCATGGATAACTATATGGCTGTGCTGGAATATGATGGGACCAATTATAACGGTTTTCAGATACAGAAGGGTGGGACTAATACCATTCAGGGCAGGCTGGAAGAAGTGTTTTCGAAGGTCTTAAAAAGGAAAGTGGATTTTAAATATGCTGGAAGAACAGATGCCGGAGTTCATGCCAAATATCAGGTACTAAATTTTAAAGAGAGCAGCAATTTAGATATTTACAGATTTCAGTGGTCTGTCAACAGTCTACTTCCTGATGATATAGTTATAAAAAAAATTGAAAAAGTAAGCCCTTGTTTCGATGCCAGAAAAAGTGCTGTTGAGAGAGAATATAGTTATTTTGTGGTAAATAAAAAATACCATAGTGTTTTTTTAAAAAAGTACAGCATCCTTGTGACCAGAGAATTGAACATCAGGTCTATGAAAAAAGCTGCAAGGATGTTTATAGGATTAAAGGATTTCGGGTCTTTTTGCAGTCCCAGTTGTCTGGAGGGTAATACCGTCAGAAAGATATTCAGATTTACGGTAGAAAAAACAAAAGAAGATCTGATTATTTTTAAAATAGCAGCAAATTCTTTTTTATATAATATGGTCAGAATTATAGCAGGGACTATACTTGAAGTAGGGTATGGAGATAGAAATCTGCAAAGTATAAGCAAAGCTCTTGTGGAAAGGGGCCGAGAATTAGCGGGTAAAATAGTTCCGGCAAAAGGTTTATTTCTTACAGGAGTAAAGTATTTTTAATAAGCGGAGGAAGTTATTGTGAGAGTAGGTCTTAAAACATTTAATTTAAAAAAGGAAGAAATTAAAAGAAAGTGGTTTTTAGTAGATGCAGAAGATAGAAACCTGGGCCGCTTATGTACCGAAATAGCTAAAATATTAAGGGGCAAAAATAAACCGACTTTTACACCGCATCTGGATTGCGGCGATTTTGTAGTGGTCATAAATGCAGATAAAGTAAAAGTAACCGGAAACAAGCTTGCAGGTAAGACTTATTACAGGCATTCTGGATATATCGGAAATTTAAAGTCTATCAGCTTGGATGAAATGATGAAAAAATCACCTGAAACTGTCATTAGAAATGCAGTGCGGGGTATGCTTCCGCATAATATTCTGGGAAGAAAAATACTAAAGAAGTTAAAAATATACAGGGGTAATAAAAATCCCCATAAGTCTCAAAAACCTGAAAAAATTGATTTATAAAAAGGAGAATTAATTTGGCTAAAGAAGTAGTTTACAGTGCAACAGGAAAAAGAAAACAGTCAGTTGCAAGGGTGAGATTATTTCCTGGAGAAGGGAAGATTTTAGTAAATTCAAAAGACTTTAAAGATTATTTTAAAAGAGAAGCTCTTGTGACTATTATAGTGGAACCTTTAAAGCTTACCAATACCGAGAATGCATATGATATTATTGCAGATCTATCAGGGGGAGGAATATCGGGACAGGCAGGGGCGCTGCGCCATGGTATTTCAAAAGCTTTATTAGAAATCAATGAAGAATACAGGCCGATACTAAAAAGGGAAGGCTTTTTGACCCGCGACTCCAGAGTTAAGGAAAGAAAAAAATATGGTCTAAAAAAAGCCAGAAAAAAACCCCAGTTTTCAAAGAGATAATGATCTTGTCTTAATGAATTATCCTTGTTTAAAAATAAATCTGAAAAAAATCTCCCATAACAGCAAAATTATTAACCTTAAATGCACCCAGTCAGGCATATCTCTGGTCGGTGTTACCAAGGGCGTATTAGGAGATATAAAAATAGCAGAAGCAATAAAAAAATCAGGGGTCAATATATTAGCAGACAGCCGGCTTGAAAATCTTAAGAAATTAAGAAGCTTTTATGGGAGGAATCAACAGCTTATAATGCTTCGGAGTCCCATGCTCAGTGAAGTCAAGGACCTGATCGAGATCTGTGATATCAGTCTGAACACACAGTTAGAAGTTATTGAAAAGATTGACAGGTTCTGCCGGGAAAAAAAGAAAAGGCACCGTATAATAGTTATGGTTGAGACAGATGACGAAAGAGAAGGCCTGCTTCCTGAAGAGGTGATAGATTTCTGCAGAACAGTGGTAAATAAATTTAAGTCAATTGAATTATACGGGCTCGGTACCAATGCAAGGTGTTATACAAATAAGGGCCCTACTCCGGATAGTTTAAAAATGCTCATAGATTTAAAAGAAAAGGTTGCCAGGGCTACTGGCAGGGTGATGCCTGTTATATCCGGCGGGAATTCAAGTATCTGGAATCTAATCGAAAAAGGGTCAGTTCCGGAAGGGATCAATCAGATAAGAGTAGGAGAGGCTATACTTCTGGGGCATAATACTGTAGATTATAAGCCGATAAAAGGAGCTTTTATGGATTCGTTTATTCTTGAAGCGGAAATAATAGAGGTAAAAAGAAAAGATAGTGGTGTATATAAGATTATTCTGGCATTAGGTCTGCAGGATGCCAGCAGCAGGAATATTTATTGCTGTGATCCTGATCTATATATCATAGGTCAGAGCAGCGATCATACTATTTTAGGTATAAAAAGAGATAAGTTAAAAAAAAGAGAAGACCGCTGTTTAATACCGGAAACCGGTGGTACAGTTACTTTTAATCTTGATTATTTCGGACTGTTATCATCCATGACCTCACCTTTCATTAAAAAGAGTTATATAAAGGGATAAGGTATAATAATATAAGATTTATTTTTTGATATTCTGGAGGATTTAAGTGTGCGGGATTGTTGCATATACCGGAAATATGAAATGTAAAGATATTTTAATAAACGGGCTTAAGCGATTGGAGTACAGGGGTTATGATTCTGCCGGTATTGCAGTAATATCAAATGGTACGGGAAGAAATACAGGTTTGACAAATCCGGAGATCGTTGTGGTAAAAGAAGCGGGGAAAATAAGGATTCTGGAAGATGAGTTAAAGAATTTAAAAATAGACGGCAACTGTGGTATTGGGCACACAAGATGGGCCACACATGGTGAACCAAATAAAGCAAATGCCCATCCACATCTTGACTGTAGTGGAAATATTGCGGTGATTCACAATGGTATAATAGAGAATTATGCTGAGCTTAGAGAAGAACTTAAAAAAGAGGGGCATAGATTCATATCAGAAACTGATACCGAAGTTTTACCTCACCTGCTGGAGAAATATAATGACAAGGATCTGCTTTCAGCAATGCAGAAACTTTTAAAGAAAATAAAAGGATCCGGGACTATTGTAGCAATTTCTGCCAGCCAGCCTAAAGAGATAATAGGAGCAAGAATAACCAGCCCTCTGGTTATAGGAGTATCAAAGAATGGTAATTTCCTTGCCTCGGATATACCTGCTGTACTGGAGTATACTAAAAATTTCATAACAATAAATGATTTTGAGACTGTAAGGCTTACCGGAGATAAGGTAGAAATCTTTGATAGGGAGGGGAAAAAAGTAAAAAGAGTCCCCTTTAGAGTCAACTGGGACATTGTCAGTGCTGAAAAGGGCGGCTATGAAGATTTTATGCTGAAGGAGATTTTTGAGCAGCCCTATGGTGTAGAAGAGACTATGAGGGGCAGGCTTATAGACGGGAAGTTGAATTTTGATGAACTTAATCTGTCAGATAAGCAGGCCAGGAGACTAAGAAAGATCCAGATCATAGCCTGCGGGACATCTTACCATGCTGCTTTGATTGGAAAGCAGGTTATAGAAAGATGGGCAAAGATTCCGGTTGAAGTAGATCTGTCCTCGGAATACAGATACAGGAGTCCGCTGGTAGAAGAGGACTGTTTGTTTATAGCTATAACCCAGTCCGGAGAGACCATTGATACGCTGGCTGCAATAAGAGAAGCAAAATCAAGAGGGGCTAAAATAGTAGCTGTTACCAATGTTGTAGGCAGTACGGTGGCCAGGGAATCCGATTCTGTAATATATACTCATGCCGGCCCGGAAATAGGCGTTTGCGCTACCAAGACTTTTACTGCTCAGATTATAGTCATGTATCTTATAGGCCTGTACTTTGCCTGGAAAAAAGGGAATATAGGTGAGAACAAATTTAAAGAAATAATCAGTGAATTGAAAATAATCCCCGATAAGATACAGGCTATACTGGATAGAGCGGATGAGTTAAAGAAAATTGCTGATAAAACCTATAAGTATACCTGTTTTTTATTTTTAGGCAGAGTTTTCGGCCTTCCGGCAGCAATGGAAGGAGCTTTAAAGCTCAAGGAGATTTCATATATTCATGCCGAAGGTTATGCTGCTGGCGAGATGAAGCATGGGCCTATAGCCCTTACAGATGAAAAGACAGTGGTAGTCGGCATAATGCCTGCAGATACTGTATACGAAAAGATCCTTAGTAATATACAGGAAGTAAAGGCAAGGAAAGCAACAATATTTTGCATAGTAACCGAAGGCGATAAAAAAACAGAAAAAACTGCTGACTATGTCTTTAAGATTCCTAAAACTCTGGAAGAACTATATGCTATCCTGACCATTATACCGGTTCAGCTGTATTCTTATTATATAGCTAAGAATCTGGGCAGAAACGTAGATCAGCCGAGAAATCTGGCAAAAAGCGTAACGGTGGAGTAAAAGGTTATGGAAATATTCGGAGTCGGGGCTGATATAATTGAAGTAGAGAGAATTAAATCTGCTATTGAAAAGAATTCGGGATTTTTAAACAGGGTTTATACTGAAAATGAAGTAAATTACTGCAGGAAAAAAAATAGAGGCAGATATCCAAGTTTTGCTGCCCGTTTTGCAGCTAAAGAGGCTGTTGCAAAGTCACTGGCTGAAGGAGTGAGCAGGAATATTTCCCTTAATGAAATTGAGCTGGTAAATACTGATACCGGAGCTCCCTATATAAAATTATACGGAAAAACTCACCTGTTCAGTAAAAAGCTTAAAATAAAAGAAATAAAGATATCGGTTTCGGCAACGGAAAGATTTGCAGTAGCCTATGCGGTGGCAATAATATAATCTGCATTTTTAGGAAATCATTTTTTTTAATAATATTATAGTAGAGGATACTTTTTGTTATAATAAACTTAAAAATATATTATAAATAAAGTTAATCAAAAGTTTAAAAGATATGATATTAAACAGAGTTCTAAAAGGAAGCAGGGTAGCTGAGATTGACAGAGAAGCTATCGGCAGCGGCATTGACTCAAAAATGCTTATGAAAAATGCAGGCGAAGGAACATCAAAAGAAATAATAAGTGATTTTGAGAACAAGAATCTAAAGAGAGCAGCACGCGGTCTGATAGTATGCGGGAGCGGCAATAACGGCGGCGATGGATTTGTTGCTGCTATGAGTCTGGCGCTCTATGGGATGAGCATATCTGTTTTTTATATATCCCCTTTGGAGAAATTGAGTCCCGACAGCATGTTTTATTTTAAAAAACTTAAGTCAATTAAGAATATCAATATATATTATTTAAATTTAGAAGATAAAGAAATTAGTTTTTTGTTTGAACAAGAGCTGGAAAAGGCAGATTTTATTTTAGATGCTTTATTTGGGACCGGTCTGCATGGCAAAAATATTTACGGGCCGGCAGAGGAAGTGATCAAGGCCATAAATTCTATTAAGCAAAAAAGTGAAAACAAAACAATTTATTCTATTGATTTACCTTCTGGAGTAGATTCCGATAATGGAAAAATCCTGGGGACAGCAGTGAAAGCAGATAAAACCATAACTATGGGTTGTAAAAAAATAGGGCTGGTAAATTACCCGGGAGCATACTTTTCAGGAGATGTTAAAGTTATAGATATTGGTATCCCGGAAGAATATTTCGCCAGGTACGAAAAGATTTTTGAACCTGATTTTCAGTGGGTATCTAAAAATATACCTACCAAGGAGCCCTGGACGTATAAACATAAAGTTGGAAGTCTGATGGTAATAGCAGGTTCATTAGGACTGACCGGAGCAGCTTCGATGACATGCATGGGAGCTCTAAGGTCAGGAGCCGGGCTTGTGACTCTGGTTTGCCCCTGGGAACTGGGCAGCATCTTTGAACAAAAATTAACAGAAGTAATCACTCATCCGGTGGAACAGACAGATGATGTCTCCATTCATATGAACAGTCTTGAAGAAATATTGAAGCTGAGTAATAGATTTGATGCTCTGGCAGTGGGGCCGGGACTTTCAAGAAATCCAAGCACTATTTGCCTCGTCAGGGAATTGTTAAGAAAGACAGAGAAGCCGGTTGTGCTGGATGCGGATGGTCTATATGCACTTTACGGGCTGAGAGATGTTGGAAGCATCGAAAATTTTGATCTGACAAATGTCATAATGACCCCCCACCCGGGTGAATTATCATCAATAATGGGCATCAATAAGATCAAATTGGAAGATAGAATAAAAATAAATCTAAAAGCTGCAAAGAAGTATAAACTAATATCTGTACTTAAAGGAGCCGGAACTATAATTTCCGATTATAAAAATACCACATTTATCAATCCTACTGGGAACTGGGGGCTGGCATCGGCTGGTACTGGAGATATACTGACCGGAATTATAGGCTCACTGCTGTGTCAGGGGATGGGACTTATGGAAAGTGCTGTATGTGGAGTATTTATTCATGGACTCGCGGCAGATATTATGGTAAAAGAAACCAGCAGAACATCACTTATAGCAACGGATCTTCTCGAGGGCATTAAGAAAGTTTTTTTAGAGATTGAGAGAATAAAATTTAAAGATGATTTAATTTAGTAAAATAGATATGATAGGAGTTTAGGATGTCAGAACTTTTGGCAAAGGATATTATGATAAAAAAAGTCATTACCATAAAAAGGGATGCTTCAGTAGACGAACTTTCGGAATTGCTGGTCAAAAATAAAATAAGCGGGGTACCTGTAGTAGATGACGGCGGTAGTCTGGTCGGAATTGCCACTGAGGGTGATCTGATCGTACAGGATGCCGATCTGCATTTTCCGAGATACTTCAAATTGCTGGATAGTATTATTTATCTTGAAAGCCTGAATAAATTCAAAAGGAACCTAAAGAAATATCTTGGAACGAAAGTGGAAGATGTAATGACCAGCAAGGTCAAGACAGCTGGTACAGATACACCGGTCAGCGAAGTCGCTAATATAATGATAAGGGACAATGTTAACAGAGTCCCTGTGCTAAACAAGAAAGGTGGTCTGGTAGGAATAATCACAAGGGCAGATATTGTAAAATCAATGATTTGAAAGTTTAGTCATATTAATGGAGTATCATTTGCAAGAAGATTATATAAAAGATAAAAGATTTGCCTGGGCCGAAATAAATCTTTCCAATCTAAGCCATAATATTGAAATAATCAAATCTTATTCCAACTCTGAAAATACCAAGATAATGGCAATAGTAAAGGCAGATGCCTACAGTCACGGTTCAGTAGAGATTTCAAAACAGGCAATAAAATGCGGGGTATATGCACTGGGGGTGGCGCTGGTTGAAGAGGGAGTAAAATTAAGGGAAGCAGGTATAGATATACCGATTTATGTCTTGGGCGAAAGTCCTGCTAAAACAGTAGCAGAGGCTGCTGAGAATGATTTGATCCTGAGTGCAAATTCTTATGAATCAGCGCAATCAATTTCAAGAGAATGTGTGAAGGACGGTATAGAAATAACGGTCAATTTAAATGTAGATACGGGGATGCACAGGATAGGAATAGGCTTTGATGATGCAGCCGATCAGATATCAAAAATTATAGCTCTTCCTAAACTGAAAATTAGTGGTATTTCTACGCATTATGCATGTGCCAGCTGCAGGGGCAGTTCATATACAGAACTGCAGTGGGATAGATTCAATGAAATAATAGATAGTATTAAGGATAAAACTGCGTTAGGCTTTTATCATTGTGCAAACAGCGCAGCTTTTTTTAGATATAAAAATATGCACCTTGATATGGTAAGGGCCGGGATTGCTATATACGGCCTGAGTCCTTATGACCGGGATTATTACGAGTGGCTTAATCCAGATGCTGTTGATGCCGTATTAAATTTGAAGCCTGTGTTTAGTCTCAAGGCAAGAGTAACGTTTATAAAAAAAGTGCCAGAAGATATGACTATTTCCTACTGTGGTACTTTTAAGACTCTAAGAGACAGCATAATTGCAACTATACCTGTGGGTTATGCTGATGGCTACTCAAGACTGCTCTCCAATAAAGCCATAGTTTTAGTTAAAGGAGAGCCTGCTCCGGTAGTAGGTAATGTTACCATGGACCAGTCTATGATTGATATTACAGATATTGTAAAAGATGATATCGTCAGTGTTGGTGATGAAGTGATATTGATTGGCGAATATAAAGGGCAGAAGATAACTGCTGAAGATATTGCCAGAATGATGGGGACTATTAATTATGAAGTAGTGTGTATGTTTAAAAACCGGATTCCGAGGATTTTTATTTAAAAAATAAATGAAGGAAGGTAATCTGCGATGTTGAAAACAGGTCGATTTAAATTAAAGATGTTTTTGATAATGTTTTTATTATTAATAATGACGGCTGTTGTCACAGCCGGCTGTGTTTGCCCCCTCTTTTCTTTTTTTGAAAGGTTGACCGGATTTGAAATTAAAGTGGGAGAAAATATCGACGAGAGTCTTCTGGCAGATGAGCTGATATACCCTGATTCAGCTGCTCTGGTACAGGTAGAAGGCAATATAGAGAAGATTGTGGAATTGATCGGACAATACGGGGTGAATTTATCCGAAAAAGAGCTTGGGGTTTTAAATGAGCTTCCGCAGGAAATAAAGGAACAGGAAGTAAAAGCTACAGTTTATTCAACTGCAGATAAAGTAATAAAAGTTTTGGATTATTATAAGGCGCTCAGTGATAAAGGATGGGATATACAGGAACCGGGGAGCGGACAGCAGGCCGGGGATTCAGGCCAGCAAAATATGCTGCTTGCCGCTAAAGATGATGTCAGGCAGGCCTTTATGCTGGTTGAGAACAATACCAATACAATGATAATCTTTATAGATTTCGATTGGGAAATGTTCTCAAATATGGGAGAGAAATAAGATCAAGTTAAGAGTATAATGATTTCAAAATTACATTTTTGGAGGTTTAGCCTGGGAGGGCATTTATTATGAGAAGAAAAATTTTAGTATTTCTGTCAGTAACAGCAATTATATTAAGTGTAGCCGCTGTAGGATGTAACAACGAAGTTGATGAAGAAATTATTTCTTTTACTGATACGGCTGTAGAAAACGTCCTGGTTTCTCTAAATGAACAGGATTTTGAAAGCTATAATAAGGATATGGATGACGAGATGCTTAAAGTAGTTACTGAAGAGTATTTTACCACATTATTCACTTATCTAAAGGATGCTATTGGAGAATACGAAAAGGACTCCAAAAGGTATATAGACTCTTATGTTCAGGGTGATATTTATGTAGTCATCTACGGGGCCGATTATACAGAAGAGCCCGAGGATGTAATTGTGACAGGAGTAGTTTCCGTAACGGATGACGGAGTTTACCAGATTTCAGGTACATGGTTTGACTCTCCCAAGTTAAGAGAAACAGAAAATGAAGGATAGTTTTAAAGGAAATTGAACAGGTATTTTTTTAGTGTTAAAATAAAAAGAACTTTTATTAATCTCATTTATCGATCAGGGGAGGAAAGATGAAAAAAATATCTTCGTTTGCATTACTATCACTTTTGGTTATAGCACTGTCTCTGATGGGTGTTAGCTGTAATTATAATTATAGCTATGGTAGTGAAGAAGCTGTAGGAGTAGGTATAGGCATCTTTGCAGTTGTTTGTTGGATATTTTTTGCCATGATCGGGATCTTCCTGCTTGTAGTATGGATCATAACGATTGTGGACTGTGCCAGAAGAAAAAATGAAGAATTTCCCGATGGCGGTGAGAATGCTAAAACTATATGGCTGGTAGTACTACTTGTAACATGGATAGTTGGACTCTGGTGGGTAGCAGCTATCGTATATTATTTCATGGTAATGAGAAAAAAGCCGCTGAAGAGATAGTTAAAGAACTTTATAATTTATATTCAATTTATGCATGTTAAAAATTCTTTATCCGCGTCGGCAAAGTTAGTATTTTTGCCTAAGACGACTTTTTCCTGGAAGAAAATTCGTTTATTAGATTTGAAATAGAAGGCGGGATAATTTCTTTTTGTTTTAACATGCCCATTATATTTTTAATCCCGACCCTATTTATTATATATCCGGCAATTGCTCCTAATACTGCTCCTCCAATAATGAAACCAAAATCCTTTTTATCAATACCCTTTTTTTTCTCCATCTTTAGCGGCCTCCAACCTGTATAAAACTTAAATAAGATATTTTCCTTTTTAAACATTATAACTCAATATGTGCCATTATTTCAAAAATTTACTTAAGGAAAAAGCCGGTATGGCTGTTTTAAGTGCAAATAGGTAATTTTTATTGTAGAATATAAAAACTTTAAATAGGGTGCCGAAAACTGACAAGGAAACGTCGGTTCATCAGTAATTGATAGATGAAAGATCTGATATAAGTATGCTGTTTAAAAATGAATTATTATGGTTGTTATTGATTATTGTAAATTTTGGTATTGTACTTCTTGCCTACAGGTTCTTTGGAAAAGTGGGCCTTTATGCCTGGATAGGAGTGGCAATTATAATAGCAAATATCCAGGTTTTAAAGACAGTTGAATTATTTACGCTGGTGGCGACTCTGGGTAATATAATATACGGTACTACTTTTTTGACCACAGATATACTGAGCGAGGTTTACGGTAAATCAGAAGCAAGAAAAGCAGTCTTTATAGGTTTCTTTTGCATGATCAGCATGACAGTTATAATGTGGATATGCCTGAAGTTTATTCCAGATATTTCAGATTTTGTGCAGAGCTCTCTGGAGACCATATTTGAGATTATGCCGCGTGTGGCATTGGGCAGCCTGGTTGCATATATTGTCAGTCAACTGCATGACGTCTGGGCGTTTGCATTCTGGAAAAAAATCTTCAGCAAGTCGCACCATTTATGGATAAGGAATAATCTATCCACGATGGTCAGCCAGTTGATTGACAGTGTTATATTTTGTACCATTGCATTGCTGGGCCTGTATGAGATCAGTGTGTGGCTGCAGATATTGCTTACTACTTATGTATTGAAACTAATAGTGGCGGCTGCCGACACCCCGTTTATCTACATAGCAAGGAAGATATATTATAAATATTATAAAAAAGGCGAGCTGCAATAACTCAGTCTACTTCCGGAGCGGGATAACGGAAGTGTCCGGCTATTTTATATTCTAAAAGTACATCTACTTCACTGACTTTTTCAAATTCACTGGAGATCATTATTACCAGAGGGACTCCGTCTTCATTCTTATGAGGTGAAATAAGTCCTCCATAATGATCGCTGTCAGGATCGTCTTTATCAATCTGAAAATATACAATATCACCTGCCTGCCATATAAGGTTCCTGTTTTCATCTTCAATGTCGTATTCGACAGGCAGGATCAATGCATTGCGCTCAAAGAATCTTTCCTGGAAAAAAACATTTCTGGAGTCAATATATTTTATTGCTGTCTTTCTGCCAGTTATTGTATCTATAGGATAATCTTCTTTATGCTCAAGCATATCTTTATAGATAAGTTCCATTATATCAATGCCGCAATCGTTTAACGTGACTGAGATCACATCGGTGGATATCCATTTATTATCGGTGCTGGGATAATATGTATTTGGAAAATATTCCATTCCATACTCTATATCCTCATCAAGAAGCTCTAAGATCCTTAGAGTGATGTCTTTCTGAATATCAGTAAGGTTCAGGCTTCCCAGTTCATTAGAAGAATTTTCATCCGTTTCGGCAGCATCATCTCCCTGGGCGTCGGTATCTTCAAGAGGTACGGATTCCAACTCTTCTTTGGTAATGTCAAGGATCAGTTCGGAAATAGGGAAATCTTTTTTAGATAAAAAGAGTTTTTCAGGAAGCTTGGACGGCTCCTCCTGATAATATATTTTTAAAATCAGTAATTGAAGAAGAGCTATAAAGACTATGACATAGATTATATATTTATAGTCTATGTTTCTCCTGTATCGCTTTTTCCTTATTCTTTCTGCCATGTGTAAATATATTATATTAAAAATGGAATAAAATTAAGAGATAAAACATTTTTTAAAGTGGAAAGTATACCAGAATTAGTGTAATATATTAAAAATTAAAAATTCCCGGCTTTATAAATAAAAGAGACTTAAAATTCTATTTAAAAAAGTGATTTTAAGGTTTACGCACTGATCATTTGTTATTTTGGATTACTAAAGCAGGTGATGAGTTTATTGAAGAAAAAAGGCCAATTAAAGCTTTTAGCAGGTAATGAAGCAATTGCCCGTGGCGCATATGAAGCAGGAGTCAGAGTTGCAGCTGCTTATCCTGGGACCCCTTCTACCGAGATTCTTGAAAGTATTTCACATTATAAAGAAATTTACAGTCAGTGGTCTATAAACGAAAAAGTCGCTCTGGAAGTAGCTTCCGGTGCCAGTATTGGCGGGGCAAGAACACTGGTTGCAATGAAGCATGTAGGCCTTAATGTTGCAGCGGACCCTTTTATGACCCTTGCATATACGGGTATCAATGCAGGGCTGGTCTTAGTATCGGCTGATGATCCGGGTATGTATAGTTCGCAGAACGAACAGGATAATAGATATTATTCCAGGTTTGCAAAAGTACCTATGTTAGAACCTTCGGACAGCCAGGAAGCAAGAGATTTTGTTATCAAAGCTTTTGATATCAGCGAAAGATTTGATACCCCCGTTATGCTCAGAACAACCACAAGAATTTCTCATTCTAGATCGGTAGTGCTAATGGGCAAGAGAGTCGAACATAAAGGAAGGGGATATGAAAAAGACTGCCAGAAATATGTTATGATACCGGCTTTTGGCAGGATCAGGCATAAAGCTTTACTTAAAAGATGGGATCTGCTTGTCAGGTTTTCGGAACAGAGCAGTTTGAACCGTTTATATTCTCCCAAAGCCGGAAAGAGCAAGTCCTTGAGTATCGGGATAGTTACATCCGGGATCAGTTTTCAATATGCCAGAGAAATTTTTCACCATACGCCTATATTAAAACTCGGGATCACGAATCCAATTCCCTATAAAGTTATAAATGATTTTGCCCAGGGTAAAAAGCTGCTTATTATAATCGAGGAGCTGGAGCCTTTCATACAGGAACAAATACAGCAGATGAATCTTGGAGTCAAGGTCCTGGGTAAAGAGTATTTTCCCCAATATGGGGAACTCAGTCCGGAAATATTAGAAGATTTTCACAGCCAGCTTTTTGGTACGGATCTTATCAGCAGGCATCAAGGCAAAGGAACTGATATTTATTTTGATGCCGGTAAAAACATCTCAGTCAATCCGGAGAATAAAAAGCTGTCTTCAGGCAGCATCCCACAGAGGCCTCCCGTATTATGTGCAGGATGTCCGCACCGTTCGGTTTTTTATGTTTTAAAGAAATTGAGACTAAAGGTAATGGGAGATATCGGATGCTATACTCTTTCCGTGCTGCCGCCCTTAAGTTCGCTGGACAGCTGTCTTTGTATGGGTGCCGGGATCGGACAGGCACTGGGGATGGAAAAGGCAGACCCAAAGACAAAAGGGAAAATAGTATCAGTGATCGGAGATTCAACTTTCTTCCATTCTGGCATTACTCCTCTGGTAGACAGTGTGTACAATAAAGGAAGTGGGGTAATAATAATTTTAGATAACAGGATTACTGCTATGACCGGCCATCAAGTCCATCCTGGTGTTGGAAAAACTCTTATGGGTGAAGATACAACCGAAGTCAAAGCAGAAGAAATTGCACGTGGAGCAGGGGTAAAGAATATTAAAGTGGTCGATCCTTATGAAATAGACCTATTTGAGAGAACGGTCAGAGAGGAGCTAAAAAAAGACCAGCTTTCAGTCATTATAGCCAGGAGAAAATGTGTACTTTTAGAAAAGGGCAAAACTGTAGTCAATGTTTATATCGATGAAAAAAAGTGCGAAAAATGCGGTCTATGTTTGAGATTCGGGTGTCCGGCAATTGAACTCAGGGAGGGCAGGTATTCTATTAATGAGCTTATGTGTACCGGCTGTGGGGTCTGTGTGGATATATGCAAAAAAAATGCTATAAAGATTGAATAATAATAAATGAGTTATTCTTTTATTAAGATTTTATTCTAAAATAATAAAACATTTTTTTATGAAAAACGACAATAATGTTAATAATTATAAAAAAAAGAGGCCGAAAAGCGTAAAACAGGAAAAATACTTAAAAAGGTGGAAAAAACTCCTGGAGAGCGGCAGTATTATGTCGATTTTATTTACAGGAGTCGGAGGCCAGGGAATAATTCTTACAACCACTGTTTTAGCTGAAGCTGCCCTATTGGATGGCTTTGATGTAAAGGTCTCCGAAGTACACGGGATGGCTCAGAGAGGAGGGAGTGTCGTCGGAAGTGTAAGAATAGGCAGGAAGGTCTATTCACCTATTGTAAACAGTGCAGATTTTATAGTGTCCCTGGAAAAGCTGGAAGCGGTCAGATACATTTATAAGTTAGATTCAGAAGGGTTTATAATTGTAAATGATTTTGAGATTTATCCTTCTTCAATGTATTTAGATGGTATTAAGTATCCTGAAAATATAATATCAAAATTAACTGGCTATACTTCCAATTATATGATGGTAAAAGCTACGGAGATTGCAAAAAATTTAAATGAAATAAGAGTTTCAAATACAGTTCTTTTAGGAAGCCTCTCTAATTTTATTCCTATAAAAAGAGATTCGTGGATAAGGTCCATAAAAGACAATGTTCCCAAACGCGCAGTAGAGGTAAATATAGAGGCTTTTAATGAAGGTAAAAAAATATTAAGTTAGTAAATTAAGTGCGGGGTGGAAAAATGTCCATAAAACAATTGACTGTTTTTCTGGAGAATCAGACAGGCAGGCTGGCGGAAGTATCAAAGATCTTAAAGGATCGTAATATAAACCTTCAGGGATTTTCAACCACTGAAGCAAGGGATTACGGTATACTACGGCTGGTGGTAGATGATGTTGAAAAGTCAAGACAACTGCTTAAAGAAGCGGGTTTTACAACTCATGTTGCTGATGTTATATGCGTAGAGGTAGAAGACAAACCCGGCCAGCTCTACAATATCCTTAATATTTTAGCCGATGAAGGAGTAAATATAGATTACATATATGTAATCGCGAATACAAGGATAGTTCTGAGTGTTGCAGATATCACCGAAGCAGAAAAAATCCTGCATGAAAATGGTATAAAGCTTTGCGGCTGAAAGGTCAAATAAAAAGAAGTTTTTAATAGTAAAGATTTTAAAACTGAAAGGAGGTTATATGTTAGGCTTTGCTGGTGTATCGATTTTTTTGGTTTATTTGCTATGCATATTGAGCACTTTATTTTGCATAGTCTACGGAGCGGTGATGTGGAACAAAGACAGATAGCAGAGCAGGTAAAAAAGTTTAAAATTTATAGAAAGGAGAATTAAGTGAATGTACCGTTATTTAGCGTAATTGTCATAGTATATCTTCTGATCATAGGTTTTTTAGGCTATATGGGATACAGAGGAACCAAGACTACCGGAGATTTTATGATAGCTGGCAGAAAGATACATCCTTATGTCATGGCCCTTTCATACGGTGCCACCTTTATTTCCACCTCAGCTATTGTCGGTTTTGGTGGAGCGGCGGGGGTTTTTGGAATGGGACTTTTGTGGCTTACCTTCTTAAATATTGCCGTTGGTATAGCTATAGCTTTCATATTCTTCGGGAAAAGGACAAGACAGATCGGATTAAAGCTTGAAGCACATACTTTTCCGGAATTTCTGGGCAGAAGATATGACTCAAGATTTATACAGATACTAGGCGGTGTGGTAATATTTGTTTTTATGCCCCTTTATACCGGAGTGGTACTGATCGGAGCGGCAAGATTCATTGAAAGTACATTAAATATTAATTTTGTACTGTCGCTGGCTATATTCTCTATTATTGTCGCTGCCTATGTAATTGCGGGCGGGCTTAAGGGTGTTATGTATGCCGATGCTCTACAGGGAACTATTATGTTTATAGGTATGGCGGTACTTATGGTTTTGACTTACAGGGCTCTTGGCGGTATCATGCCTGCTCATGAGGCACTGACGAATTTAGCTTCCAAAGTCCCTGAAAGCCTGACTGCAGGCGGCCATCAGGGGTGGACTACAATGCCTGCATTAGGTTCTCCATTATGGTGGAACCTGGTCTCAACCATAGTCCTGGGTGTCGGTATTGGAGTACTTGCCCAGCCCCAGCTGGTAGTAAGATTTATGACCGTCAAGAGCAACAAGGAATTAAACAGGGCAGTTTTGGTCGGCGGTATATTTATCCTGTTTATGACCGGTGTTGCATTCGTAGTAGGCGCACTTTCAAATGTCTATTTCTTCAACGAGACAGGAAATGTTGCCATAGCTGCAGCAGAAGGAAATACAGATCTGGTGATCCCCACATTTATTAATATGGCCATGCCGCCATGGTTTGTATACGTATTTATGCTGACACTTCTTGCTGCTGCCATGTCCACTATAAGCTCTCAGTTCCATGCCCTTGGAACAGCTTTTTCAAGAGATATGCTCCAGGTGGGTACTGCAGTTGCTGAAAAGCAGGAAGAAACCAAATCCAGAAAGGGCCTGCTTGTCACCAAAATAGGAGTAGTAATAGGAATTATCGTCAGTGTAGTCCTGGGCTATTATCTGCCGACAAGTATTATTGCCAGGGGTACTGCACTGTTCTTTGGCGTCTGTGCGGCAGTATTTTTACCTATGTATGTACTGGGACTTTACTGGAAGAGGACTTCAAAGGCCGGTGCTATCAGCGGGATGGTAGTAGGTCTGGCATCCAGTGTGTTCTGGATGTTCTTTGTACATGAATCAAATGCTAAAATGTTAGGATTAGTCAATCTTCTAACTGGAAAGACAACAATACTTCCATACCCATGGAGTGCGGTAGATCCAATACTTATTGCTTTACCGCTATCGTTGATTGTAACCGTTGTTGTGACTCTGTTTACCAAACCGGTTAGACAAGCAATAGTGGACAAATGTTTTAAGTAGTATAGATGTTAGATATATAAGGAAAGGAGATCATCTTATGGGTAGTATTTACTGGGAAGAAGAAGTAGAGACTCTGTCAAGAGACAAGCTTGAGCAGCTTCAGCTTGAGAGGCTGAAAAAAACTCTTATAAACGCTTATAATAATGTAGATTTCTATAAAAAGAGTTTTGATGATGCAGGGATAAATCCGGGGGATTTCAATAACCTGGATGATCTGGTAAAAATACCCTTTACTACCAAAGATGATCTCCGTAAAAATTATCCCTTCGGACTTTTTGCAAGACCAATGGATGAAGTGGTAAGGATCCATTCTTCATCCGGGACAACTGGCAATCCTACAGTTGTAGGATATACAAAAAACGATGTTTCAATGTGGGCTAACCTGATAGCAAGGGACCTGTACGGAGCCGGTGTGAGGAAAAATGATATAATCCAGAATAGTTATGGTTACGGTCTTTTCACCGGAGGATTGGGTCTTCATTACGGAGGCGAGCTTTTAGGGGCAGTAGTGATTCCAGCCTCGGGAGGTAATACCGAAAGGCAGCTGAAAATAATAACCGATTACGGCTCTACGGTAATATGCTGCACCCCTTCTTACGGCCTGTATCTTGCTGAAGTCGGAAAGGAACTGGGTATTGATTTTGAAAAGCTTCCTCTTGCTGTGGGAATAATGGGAGCCGAACCCTGGACGGAGGAAATGAGAAGTGAGATCGAGCATAGGCTTAATATCCGGGCTATTGATATCTACGGCCTCAGTGAAATAATCGGTCCGGGTGTTTCATGCGAGTGCACCTATAAAAAAGGTCTTCATGTAGCTGAAGACCATTTTATAATTGAAATAGTCGATCCAAAAACAGGAAAGAAGCTTCCACCCGGGGAGACCGGTGAAATGGTCTTCACTTCTCTTACCAAGGAAGCGCTACCTGTAATAAGGTATAGGACCAGAGACCTCTCGTACATTAATATTGATAAGTGCATATGCGGAAGAACACATGCAAGAATGGCCAAACCTGTAGGAAGAGCTGATGATATGCTTATCATAAGGGGAATAAATGTATTCCCGTCACAGATAGAAGAAGTGCTTATGAAAATCAAGGAAGTAGAGCCCCATTATCTAATTGTCGTGGACAGAAAAAAATATCTGGATACCCTTGAATTATGGATTGAAGTATCGGAAGATGTTTTTTCGGAGAAAATGAACGAACTGGAGAAATTTGAGTCATTGGTAGAACATAAACTTTACTCTGCCATTGGAATAAAAATAGACGTCAAGCTGAAAGAGCCCAAGACTATACAGAGAAGTACCGGTAAAGCCAAGAGAGTTTTGGATAAAAGGAAAGGAGAAAAACTTTAAATAATGGTTGAGAAAAAATTCTGGGATGAAGAAATTTCAACTGCGGGCAGGGATAAAATAGAATCCGTCCAGCTTAAAAGATTGAAAGAGACTTTAAAGCACGCATATAAAAATAACCAGTATTACAGGAAAAGAATAGACGATGCCGGGCTTGATCCCGATAAATTAAAAAGCGTAAAAAATATTGAAAAGCTTCCCTTTACCTCAAAAGAGGACTTAAGAGAAAATTATCCCTTTGGGCTTTTCTGTACCCCATTGAGCGAAGTAATAAGAGTGCATTCATCATCAGGGACGACCGGAAATCCAACTGTAGTCGGTTATACCAGAGAAGATATAGAAGTCTGGGCGGAAGTCCTGGCGAGGATAATGTACGATGTGGGAACGAGGAAAGAAGATGTAGTGCAGGTAAGCCATGGATTTGGCATGTTTACCGGCGGATTTGGATTTCAGTATGCAGCAGAGAAATTGGGCTCCCTGGTAGTTCCCATTTCAGGCGGTAATACAGAACGGCAGATAAAGATCATGAGTGACTTTAAATCGACCATCCTCTGCAGCACGCCTTCCTATGCTCTGTATATGTCTGAAGTCGGAGAAAGGATCGGAGCGGATTTTAAAAAATTACATTTGAAGTTAGGTTTTTTCGGAGCAGAACCCTGGTCAGAATCTATGAGGGGTGAACTTGAAGAAAGACTAAATATCACTGCTCTTGACAGCTACGGCCTGAGTGAAGTCATAGGTCCAGGAGTGTCATGCGAGTGCCTGGAGCAAAACGGCCTGCATATAAATGAGGACCATTTTTTAGCGGAAGTAATCGACCCCGGAACAGGCAGGACACTCCCTGCCGGAGAAAAAGGCGAACTGGTTTTTACTTCCCTTACCAAAAAAGCTTTTCCGGTTATAAGATACCGGACCAAAGATATATGCTGTCTTATAAAGGATAAGTGTCCCTGCGGCAAGACATTTATCAGAATGTCAAAACCTGCAGGGAGGACTGATGATATGCTGATAATAAGGGGAGTAAATGTGTTCCCATCTCAGATAGAAGAAGTTCTTATGAATGTAGAAGATCTGGAGCCCCATTATCTAATAGTCGTTGACAGGAAAAATTATATGGATAACGCAGAGGTATGGGTAGAAGTGTCTGAGAAAAATTTCCAGGAAAAGATAATGAAGCTGGAAGATTTTGAAAAAAGTATTGAAGATAAACTAAAATCGGCTATTGGTATCAGAATAAAAGCTGTCCTTAAAGAGCCCAGGACTATTGAAAGAAGCAAAGGCAAGGCTAAAAGAGTCTGGGACAAGAGGGAAAATAAAGGTTAATACAGGATAAAACCATGGGGAAATTCTTTAATGATATTACAGAAACGATAGGCCATACACCTCTGGTCAGGATCAACAGGCTAACAGCAGGAATAGATGCCACCATACTTGCAAAATTAGAATCATTTAATCCGCTTTCAAGCATCAAAGACAGGATAGGGGTTTCAATGATCAAAGATGCTGAAAGCAAAGGCCTGATAAATAAGGATACGGTCATTATAGAATCCACCAGTGGAAATACCGGTGTTGCTCTGGCATTTGTATGTGCTGCCAGGGGATATAAGCTTATTATTACCATGCCCGATACAATGAGTCTGGAAAGGCGGAAGCTTCTTAAAGTATTAGGAGCGGAACTGGTCCTGACAGATGGTTCAAAGGGAATGAAAGGAGCTGTGGAGGAAGCAGAAAAAATTCATGATAAGATCAATAACAGCTTTATTCCCCAGCAGTTTAAAAATAGTGCAAATCCTGAAATACACCGTAAAACGACAGCCGAGGAGATATGGGCCGATACCGATGGCAGTGTGGATATATTTGTTGCGGGAGTGGGTACCGGCGGGACTATTACCGGTGTAGGGGAAGTCCTCAAACAAAAAAAGCCCTCGGTTAAAATCATAGCGGTTGAGCCTGCTGAATCACCGGTTCTTTCAGGAGGCAGCCACGGACCGCACAAAATACAGGGGATCGGTGCAGGTTTCATCCCGGAAGTTTTAAATCTAAGTATAATCGATGAGATCATCAAGGTTTCCAGTAAAGACGCGGAAAGTACAGCCCGAATGATTATAAAAAAAGAAGGAATACTTACGGGTATATCAGGTGGAGCGGCAATGAAGGCTGCAATAGAAGTAGCAGAGAGAAGTGAATCAGCCGGTAAGGTCATAGTAGTGATTTTACCGGATACAGGTGAGAGATATCTTTCAGTCTGGCAGGATACCTAATCATACAGCATCTGGTAAAAGTAATAATTACCCATTACTATCTTTATGTATTCCCTTGACTGTTCATAAGAAATACTTTCAATAAATTCATCAACATCCATACTGCCCCGTTTTGATATCCATTCGCTCATCTTTCCCGGGCCGCCGTTATAAGCTCCAAGGCAGTAGAACTGGTTTTGGTTAAAGTTGTCCAGCTGCTGCCTTAAGTAAAAGGTGCCCATTTTAATATTTATTTCGGGGTCTAAAAGCATGATGTCATTATAATTTTGGATTCCTAGCTGGCCGGCTATTCCTTTTCCTGTTGCAGGCATGATCTGCATCAGTCCCTGTGCTCCTGCATAAGAACCTGCAAGAGGCATAAAATGGCTTTCCTGTCTTATTACTGCCAGGGTAAAGAGAGGGTCAAGGGCATATTGATTACTGTAATTCTGTACAGTTTCTTTATAGCCATAAGGGTAATAAAGATAATATAGATAATCCATATGGGGTTTATCAAGCTCGGACTTTAACTTATTGAGATTTTTATGGATGATTTTTATTGAACCCGCATAATCTTTGGATTTTAAAAACAAAGTCGCAATCTTTAAAATACCCGAAGGGTCTTGTTCGATCTCGCTTTCTGCTGCCTCTATTTCCAGAGAGGCGCTGTTATAAAATTCCAATTGGTACAGTTCAATGGCTCTGTTTATATGATTTATCATTACATCCTGAAGATTATCTTCCTGTTCTAAAAAGGCATATATATCCGGAATAGTGTCTGCAATCTGAGAGTTTTCGGGATCCAGCCGGGTATCTATTTCTTTTATCTGGGCTTTTATATCCATTTCTGTCAACAATTCTCTGGATTTAAATGTGTAGTAGGAATATGAATTTAAATTTATTATCTTCAAGTATAAAGTTGCTGCTTTTTCATTTTCTCCCAATTTCTGAAGACACTTAGCCTCCCAGAACAATCCCTTTTCTTCCAATTGAGTACCTTTATATGAAGAGGTATAATCGGAAAAGGCAGCACCTGCAGAATCAAAATCAGCCGACCTGTACTTTATCCAGCCAAGCTCCCAGAGTGCATCAGGTAGTTTGTCTCCGCCGGGATAATCACTGTATACTTTTTGAAAGTAGCTGGCGGCTTTATTGTAGTTTTCTTTAAAAGAATATATTCTACCGGTCCTGTAAAGTGCATCATCGCAGTAATTGCTGCTGGGGAAAAGGCTTAGAAGTTCTTGGTAATAAGAAATAGCGTCGTCCGTACGGTCAAGATTAGTAAGAGCCCTTCCTAAAAAAAAGAGGCTGTCATCAGCTACCGGACCTGACGCTGACTTTTCATAGGACTGTATCAGGTAAGATCTGGCCTGGTCATAGTCGCCGAGGTTGTAGTAACACATACCTTTTTTAAACAACACTTCACTGTGCAAGCTCTGCGGCAAATCATTTATATAATCTCCCTCCAGTATTTTATCCAGTTCTTCCAGCGCGCTATCATAATAATAGCTGTTGAAAAATATCTCAGCTCTCCTGTAGATCTGTCTGGCTGTGGGGGTAAAAGGTTCGATTAAGCCCTCTTCTGCAAGTCTGTTCAGGCTGTCCCATGCAGTTTCAGAGTATTCATTAAGAGGATGATTTAACCATATTTTTTTATAGTTTTCAAAGGATTGGTCTAATTTGTCGTTCTTTTCCTGGCAGGCAGCCAGCTGAAACAGACAGTATGGTAGGTATTCCGAATCGGTAAAGGTGGAAAGGAAGTATTGGTACTCTTTTTCAGCGGTAACATGATCTTTCTTTATATAAAAGAGGTCGGCATATTCAAGGCTGGCCTTTTCTAACCAGACGCTGTCAGGATAATTTTCTATTAATCTCAAGTAATATTCTTCCGATTGTTCATATTTTTCCTGAAGCATAAGGCAATTTGCCAGGTAATAGAAAATATGATCCTGAAGCAGAAAGTAACTGTATTTGATTTTATTAAAATAATATTCAGCGATGAGATAAGATTGTTCATCAAAATATTTAATTGCTTCTTTATAATATATCCGTAATTTGGTTGTATCGGCACTGTCTATACCGATAGGGTCAGTACTAATATCCTGACTATCGGAATCATCTTTACCGGGCAGAGAGGTATCCTCTGTTTTTTTAGCATGCGTCTGAGTATCATTGGTATCCTGGCTGTCTTCATCACTGACCATTTCAGTTTCAGGTTTCTCGTTTCCGGTATCTTCTTCAGGTTTCAATCCAAGTTTTTCAAGATTTCTTTTACTGCATGACAGCATTGGTAAAATCATTGAAATGGTAAGTATGACAGACAGTAAAAAAACAATAATTTTAAAAATCTTACCGGTCATATAATTGTTGGTCGTATTTAGAAACTAAAGAAATTTTACTCTACAATGATTTTATTGTAAATTGATCCGGTACTCAGGCTCACTCGTACTGTGCATCGGAAAATAGTATAATTATACAAGTCAGCGGTTTTAATACAGCCGCCAAATCTATTATCTGAAATTTTTAAGAGAGATGCTTAGAGCAATCTTTAAAAAGAAAAAGAAGATAGGCATAGCACTAAGCGGGGGAGCAGCAAGGGCGTTTTCCCATATCGGTGTTTTAAAGGTACTTGAAGAACTGGGTGTAGATATAGCAGCCGTATCGGGTACAAGTATGGGTTCTATAATCGGTGCCTTTTATTGTTCCGGGATAACGCTGGAAGAAATAGAAGCCTATGTCCGGTCAATGGACTGGAAAAGTTTTTTGCTTTTTTCTAATCTGTCATTGTCAAAAACGGGGATTATAAACTGGCGGAGGGTTGAGGAAGAACTGAAGAAATTCTTGGGAGATAAGACTTTTAGCGACTGCCGTATAAAATTATGCTGTGTTGCTGTAGACCTCATAAGAGGGGAAAAAGTGGTACTGTCTAAAGGTAGGCTGCTCGATGCAGTCAGGGCCTCCATCGCTATTCCGGCTTTTTTCTCTCCAGTCTGTATAAACGATTATGTTCTTGTTGATGGCGCAGTGATAGAGCCCCTACCTACTCATTCTTTAAAGAAAATGGGTGTGGATTTTATCATAGCCTCATCCATAAACAATGACACTGTAAAAGATAAACTGCCGGATTTCAAAAATAAGACAAAACAAGAAACACAAAACACAAATAGATTATCAATTCGCAACGTACTTGATACAAGTCTCAGTATCATGCAGCGCGAGATGACCCGGTATTACCTTGATATTGCAGATATAGTTATAGAACCTGAAGTAGGAGACTTTGGATTTTTTGATCTGACTCGCGGAGGTGCAATTATCCGCAGAGGAGTAGAAGCAGCCAGAAATAAGATCCCTGAGATCAAAAGAAAATTAGGTTTGTAGCAGACAAAATTAAAAAGTTGTATATTTT
>CAZLOE010000012.1:0-30781 GCA_964561115.1 uncultured Actinomycetota bacterium
AACCTGTCAAGATCCCCACTGAAGATTACCATTGCAAGTTTTTTCTTTTTTTTAACACCACCCATTATATAAATCCTTCCAGGCTATTTTTTATACTTAAATACATCTGCTGCAGTCTTGTTTTAAAACTGCATTGACTTTCTTAAGACTTAATGTATTAGGTCATATGCTTATATGGTTTAAGGTTCAGTAATTGATTAAAGTACTATATATATTTTAATATTGCAATATTTATAGTTTAAATCAAGGCTTCGATAATGAAACGTATTCCAAGGTAAAATAAGAATATACTGCAGGCAGCAAGGATTCCGTTATATATTTTCTGGTTAAAGAACTTGCGGCCGGTATTTATTAAAAATCCGATAAATAAATACCAGATAAAATCTGCACTGATATGGCCTAAATAAAAAGAGGAAATACCCGGGATATTAAATTCTACACTTTTTATAATAAAAGCAGCCCCTATTGTTATCCACCAGATATACCAGTAAGGATTCATAAGACTTATCAGGACTCCTTTAAGTATTACTATTACAGTTGATTTCCCGGTAATGGTCCTCTTTTTCACTATTGATTTGAAATCAATGATATATTTCTTCCTAAAAATTGAGATTATAATATCAACCCCTAAATATAATAGAAACACACCTCCCAGTATTGCGATTATTTTTACGATGAGAGGATTTTCAAGACACTTTAGTACCCCCAGGAAAAAACTTATCACCACGAGCAGCTCCAGTAAAGAATGACCTACAACAATGAAAAAAGAGGTCCAGAAACCTTTTTCAGCAACACTGCTTATAACAAGCGTAAGCATCGGCCCTGGTACAAGTGCTCCTGAAAAGGCTACCAGCAAGGAGCCTATAAAGATTTGATATATACTGTCCATTTTTAAAGAAATAAAACAGGATTTTTATCTTTACTCTGAAATAACCTTATTTTCAAGCTTTCCAATATTTTCAACCTCACAGGTCACCAGGTCACCTGGCTTAAGCATTTTTTTCTCTTTCATAAAAACCCCTACTCCTGCCGGTGTCCCGGTTGATATAAGGTCTCCGGCTTCCAGTGTGACCGATCTGGAGATATAGGATATGAGCTTATAGACTCCGAATATCATCTCTGATGTATTTCCATTCTGCCTGAGTTCGCCGTTCACGAAAGATTTAAGGTTCAGATTTTGCGGATCTGGTATTTTATTTTTGCTTACAATTACCGGACCTATGGGTCCGAAAGTGTCAAAACTTTTAGCACGGTACCACTGATTTTCATTTTTCTGAATGTCTCGGGCGGTAATATCGTTCATTATAGTATAGCCGTATATATAGTCAGATACTTTTTTTGAGGGAACATCTTTTGCCTTTTTACCTATAACCACTGCAAGTTCGACTTCGTAGTCAAGTTCTTCTACTTCCCGGGGGTAAATTATATGACCAGCATTTTTTATAATACAATTGTTTGCCTTGGAAAAAAGCACTGGTTTTGTGGGAAACCGCCCGTCCTGTTCTTTTATATGTGATCTGTAATTCATTCCCACGCATATTATTTTGCCTGGAATGTAAGTTCTAATATCGGGTTTGAAAACCATTTTCTTCATTTGTAATTATTTAAATTTTAATTAGTATTCTATTCTAATTATTATCTGCTTTTTTAGGAAGACTTTTGTAAAAATTATTTGGAATTAGATTATATCATTTTTAAATCAGGCTCTTGACAAAAACAATTTGTTTTGATATTTTTAGTTTCACTTAATAATATTCAGTTTCATTATTTAAAACTTTTTTATATGGTAGAGACACTAATAAGGTTTTTTAAAATAATCGATTTATTGGAAAATAGTAGTGAACTAAGACTTAAAGACATTGCTGAAAAATTAAATATAGATAAGAGCACAATCCATAGATTTTTAAAGACATTATTAAAGTATAATTTTGTTAGGATGAATCCAAGCAATAAAAAATACAGTTTAGGATTAAAATTCTTAAATATTGCCACGAAAATAATTGATTCTATAGATATAAGAAATATTGCACACCCCTATTTAATCGATCTTGAGGAATATTCAAATGAGACTATACATCTAACGACATTTGATGGGAAGAGAGTTGTTTATATAGATAAAATAGAAAGCATAAAACCTATCAGGATGTATTCAAGAATTGGAAACATAGCTCCTATTAATTGTACTGCCGCAGGTAAAGCAATTTTAGCTTTTCAAAAAGAAAGTGTTATAAATAACATCATCCAGGATCTGGACTTTATTCCTGTGACAAAGAATACGATTACTGATAAGAAGAAGTTTATGGAAAACCTGGAAGATGTAAGAAATAAGGGATTTGCAATCGATAATTCAGAGCATGAAGAAAATATTTGTTGTATCGCTGCACCGATCAGGGATTACAGCAGAGAAGTGAAGTATGCTGTAAGTATATCTGCAATAAAGACAAGAATGAATTTATCAGAGTTAATTACATTTAAAGATATTCTAATAGATAAAGCAAATATGATTTCAAAGGAATTGGGTTTTATCGAGCATAATTATATGAAATCAATTTGATTTTAAAAATAAGTACAAAATTACTTCAAAGTGAGGTGATGAGTATTAATTATGTATAGATTTATTTATGATGACTACTAATATAATCTTCTATTAGAGAGTAGCGCAGAAAGATCTCAAGAGTAATTTAACAGAGATAGCATGAAGAGAAAACAGGGGAGGTGGTGGTACAGAGAAGCAATAATGTATGTTTTATAATTGATAGTTTTCAGAGAAAGGGAATGAAAATGAAAAAAACGTTATTATGGATAGTAATGTTGATATTAAGTATGTCAATAGTTGCTACTTTTTCACTTGCAGGCTGTGAAAAAGCAGGAGCAGCAGTGGAAGAAGCAGCAGAAGAAGAGGAAGAAGCAGTAGAAGAAGTAACCGAGGAAGTAGAAGAGGCAGTAGAAGTAGAAAAAGTCGCAGCTGGAACATACAAAATGAAGATCGGTCATTCACATTCAACTAGTGCACCAAGACATATGTCTTTGCTGGTGTTTGAACAATTAGTTGAGAAAAATTCAGAGGGTGCCATAGAGGTAGAGATTTATCCGGCTGGTCAGCTCGGAACAGAAGCTGAGATGACAGAATCAGTTAAAGTAGGAACACTGGAAGCAACTAGAGGTGGAAGCTTTGACATAGTTGCAACTGAATTATCAGTATATATGATGCCTTTCTTATTCAAAGATCCAGCAGATTTCGTAGCAATTGCAAGAGGAGAAATTGGTGATGAGATTGCAGCAAATGGTCTGGAAGAAGGCGTTGCTATTCTTGCAACAGGAGACGCTGGTGGAATGAGACAATGGACAAATAATGTAAATCCTATTGAGACTCCGGATGATATTGCAGGACTTAAGATGAGGACTCCTCCAATAGAAAGCATTATAAAGATCATGGAAGCTTTAGGAGCAAATCCTGTTTCAATTCCTTATGCTGAATTATACATGGCACTAAAAACAGGCGTTGCTGATGGTCAGGAGAATCCACTTGTCAATATTGGTGATAAGAAGTTCTATGAAGTACAGAAATATATGACAATGGCAAATTACCAGATACATCCTGATCCTTTCTTCGTTAATAACGATTGGTATGAGTCATTAGAGCCATATCTTCAGGATATCGTTGTTGATGCAGCTAAAGATATGATGAAATATAGTGATACGCTGATGATCGAAGCTGGAGATGCATATCTGCCTACCATAGAAGAAAACATGGAAGAAATCACTTATTTGACAGACAATCAGAGGCAGGTATTCATTGACATGTGTGAACCTGTATATGATTACTTTGTTGATGAAGGATGGTTTACCGCTGAACTTCTGCAAAAAATACAGGCTGAATTACAATAATTAAATATAGAATAAAGTAACATATAAGGAAGTAAAATATAAGAAAGAGAAAGTGCATAAAAAACTTTCTCTTTCTTATATAGATAAAATAGTATTTTAGGAGAAAAAATAGTGAAAATACTAAAAAAAATATTAAATGGGTTGTTTACTTTTCTGGATAAAGGTTTATTTTACTGGGACACCAGTCTCATGAGTGCAGTAGTAATCCTGGTCATAATGACAGTATTTTTGAGATATATTTTTAATGTCGCTTTTAACTGGACTGAAGAATTAATTATTTTTTTATTTATCGCAACAACTTACTTCGGTATTATTATTGGTGTTAAAGAGGATGAGCATATTAAGATATCACTTTTAAAGGATAAATTACCTGCAAAAATCAAGATAGTCTTCGATATAGTAATATGCTGTATAGATATAATCGTAGTATTAGGTTCAGCGTATTATAGTATAAACTGGATTCAAAAAGTAGGTAAACCGCTTACATCGGGTCTCAAAATACCATATGCTTCTATCTATATGATATTACCAATAGCATTTGTGCTGGTTGCGATATATGAGGGTAGAGAAATAGTATTTAGGATCAATGATTTTAGAAAGAAGATTAAGGAATCTTAACTATATAATAATATTTAAGAGGAGAATATCTCAATGTCGGTAGCAGTATTAATAGGAACATTTTTTTTACTTATTGTTATTGGAGTACCAATTGCTTTTGCTGTAGGAGGGGCAAGCTTATTATATCTTGTAATTTGTAATCCAAGTTTTACTGCAATGGTCCCCATACGTATTTGGGCAGGTACAAATAGTTTTGTAATGATTGCTCTGCCTTTATTCATATTAATGGGAGAACTGATGAACAGGGGCGGGGTTACAAAAAGAATTATAGATTTCTGTATGTATCTGGTGAGGCCTATTAAAGGAGGACTTGGGGAAGTCAATATAATTGCCAGTATGATTTTCGGCGGTATCTCAGGTTCATCGGTTGCGGATACATCAGCCATCGGTTCGGTACTCATACCGCAGATGGTTGAAAAAGGTTATCCCAAGGAAGTAGCTGTCGGTATTACAGTAGCTTCATCTACAATGGGGATGATCATACCGCCCAGTATACCCATGCTTTTATATGCCATGATATCAGGTGAATCAGTAGGTGCCTTGTTTTTGGCAGGAGCAATACCAGGGCTTTTGATTGGAGTTACTCAGTTGGTATTGGTTTACATTATTTCAAAAAAGAGGCATTACCATCCAGAAATTGTCAAGTTTGATAAAAGGCATTTTAGCCGCACCATGAGAGACGGATCACTTGCAGTAGCGATGCCCATTCTTGTTGTGTTGTGTATATCGCTTGGTATCGCTACACCGACTGAAGTCGCGGGGATCGCTGCTTTATATGCTCTATTATTAGGATTTCTTGTATACAGGGAATTAAAACTAAAAAATATTTTGGGTGCTGTTAAAAGGGCTTTTCTGTCATCAAGCAGTATTATGATAATTATTGGATTTTGTATGATTTTTTCATGGATTTTAGCAATCGAACAGGTGCCTGATTCAATAGCTAATTTCTTCTTAGGTTTAAACGTACATAGATTTTGGATTTTATTAATGTTGGATATTATTATCCTTATTTTAGGAACATTTATTGATGTCACACCAGCACTATTACTCGTGGTACCAATATTACTGCCGGTAATGCAAGGCCTTGGGGTAAGTGCGCTGCAGTTTGGAGCAATAATGATAGTAGGTATCGCAATAGGTCTTGTTACACCGCCGGTCGGCATGTGTTTAAATGCCTGTGCTAAAATCGCTAAAATGGAAATCACACAAATATTTAGAGGTGCAGCACCTTATATAGTCTGTAATTTTATAATTTTACTGCTGGTTACGTTCATTCCAGCTCTTTCAACATGGTTGCCGGGTTTATTTTTTTAAATAAGTTAAATTAAGTTATATATACGGAGGGCAGTTTACATTAGTTATCCTGAAAAGATACCAGGAACAAGAAATCTAAATTTTAACCAGCGTAATGATTTTATTATATATTATTTTATAAAAATATTTAGTTAAGTAAGGATTAGGAGAGGACGAAAATGGAAATTAGAGAACCATCAAATTCAAAAGACGCAAAACATTACACCACAGATAGGCTGAGAGAAGAATTTCTGATAGAGGATCTATTCGTAAACGGAGAGATCAAAAGAGTTTATAGCCATATTGATAGGATAGTCACAATGGGTGTTGAGCCGGTAGGGAAAGCGATTGAATTAGGACAGGATCTGGACATTATGCATAACCTTGGGACAGACTTCTTTTTAGAGAGAAGAGAATTGGGAGTCATCAATATGGGAGATAAAGGTACTATCACTGTTGACGGTAAGAGGTATGACATGAGTGCCAGAGATGGTCTTTATGTAGGAAGGGGAGCAAAAGAGGTGTTGTTTGAAAGTGAGGATCCAAACAAACCGGCGAAATTTTATTCATTAAGTGCTCCAGCGCATAAAAATTGTGAAACTGTTCATATAGATATTAATAAAGCCAAAAAAATTGATATGGGAAGTGATGAAAACTGCAATAAAAGGGTTATAAATCAATATCTCCAGCCGGATGTACTGGAAAGCTGCCAGCTATGTATGGGATTGACACAAATGGCACCGGGAAATGTATGGAACACCATGCCCTGTCATACTCACGAGAGGAGAATGGAAGTATATGCATACTTTGATGTACCGGAAGATGCTGTGGTATTCCATTATATGGGAGAACCCAGTGAGACAAGGCATATTGTTGTAAGAAATGAACAAGCAGTGATATCTCCAAGCTGGTCTATCCATTCAGGATGTGGGACATGCGCATATTCTTTCATCTGGGGAATGGTAGGCGAGAACCAGACATTTACAGATATGGATCATGTTGATCTAAAAAATATGAGATAATTTTTTAAAAATGAAAGGGATGTAGACATATGATGTTAGACAAATTTAATTTAAAGGGAAAGGTGGCAATAGTAACCGGCAGCAGCACAGGGCTTGGCCAGGGAATGATAATAGGTCTTGCAGAAGCGGGAGCTGATATAACAGGGGTAGATTATGTAGATGCAAAGGAGACCAAAGAAAGAGTGGAGAAAATAGGAAGAAAATTTTTAGAAATAAAAGCAAATCTATTAACTACGGACCCTATTGAAGACATAATAAATCAAACAGTAAAGGAATATGGGAAAGTAGACATTTTAATCAATAATGCCGGTATTATCAGGAGAGAAGATGCAATAGATTTTACTGAAAAAGACTGGGATGACGTCATGAGTATCAATGCAAAAACATTGTTCTTCTTTTCACAAGCTGTTGCCAGGCAGTTCATAAAACAGAAAACAGGCGGCAAAATAATCAATGTTGCTTCAATGCTTTCATTCCAGGGCGGGATAAGAGTGCCTTCATATACAGCAAGTAAGAGTGCAGTTATGGGATTGACCAGAGCATTAGCCAATGAATGGGTAAAATATAATATAAATATTAATGCAATTGCACCCGGATATATGGCTACAAATAATACTAAAGCATTGCGGGAAGATAAAGTTAGAAGCAAAGCCATACTGAACAGGATCCCGGCCGGAAGATGGGGATTACCAGAAGATGTTGCAGGAGCTGCAGTATTTTTAGCATCTGAAGCATCAAATTATATTAATGGATATACAATTGCTGTAGATGGCGGCTGGTTGGCTAGATAAAATTTTAAAACCATAAGAATAAAGCGTAGTATAAAAGGTAAATTTTACAGGATTAATATAGAAATTAAAGATACAGGAAGTGGTTTACAAAAAAAGATATTGATGGTAGAAAGCCTAAATATTTGAAAAATAATTTTTATGGAGGATTATAATGAATGATGTTCTGAAGAAGATAGGGGACGAAGGCTTGGTTCCGGTCGTGGTTATAGATGATGCAGAACTTGCAGCACCTACGGCGAAAGCATTAATAGATGGCGGTCTTGATGTTATGGAGATTACAATGCGCACGGATCAGGGTATAAAAGCAATAAAAAATGTTAAGAAAGCTTATCCTGATATGCTTATAGGTGCCGGCACTGTCCTCACCTTAGATAAAGCAAAGGAATCTGTAGATGCAGGAGCAGAATTTATTGTATCACCTGGATTAGATACTGAACTGGTTGAATGGTGCCAGAATAAAAAAGTAGCTATAACACCCGGAGTTGTTACACCGACAGATATACAACAGGCTTTAAAATATAATCTTACTATACTTAAGTTTTTCCCTGCAGGTGTTTTTGGCGGCGTTAAAGGATGTAAAGCACTATATGGCCCATATAGGATGGTCAAATTTATACCTACCGGCGGGGCGAACAAAGACAATCTTGGAGATTATGCAGACAAAAATTTTGTACACGCTATAGGAGGGAGCTGGTTGTGTAAGGCCTCGGATATCAATAATAGAAATTTCGATAAAATTACACAGAATGTAATTGAGTCTATTAATATATTATTGGGCTTTGAAATAGCCCATATTGGGATTAACACAGAGAATGAAAAAGAATCATTAGCAGCTGCTGAAATGTTTTCAGATGCCTTTGGTTTTAATCTTAAAAAAGGTAATTCATCTAATTTTTCTGGTACAGGAATAGAAGTAAATAAATCAAAAGGATTGGGGTCTATGGGTCATATAGCAATTAGAACTAATAGTATCCCAAGAGCATTATATTATCTGGGGAAAAAGGGTTACGAAGTTGATTGGAGTACCAGAAAAGGAACTGAACAGAAGACAGTTGCAGTATATCTAAAAAAAGAAATAGGTGGTTTTGCTGTACACCTTTTACAGAAATAAGGGAGGAAGATAAATGAGTATTAGAAGAATAGTAACTTTTGGGGAGATAATGTTAAGACTAAAATCACCTGGTTATGAAAGACTTTTCCAGTCACCTTTTCTGGAAGCGACTTTCGGGGGTGGAGAAGCAAATGTTGCTTTATCACTTGCAAACTTTGGTTTTGATGTTGCTTTCTGCACAGCGCTGCCAAAAAACAGAATTGGAGATGCGTGTGAGGGTGAATTAAAGAAATTTGGAGTTGATACTTCTCTAATAATCCGCAATGGTGGAAGAATGGGAGTTTATTATCTCGAGAAAGGGGCAGACCAGCGTCCTTCAATTGTAATTTATGACCGAAGTTATTCAGCTATATCTATGGCAAAACTTGGTGATATTGATTGGGACAAAGTTTTTAATAAAGCAGATTGGTTTCATATTACTGGTATAACACCCGCAATATCAGAAAGTGCTATGGAACTTTCATTCGAGGCAGTAAAGAGAGCCAGAAAAAAAGGAATAGTAATATCCTGTGATTTTAATTATAGAGGTAAACTCTGGAAATATGGAAAATCTGCAACAGATGTAATGCCAGAACTTGTAAAATATGTAGATTACGGAATTGCAAATGAAGAAGACTGTCAGAAATCTCTGGGTATTAAAGCTGATGTAGAAGTGGAGAGTGGGGTTCTTGATGCAAATAAATACAAAATACTAAGTAATAAGGTTTTAAAGATTTTTCCAAATCTGAAAACATTAGCCATTACCTTAAGGGAGAGTATCAGTGCCAATGTAAATGGCTGGTCTGGATGCATGAATGATGGTAAAAATTTCTATCTGAGCAAGAAATATGAACTCAGCGATATAGTAGATAGAGTAGGCGGCGGAGATGCATTTGCAGCTGGATTAATATATGGTTTAAACAATTATAAGGATAAACAGGAGGCATTAGAATTTGCAGTCGCAGCCAGCTGCCTGAAGCATACAATAAAAGGAGATTTTAACAGAGTATCGGTTGCGGAAGTTGAGAAATTGAAAAGTGGAGACGCTTCGGGAAGAGTGCAGAGGTGACAGCAGGTAGCTTTTCATCTGCTTGATAATTTAAGGTGATGGCCTTGAGATTTGTAGATTATAAATGCAAGGACTGTAAATATATTACAGAAATAGTTATAACCGGAGATAATAAAGCTCAGAAAAAATGTGAAAAATGCGGCAGCAAGAACATGGTAAAGGTCTTTTCTCCGGTAGGTATAAAAAGCTCATCTGATGAAAATGACCATTTTCAGAGTTCCTCATCATGTAGCAGTTGTACCAGCAGCAGCTGCAGTACTTGTTCCGGCAGTAAATAATTATAGGTACTTATTTTATTCCGTTATTTTAATAACCTTGAAAATCTTTCTTTAAATTTCTTTAACTTTGGAGATATGACAATCTGACAGTAAGGCCTGGAATAGTTATTTTCAAAATATTTTTGATGATAATCTTCTGCCTTAAAAAATTTGTCCAGGGGTGTCATTTCAGTCACTATGGATTTTGGGGAAGCTCTTTTCTTTTTTAAATCACTGATAAATTCCTCTGCAGTTTTTTTCTGGACAGGCGAATTAAACAAAATTACTGAACGGTATTGTTCTCCTATGTCATCCCCCTGCCTGTTCGGGGTGGTGGGATCGTGAATATAGAAAAAAACTTCCAGAAGCTGCCTGTAGGTCACGATTTCTGGGTTGAATTTGATTTTGACCACTTCCGCATAGCCGGTATTCCCAGAACATACTTCTTCATATGTAGGATTCTCTTTAAGTCCCCCTGCATACCCTGATTCAACGCTTTCTACTCCTTTGATCAGGGAAAATATTGAGTCCAGGCACCAAAAACAGCCTCCGCCAAAGACTGCAGTTTCATATTTCATCATAGCCTGCTTTTTATTTCAGGTAATAATAATCAAATATATCATTAAAGAACAGGCAGTAAAAGTCCAGGGGAGAACTAATAGAGTTTATTGAGCAGTATTTCACTTGTTGTCTGTTTATAGTACATGATAAAATACATAAGTTTGTGGTAAAATTACCTGGTATAATTTTTTGGGATAATTCCGGAGTTTTATTTTAAATGAAGCTCTGCACTGATAAAATATCCTAGAAGACATAAGTAGAAACTAAATATAGATGAACGATATAAATAATAACAATATTATAGAGGTAAAAAACCTGGTCAAGCAGTTTAAGAAGGTAAAAGCAGTTGATGATATAACCTTTTCAGTAAAAGAAGATGAAATATTCGGCTTTTTAGGGCCCAATGGCGCAGGGAAGACTACTACTATAAATATAATATGCACGCTACTGTCAAAAACTTCCGGTGAGGTCATCCTAAACGGATATGATGTATCAAGAGAAAGAAATAAAATAAGGACTTGCATTGGAATGGTTTTTCAGGACCCCAGTCTCGACGATAGGTTGACTGCACTTGAGAATCTATATTTTCACGGTCTTTTATATAATATTCCCCGAAAAGAGTTAAAGGTGAGGTCCGAGGAAGTACTTGAGATGGTAAATCTTACCGACAGAAAGAACAGTCTGGTAATGACTTATTCCGGTGGCATGAAAAGAAGGCTTGAGATTGCAAGGGGGCTTCTCCATTACCCAAAAATATTATTCTTGGATGAACCAACTCTTGGGCTTGATCCCCAGACCAGAAATAAGATATGGGACTACATTATAAAACTAAAGAAGAACAAGAAGATAACCATCTTTCTGACCTCACATTATATGGAAGAAACGGAGATATGCGACAGGATAGCTATTATAGATGAAGGGAAGATCATTGCCCTGGACAGCCCGGAAAATCTTAAAAACATCATTGGCGGGGATATCATAACTATACTTTCGGAAGATAATGTTAAGTTAAAAGAATATATAAACGATATAACCGGTGTTGAAATACATGATGCAAAAGAGGGAAAAATCAGATTTGAAGTAAAGGACAGTTCAAGTTTTATTCCGGAATTCATTAAAAACAGCCCGGTAAAAATCCTGTCTATCAGTGCCAGAAAGCCTACATTAAATGATGTTTTTCTGGATCTTACCGGCAGGGAAATAAGGGAAGAGAATGCCAGTACTAAAGACACTATGAGAATGCGGATGAGGGGGAGAATGAGACATTGAAGAAGGAATTGATCGGTATGTATACCATATGGCTCAGGGACATCAAAAGATATTTCAGGGACAAGCCAAGGATAATCGGCTCGTTTGCCCAGCCCATCCTTTTTTTATTTGTACTGGGGACCGGGATTGCCAGTTCCTTTAGTACCTTTGGAGGCGGAGGCGGTAAAGAATTCCTTAATTTTATGTTCCCGGGTATTGTAGGCATGACTGTACTATTTACATCTTTTTTCAGTGCCATGTCAATCGTGTGGGACAGGGAGTTCGGGTTCTTAAGAGAAGTCCTTGTAGCACCGATATCCAGGACTTCTATAGTCGTGGGGAAACTGCTTGGCGGTTCCACCATAGCTATGATCCAGGGTTCGATAATATTGCTTTTCAGCCCTCTTCTCAACATACCCATTACTTTTTTAATATTTTTTAAAGTTCTGGGTATCATGTTTTTAGTCGCTATGACCATCTCTGCCATGGGAATTATACTGGCCTCTGTAATAAAATCCATGCAGGCCTTCCAGGTAATAACCAATTTCCTGCTTATGCCTATGTTTTTCCTTTCAGGTGCGCTATTTCCTTTAAATAACACGGTAGAGTGGATGAACGTGGTTTCAAAAATCAACCCTCTTTCTTACGGGATTGATGCAATGAGGTTTGCAATATTGAATAATTCTGCCCTGCAGCTGTATCCGATGTGGCTGAATATCACGGTACTGGTGTGTTTAATAGTGATATTAAGTGTATTGGGTTCTTTCTTATTCAACAGGCAGGAGTAAAAATTTCATTCAGCATCAAGATATAATACTTGCTTCATCTAAAATCTTTGACACTGTACTGCGGTCTGCTACTATCAGATCAGTCAATTTATTTATATTAAAATCTATCAGCTCTTTTACCAGTATGATATCGTAATCAAATAATATATCTTTTTGCTTTTCAGTAATTGTGGAAAGAATACTTATGGGATATAAATTTTTAGTTTCTATAAAATACTGCAGATTTTCTGTCTTTGGATAATGCCAGGCCAGAATTTTTAAACCCACACAGTTGGAATATTTTACAGCATCAGATGTGCATTTGGTATTGGTCACCAGCCAGGCTTCAAGCTGAGTATCGTCACTGTCTTTTATTTCACAGGCTTTTTTTATGTCCAGAAACCTGCTGTAGATATAAAGAGCGGTTTTTATATCAGACTTAGTTCCTGGTGAGTTATGATATTTGCATTCTATCAGGTAGGCCTTGTTATTTCTTTCTGCAACTACATCTATTTCATGTTCAACGCAGTATCCCTTTAGCATTTGACCTACCTCTGTAGTAAAACCATGTTCCCCCAGGATTTTAGCTATATATTTTTCAAAAACATATCCTTCCGGGCCCATATTCATAATGGCTCTTTTTAGCGTGTATTTGAGTGCAACTTTAGGCTCCATTACTTTCAGCTGGTCCAGTGCCTTTTGATGGATTTCATAAGTACTCATATTATGTTTTATTTTCCTGCTTATTGTTTTAGTAGCTTCTGAGGCAATTTCGGAGGAAGCTCCAGCTTTTCTGAATGATGAATTTATTTTTTCTTCATCATATGGCTCTTTTTTACCGTCAGCTTTTATGATATCTTTTTTCATAAGTACTAAAGTTCTAAGTTTTTAAATTGTATTATAACACTTTTTTATAATGGATTACCGTAGTTTGAAGCTATAATTTTTGATAGAATCTGTTGTAAGCAATATGTTTTAGATTTAATATGGACTTTGTTATAAATGAGTATTGTAAGACGTAAAAATAAGAATCTCATTTACCCCGGGCTTCTATGGTTTTTTATTTTTTTCCTTCTCCCGCTTTCGGTCATATTTATATATGCAATGACTACCCGTACCTTGTTTTCAGGGGAACCGGTAAAATTTACATTAGAAAATTTTATTGTTATTTTCCAAAAGGAACATTACCTTACAATACTTTTAAGATCCCTTAAGATAAGTTTTCTTACCACGTTATTTTCCATAATATTATCATATCCGGTAGCATTTTATCTTGCCAAAAGGACCAGATTTGACAGGGTATTAATAGTGGTTTTGATGATACCTTTCTGGGTAAATTATCTTATCAGGACTTTTGCATGGAAATTGATCCTTTCCGAAAACGGGATTTTGAGTGGATTCGAAAGAACTGGGAAATGTTAAAATTGAAATAAAAAATGTTGGAAGACTTCCCGATTTTAAGCAGGGCTCGAATATTTTATTTTACTGGGAACAAACAGACGGGATTCTTCTGGAGTATTGATTTTGTCTAATTCATTTAAAATTCTTTCCAGTCTTTGAATCTTTCCGGATAGCAGGCTTTCATAGTTGAAATAATCAATTCTTCTAATCCCCCTCTTTTGTAACCCAGCTTTTCGGCAGTGTCTGAAGGATCGAAGAACAAATTGCAGGTCAGGATGTCGCGCATAAGATACCTGGCATCAAGACCTCCTTCAAGCCCTTTTTTCTTCCATTTTCTGTTTATTATAATTCCGGCTATTACAGCTATGAGCCGGGGGATATTTATTATTTTTTTGTGCATTCCTAAGGCTGAGAACATCATATCCAGCATTTCATTGTATGAGTGATTTTCATCACCAACTGTATAACGCCTGCCGTGCTTACCGTGTTCCAGAGCTCCTATGATCGCCTCGCCTACGTGCTCTGCGGCTATCATATTTGTACCGCCTTTTGGGAAAAAGATGATTTTACTTTTTATAAAACCATCCAGAAAGACATCCTTCCATAAGGGAGTGCGGTTCGGCATTGAACCGAATATGTAAGGAAGCTCCAGTATGATAACTGACATTTTGTTGCCACCTGCAGAAATGGCACGCTCTGACTGTTCCACACGGCATCTTATATAGGGATGGTGTTTGCTCAGCTCTTTTTCCGGCCAGATCCTGTCAAAATATGCAAAATATGAGTTGAGGATGACGCATTTTTTTACGCCTGCCTTTCGTGCTGCAGTGACTGCTTTTTCACAAGCAACCACAAGCCTCGAGTGAAAAAATTCATAAGCGGGAGCAGGCGGTGTGACTCTGTCATCGGGGCCCACAGCATATATCATAGCATCATAGCTGGTAAAGTGCTTCTTAAGGTCTTCTTCAGAAATTTCAAATATATTACCGTAACGCACATTTACCTCTTTGGGATACCATTCTCCAAGTTCTATATCTTCAATTGCAAGAGTATCAACAGAGTATCCCCTATATAGTGCCACAAGCAGTGCATGGTAGCCAAGAAATCCTGTTCCACCTACAATTATAATTTTCATATTTGCCGTTCCTATAATAATAAAAATTATCTTTTATACAATTATACTATTTTTTTATTGGTTATATAAAAAATATGCATATTAGTTCCAGATGCTCAGGTCTTGACTCTACCCTAATAATGTTATAAATTTATAACATATTGTTATAATAATATAACATAAGGCATTAAAAATATAATAAAGAGACAGGAAAATGAGGACCTTAAAGTTAAAAGAAAAAATAATATATTTTGTGATTCCCCTGGCTGTAGTGGTTTTGACCGGCTTATATTTAATACTTTTTTATGTGGATTTTTTTAAACTGGGCACCCATTTTGACCTGAGAGAACTAGAATTTGAAGATAGTTATATTACAGGCAAAGCTGAAAATGTAGGCAGGAATAATGTTAATGAAGTGTATATAAGAGCGTTTCTAAAAATAAAAGATAACGGCCTTGAGGAAGTCATAATTCCCCTTGACCCTGAAGATCTGGAGGCAGGAGAAGAGTCGGAGTTCTCTTATAAAATCGATAATCCTGAGTGTTATGAGGCTGGTTTTATCAGGGCTACCATAAATACCAGAAGTTAGTTTAACAAGTAGTCTAAATTGAAACTTAAATATATAAATAAACTTTATAACTATATAGCAAGAGGTGGTCGCTTTGTTAAAAAGGAAGATGTTTAACCCTGTAGCTTTTCTGGGTTTTATTGGTTTGATAGGAATAATAGGAATTATTGAGGGCGGCTGGGATTGGTTTATATTCTTCAGCTGGTTTGTATGGTTTGCCTGGATAAGAAAGCCCGCAGACGAGCGCTTTTTTGTAAATGTAAATAAAGCTGCCCGAAACGGCTTTATAATCGCAATGTTCGGAATATCATCGATTCTGGCGCTTTTAGCCATGAAATTTTCTTACCGCATTATAATAATATCAGTGATCACTTTGTTTGAGGCACTCCTTTTTGGATTTATAATTTCATTTTTCTTTTATGAGAAAAGAGGGTACTGAGTATGGCCAGGCTGAAAACAAAGATCAGGGAATACAGAGCCAGGTTAAATTTGAGTCAGGAAGACCTTGCCAGGCTGGTCGGGGTAAGGCGGGAGACAATAGTACATCTTGAAGCAGGACGCTATAATCCGTCTCTGAAGCTGGCTTATGATATCGCAGGGGTCTTTAATACAAGTATAGAGGAAATCTTTAGCTATGAGTGATAAAAAGATTTTCAAAAAACTCTAATCCCCGATATAACACAGGAGATTTCTTCCGGGGGTATTTTAAATAAAATAGAAGACTAAACTAGAAAGTTAATTTTTATTTTAAATTTAACTTTCATAATATCTGATAAATATTATAATTATTTTATTATATTTTATTTGGAGATGATTTGATCAGGCAGCGGTTATTTAATTTTTTAAAGAAGCAAGCCTCAAGAGCACTGCAAGAAAAGACTGATTTAATAATAGTAGCAGTTTTTTTAATTATGATACTGTTCTGTGTTATAAGTAATGCTGTGTCTCAAGGAGATGACTCAGAAGCTGAGAAGGATCAATTAGAAGTTGCCGGGATCTATGACAGCGGCCTGGCCGCTGTAAGCGAGGGTTCTGTTGAAGCTGATATTTCGAAGCCGGCGGGTTCGGATCTGCCCGGCGTGGTCGCTGCCGGAGAAATACCGGAGGAGAACAGTGAAATAGATGAATTGCCAAAAGAACCCGAAGAAGAAGATGATATTATGGTAAAAGAGGATAATATGGAAGAAGATATTTCTTTAGATTATAAGGATAATCACCCGGTCACCGAAGAGGAGGAGATCATTGATTTCAGCAGCAGCGATTATTTTAAAATCGAAGTAGATCTGAAAAAACAAAGAGTATTTGTATATTATAAAGGAAAGATTATAAGAGAGATGATATGCTCCGGGGGAGTCGATAGTTCACCCACTCCCACAGGAGAGTTTGCGACTACACAGAAGATCGAATATGATTGGGTGGACAGGTTTAATATGGGAGCATTCTACTGGGTTAGATTCTATAAGAGCTATCTTTTTCACAGTGTTCCTTTTGATAAGAATGGAAATATGAAGGTTGAGGAGTTTGAAAAACTCGGGAGTCCTGCAAGCCACGGCTGTGTCAGGCTTGAGCTGGAAGAGGCAAAATGGCTATATGAAAAGCTGCCTCTGGGAGTAAAAGTGCTTATATATTGATTATGAAGAAAATATATCACAATTTGTACGACACTTTAAGGTTGATATGACACTAGAGTCTTTATTCCTTCAAATTACCTGTCCTTATCTATAGAGTATTATCACCACAATCCAACAAGTTGCAGCAGCTATAGAGCCAAGGGAATAGTATTGTCTGCTTCTAAGGAAAGAGACCCCAATCTGTTTTACCGAGGCTACAGCAGGGAAAACTACCCCTCCTATTAATCCAGCCACAAGACCCTTGGATAAAATAGTAGGAATAAAAACAGCCAGACTACCAAACTGTAGTTTAGCATCTGAAAAGAATAAAGGAGTAACAATCTGACCCATAACATAGCTGAGAGTATAACAAGCATAAGCAGTAACTATGCCTGCACATATCTTAATACTCATACTTTCTGCTTTTTCTATATCTGAAGGGAATGCAAACCAGACTAGCTCAAAGACAGCTCCCTCGACGACAATGGCTATAACCGAACAAATTACACATCCTCCTAATGGATTGAAAGCCACCAGAGCTGCTGCTACAAGCCCCATTCCTGCCTGCATACCTTTTTGATTATATATGAATCTCGTGGCTGCCATCAGTCCCAGAGCTACAACTCCAGTAAGCACTCTTCCCGAAAGATAACTTCCCAGAACACACTCCAATAAACCCCAGATAGAACCAAAAACCACTACTCCCAACAATATCTTTGTTTTATTCATTTTTCCCTTACCTCTATCCTAGTTGTATTTTTTATCCAATACTGTTGAGGTAAATCAGGGAAAACAACTCGTTTTTCCCTGGTAAATATCCCCTCTTGAATACTTTCCCACTCTACTGTTTTTTGATATCCATCTTCTGCTATTATCGTATATTCCTGGGCTTCTGGATTTTCTATTCCTGCTTTGTTAATAATTTCTACTAGAGCCACTCCCTGATATTCTTTTACTGTTATTAACTCTGAGGTGCCGAAAAGCTCATTGAGAGAAAGCTCTGTTTCTCCTACAAGTAAACCTTCGGTCTTCTCAGCACCCTTAAATAAAGTTATGTAGAGAGTAGACCCCACACCAATAACTATCAGAACAACTGTTAGCAAAATGAGAAATCTTTTCTTTCCTTTCACCTCTCCTTTGCCCTGTTTCACCATTTAACTCCTTTATCTTATGTAAGCTTTCTGTGATAAACATTGTATTATCTGTTATTCACCATTCTTCTTGCTGTCTTTAAATGGGATGGCGTATTAATATTAAAGAAAAACTCCCGCCAATTTCCGAATTTTTCCATCTCTTTTTCCGTAATGTATTTCACCTTTACCTTAGGGAAAATAGATTGAATGCTGTAGGTCCCTTGCTCTATTTTCTCTTTTATCACAGGAATAATACTTTTTGAATATATGGCATGTAAAGGCTCAAAACAATCACCGTATTTGGGAATCAGCACATTATAATCAGTCTTTTTCCTAACCATATATTGAATTAAGTTTATATTAAGAAAAGGCATATCACAACCACAAATAAAGCTATATTTACTTTGGGATACTGATAGTCCTGTATAAATTCCTCCTAAAGGTCCTTTTTCAGAAACTATATCTTTTACTAATCTTACTCCTGAAAATCGGCAATCAAGAGAAAAGTTACCGATTATAACAACATCATCGAAAACAATCTTTAGTTTTTCTACAATTGACTCTATTACCAGCTTTTTGTCAATTTGTAGCAAGACTTTATTTTTTTTCATCCGCCGGCTTTTTCCTCCGGCGAGAATTATACCGGTCATTTTGCCTCTTTTTTTACTTTTTTACAATAGATAAACCAGTAAAAAACACCTGTAAAAAACGCTCCTCCAATAATGTTTTTTAAGGTTACCAAGATTTCGTTGTTAATCCAAAAACCACACCAGGTGTTTTATCATCTATTCGTGTTTCTATTGTTTCCTTCTCCTTTTTCTTTTTAGATTTTTTATATTTTACAAACTCCTGTGGGGCATCTTCCTTTTATATGTTTGGTGACCTCTTCTCGAAAATATTTTAAAATCGTGGAAATGGGTAAAATCAGCGATTGGCCAAGAGCACAAAGAGAAGTCTTTTGCATCACTTTAGCCGTATGAAGTATTAAATCGATATCATCTTCCTTACCCTCTCCTCGGGAAATAGCGGTGGCTAGTTCTAGAAGTTTTTCTGTTCCTACTCGACAGGGAATACATTTGCCACAAGACTCACGTTTAAAAAAATTCAAGAAACATTTGAGCATATCCAGAGCACAGGTAGTCTCGTCCATTACCAGAATAGCTCCCGAGCCTAAAACTAGTCCTTTTTCTCCGAGAGAGGCGTAATCCAGAGGTACATCAAGCATATCTTCACCTAAAATAGCTCCTACTGTTCCTCCTATTTGAGCCATTTTAAATTTACCATCTTGCATCCCCTGAGCATAATCAATAATAATTTCTCTTAAAGTAATACCCATGGGAGCTTCAATCAAACCTGGCTCTTTAACATGCCCTGATATTGCATAAACCTTTGTTCCCGGGCACTCTTTTGTTCCAAAAATCCTGAACCAGTCTGCCCCCTTAAGAATAATAGGAGCGATATTAGCTAATGTTTCTACATTGTTGATAAGTGTTGGTTTCCCCCAAAGCCCGCTACTTGAAGGAAAGGGTGGTTTGAAGCGGGGATTGCCGCGTTTACCTTCCAGAGATTCCATTAAAGCAGTCTCTTCTCCACAAACATAGGAGCCTGCCCCTTGATGAATCTCAATCTGGAAATTAAATCCGCTTCCAAAAACATCCTCACCTAAGAATCTATGCTCTCTAGCCTGTTTGAGTGCTTTATTAAATCGATTAATGGAAAGAAGATATTCTCCACGAATATAAATATAGCCGTAATGGGCACCCACAGCATATCCAGCAATTATCATTCCTTCGATAATCTTATGAGGGTCGCCTTCCAAAATCGCCCTATCCTTAAATGTTCCTGGCTCTCCCTCATCAGCATTGCAGATAATATATTTGGGAATATCTTTTACTTTAGCCGTAAACTCCCATTTTAAACCAGTGGGAAATGCTGCTCCGCCCCGACCTTGCAGGCCTGAGGCCTTAATTTCACTGAGTACTTGCTTCGGTCTCATCTCCCGTAAAACTTTACGCACTGCTTCATAGCCATCTTGAGCGATATATTCTTCAATGCTTTCTGGATTAATCCTGCCATAATTCTCCAGAACAACTCGCAGGGGACTTTTTAATTCTTTTATCATTTCTTCTTCCTTAACTCTCTCAAAATTTCTCTAATTTTTTGAGGAGTCAAGTTACCGTAAACTTTCTCATTAATCATCATTGCTGGTGCTTCATTGCATATCCCCAGACAACTTACCTCCTCTAGAGTAAACCTGCCATCGATTGTTGTTTCTCCAACTTTAATCTTTAATTCTTTCTCTAAAACCTTAAAAATACTCTTCGATCCCATTAGATGACAGGGTCCACTGTCGCAAACCCGAATTACATACTCACCCCGCGGTTTTAAACTAAACAATGAATAAAAAGTAGCTACCCCATAAACCTCACTATAACTTACACCTGCCTCTTGAGCAATAAACTTTAACTTATCTTCAGTAATATAATTATGCTTGTTTACCCTTTGAGCTTTTCTTAAAAGAGCAATGACATCTTTTTCTTTATTTCTTAACTTCATTCTTAAATTCTTTCTATCTTTACAGCTGTCACTTTGTATTCGGGAATTTTAGCCACAGGGTCCAGAGCATCGTTGGTCAAAAGATTTGCTGCTGATTCCACAAAATGGAAAGTCATAAAGACTACTCCCTTATCCACATCGTGGGTGATTTTTACTTTTACTTTAAGCTTTCCGCGACGTGAGCTCACCCTCACCCAATCATTATTTTTAATTCTTAGTTTTTCTGCATCTTGTGGACTAATCTCTAAAAAGCCTTCGGGGGCAATACTATCCAGTGGTTTTGACCTGCGGGATAAAGAGCCAGTATGAAAATGGTAAAGAACTCTACCTGTAGAGAGAAGGAAGGGATATTCTTCATCGGGCAGCTCTGCTGGAGGAATATAATCTACAGGAGTAAAAAGGCCCTTTCCCCGAGTAAATTTATCTTTATGTAAATAAGGGGTGCCTTGGTGTTCGCGGTTCGGACACGGCCACTGCAAGCCCTGCCCTCCTAAGCGATCAAAATGGACACCACCATAAATAGGAGTTAAAGAAGCAATCTCATCCATTATTTCTCTTGGCGAATGATAAGTCATTGGATAGCCCATTCTCTTACCTATTTCCATAATAATCTTCCAGTCCTCTTTGCTTTTTCCAATAGGAGGAATTGCTTTATGTAGGAGCTGAATTCTGCGGCATGTATTGGTGAAAGTTCCCTCTTTTTCAGCAAAAGAAACGCCAGGTAGGACTACATCGGCAAGTTCGGCTGTCTCAGTTAAAAAAATATCCTGAACTACTAAAAAATCAAGGTTTTCCAGTCCTTCTCTTACATGATTAAGATTGGGGTCGCTAAGCATAGGATTTTCACCCATTATGTAAAGCCCTTTAATCTCACCTTTGCTTGCTGCATCTATGATCTCTACTACGGTTAGCCCTTCCTTTGGAGGAAGCTTTGCTCCCCAGGTGGTTTCAAAGTTCTCCCTAACTTTCGCCTCACTTACTCTCTGGTAACCCGGAAAAACATTGGGTAAGGCTCCCAAATCACAAGCACCCTGGACATTATTCTGTCCACGTAGAGGATTAACGCCAGTGCCTTCTCGCCCCACATTACCGCAGAGCATAGCTAAATTAGCCAGGGATAAAACATTATCAGTCCCTGTAGTATGTTGAGTTATACCCATGGCAAAAACAATAGAGCCCCTATCTGCTTTTCCATACATTCTTGCAGCAGCAATCAATTTTTCTTCAGGTATACCGGTAATTTTCTCTACTTTTCCAGGAGTATATTTGGAGACTACTTTCCTGAATTCATCAAAGTTTTCTGTACGATTTCTTAAAAATTCTTTATTATAAAGGCCTTCATTAATAATTACATTCATCAGACCATTAATCCAGGCGACATCGGTTCCGCTTTTTTGCCTTAGCCAGATTTCGGCATATTCGGTTAACTCAATTGCTCGTGGGTCTACTACTATTAATTTTGTACCATTATAAGCTGCCAGGTGTTTAAAATAGCTTCCAATTATAGGATGGTTCTCCGTAGTGTTAGAGCCGGTTACTAAAATGACATCTGCTCTCTCAAAATCCCAGATAGAATTGGTCATTGCTCCACTGCCAAAAGCACGAGCAAGACCAGCCACAGTAGAAGCATGACAAAGACGAGCACAGTGGTCAACATTATTAGTGCCGAAGCAGATGCGGATAAACTTTTGAAATAGATAATTTTCCTCATTAGTACACTTAGCTGAGGATAATCCAGCTAAAACATCACTGCCATATTTATCCTTCAATTCCTTAAATTTAGTGGCTACTAAATTTAACGCTTCATCCCAGCTCGCTTCTTCAAATTTTCCATTATGTTTAATTAAGGGAGTAGTAAGGCGGTCTTTGTGATGGACATAGTCAAGTCCAAAACGTCCTTTAACACAGAGATGCCCTTTATTGTCAGGACCCTCCTCAACTCCATAGACTTTCACGATTCTATCATTTTTGATGTTTAATTCTATCTGACAGCCAACTCCACAATAAGGGCAAGTAGTTTGTACTTTTCGGAACTCCCAGCTCCTACCTTGAAAGAGGGCTAATTTTTCAGTTAATGCACCAGTAGGGCATGTTTGGATACAAGCTCCACAAGAGACACAGTCAGTATCCACAAAAGGCTGGTCTAATCCTGAAATAAGAAATGTACCGCTGCCGCGATCAGCAAAATTTAATACTCTCTGAACGGTGATTTCAGCACAGGCACGCACACATCGTCCACAAAGAATGCATTTATTAGGATCTTTTAGGATCACCGGGCTGGAATCTTCAGTGGGCTCAATTGACTTACTAATGGGAAAACGTATCCTCTCAATACCCAACTCATAAGCTAGATCCTGAAGCTCACACTGACCATTACTCTCACAAACTAAGCAATCATGCTTATGCTCTGAAAGGATTAATTCTACGATCAATTTCCGCGCATCATCTATTTCCTCATCAGAGGTTATAACCTTCATCCCTTCAACTACTTCTGTTGTACAAGCAGCTTCCATGCCTGGCCTATCATTAATCTTTACTATGCAGACCCGACAGCTTCCAGCAATACTTAAGCCTTTTTTATAGCATAAATGAGGAATTTTAATTCCATTAGCTAAAGCTACCTCCATAATGGTAGAACCTTTTTCTGCCTGAACCAGTTTCCCATTAATAGTTAGATCCACAGTATTCATCTCTTTTTTCCCTTAAGATAAGAATGCATCGATACTATTTCTCCTTACTCCGCAATTTGCCTAATTTCGATTAAAATCACTATCGGGATATCCTGTTACCTCATATAAAAATGTGTCTGAAACCAATACAGATTCATAAGAATATAAAGGTAATAAAATAGATATATTATTTGTAGGCATACTCATAAGGCTTTTAATCTACTGTACTATTCCTTCCCAAATTCTTATTTAAAGAATTTAATTTTAACAGTTTATCCTGAAGCTTTGAAATCTTTTTTTAAGCTTGGCTGGATTTATCTTATCATAATTTTTTTTTAGTTTCTTCTTTTTATCTTTTAAAATATCATCTGAGACAAGATAATAAAAGTAGAGGATTTAAAATGTCAATTAGAATTAAAGTTTTGATTTATAAATGATATTATTAAAAGTATTGGATGCAATTATATAAAAAAGTGTTACGGAATTTATAACAGCATATTGTATTTAAAGAAATTAGAATTAAAAAACTATAGAAATTACAGTGATGTAAGTTTAAATTTTGATAAAAATACTGTTCTTATATTGGGCAACAATGGCAACGGCAAAACAAACCTGCTGGAATCAATATATTATTTATCTACTGGCAGGTCTCATAGGACATACACTCAGGACGATATTATTAAATGGGGATGCGATAGTTCTATAATAAGAGTCCTTATAGGCTCAGAAAAAAATGACCAGAAAGATAAGCTTATAGAAATTGAGCTGAGCAGAGAAAATAATATTAAAATAAGAATTGATGGAGTATACCACAGGAAAAAATCAGATTTTATATCTATCCTTCCTTCAGTCATATTTTCTCCTGATGATCTAAAGATTGTAAAATCAGGACCACTGGATAGAAGAAATTTTCTTGATTCAATACTTGAAAGGATAGATAAACAGTATTACAGGCAGCGACTTCAGTACAACAAAATCCTTACTCAGAGAAGCAGTCTGGTCAAAAGCATCAGCGGTGGAACGAAAGATGCCGCCGGATCCACGCTGGAAGTCTGGAATGAGAATATTGTCAAATATGGTACCGGAATAATAGAAAAAAGAAGCAGGCTGCTTGCTGAATTCAGAGATGAGTTCAAGGGTTATGTAAATAATTTCTTCAAAGGAGTCGTGGTAGACCTCTTTTATATATTCAGCTGGGATAGAGGAGATGACTCATATGATCACATAAGTCGTCCCGGTGACTCAAGCAGAAGAAAAAACGATTTTAGCGAAAGTGAATTGAAGGATATATTCAGACTGAAATTAAAGCAAAGCCTGGAAAAAGACCTTCTGTATAAAACTACAACTGTCGGGCCGCATAGAGATGATTTTGTCATTTTGCTGGATGGTAAGAATTTAAGATCTTTTGGTTCACAGGGCCAGCAGAGAGCTGCTTCGATAAGTTTAAAGCTCTGTGAGCTGAATGTCCTTAAAAGAAGATTTGAGAAAGATCCGGTATTTCTTCTTGATGACGTATTTTCGGAACTTGACATTGATAGGAAAAAAGTGCTGGTAAAAGTCATAGGCAGCGGATTTCAGACTTTCGTAACTGCTACAAATATCAGTTACCTTGATAAACTGGATCTGGAGTTCGGAAATAAATTCTTAATAAAAGATAATAAAATCGCAGTCTCGGGTCTGTAAGAAGAAGCGTATAATAAGATTATGAAAAATTTCGAAGATATCGGAAGCATAATAAAATATATTATAAAAGATTCAGATATCAAGCACAGGTTAAACGAATCCAAGATCTTTAATCATTGGAAGGAGATCGTCGGTACTGAAATATTTAAAAAAACAAAGCCTGAAAGGATAAGCGGGGGAACGCTGTACGTATCAGTCACAACTTCCATATGGGCGAATGAACTGAGTCTTATGTCCGATAAGCTTATTGAAAAGATCAATTCATTTATTGGTGAAGAAGTGGTCAAAAAAATAAGATTTAAGCAAAATCTTTAACCCATTTTTAGGTAAATTTAAGGTGAAATATGGTATAATAATCATAGGTTAAAATAGTAAAATTATAAGTCATTTTTTTAAAAAAATATTTATATTTAAGCAAGAAAGGGTAATGGGTATCAAGGTATTTTCAGGGTCTACTTATTGCCCTTTATAAATATTCTAAAAAGGAAATATTATATTTAAGAGGGGATTTTTTTGAAAAAATCAAGTTATGATGCAAAAGATATAACTGTTTTGGAGGGCCTTTCCGCAGTCAGAAAAAGACCAAGTATGTATATAGGTTCGACGGGGTCCAGGGGTCTGCACCATCTAATATATGAGGTGATAGATAACAGTATTGATGAAGCAATGGCCGGGTTCTGTGATAATGTACTGGTGGTATTAAATAAGGATAATTCGGTCATGGTTGTAGACAACGGAAGAGGGATACCGGTAAAGAAGGTTTCAAAATTTAATAAGACTGCAGTGGAAATAGTACTTACCAAGCTGCATGCCGGCGGTAAATTCGGTGGATCTGGATATAAGGTATCGGGAGGACTGCATGGGGTAGGGGTTTCTGTGGTGAATGCCCTTTCAGAAAAATTGAGTGTAGAAGTAAGAAGAGACGGCTATATTTACAAACAGGATTACAAAAGGGGAAAGCCGGTAAACAGCCTTACCAGGGGTGTGAAAACTACTTCTCATGGTACTGCGATCACTTTTTACCCTGACAAAGAGATATTTGAAGATATAGATTATAAGTTTGAGATACTGGCAAGCAGGATGAAGGAAATGGCTTTTCTTAACAAGGGATTAAAGATAAATCTGCTGGATAAAAGAGGAGAATCCGAAAAGAAAGAAACATATCAATACGACGGCGGAATAGTTGATTTTGTGAAATATTTATGTGAAAAAAAAGATATTTTACATAAAAAAGTCATATACATAAAAAATAAAGTAGAAAACCATGAATTAGAGATAGCAATGCAGTATACCAATGGTTACTCTGAGAGTATTTTTTCATTTGCAAACAATATAAATACTACAGAAGGCGGTACCCATCTGAGCGGTTTCAAGGGAGCTATAACAAGGACCATAAACGATTATGCACGCAGCAATAATATACTTAAGGAAAAAGATGAAAACTTCTTAGGTGAAGATATCAGAGAGGGACTTACTTCCATAATCAGTGTAAAGTTAAAAGACCCTCAGTTTGAAGGGCAGACCAAGACAAAACTTGGAAACAGTGAAATCAAAGGTTTTGTAGAATCTACTGTAAATTCGAAACTTTCCGAGCTTCTGGGAGAGAATCCTACTATAGGCAGGACCATAGTCGCTAAATGTATGGATGCTGCAAGGGCAAGAGCAGCTGCAAAAAAGGCAAAGGATCTTACCAGAAAAAAATCTCTGCTGGAAGGCGGCTCACTTCCCGGTAAGCTTGCAGATTGCTCTATAAATGATCCAAAGTATTCTGAGCTGTTTTTAGTAGAAGGGGATTCTGCAGGAGGCAGCGCAAAGCAGGCAAGGGACAGGAGGTTTCAGGCAATACTGCCCCTCAAGGGCAAGATTTTAAATGTTGAAAAAGCTAGATTGACCAAAATTTTGAGCAGTGAAGAGATCCAGGCAATAATAACTGTGATGGGCTCCGGAATTGGCGAAGATTTTAACATTGAAAACGCCAGATACCATAAAGTGATAATTATGACAGATGCTGATGTAGATGGGGCACATATCAGAACACTTATACTTACTTTCCTTTACAGGTATATGCCTAAATTAATAGAAAAGGGATATGTGTATATAGCCCAGCCGCCTCTTTACCAGGTCAAAAACGGCAAGGAAGTCTCTTACGCATACAGCGATAAGGAACTGAATAGTATAAAAAAGAAGTATGAGGATAAAAAGATAAATGTACAGCAGTATAAAGGACTGGGTGAAATGGATCCGGAGCAGCTTTGGGAAACGACTATGAATCCGGAGGAAAGGACACTTCTTAAGGTAGAGATCGAAGATGCATTGATTGCAGATGACGTGTTTTCTACCCTGATGGGAAGCAAAGTAGAACCCAGGAGAGAATTTATTGAGAAGAACGCCAAGGGTGTATCATTCATAGATATTTAGTCAGGAGTATAATTGGTATTTGAACTTAGAGGTAAAATAAAAAATATTGAAATTGAATCTGAGATGCAGGATTCCTACCTGAGTTATGCGATGAGCGTGATTATAGGCAGGGCGCTGCCGGATGTAAAAGATGGTCTTAAACCGGTTCACAGGAGAATATTGTATGCCATGCATGATATGGGCATGAAGTCCAATACCCCTTATAAAAAATGTGCCCGAATTGTAGGAGAGGTGCTTGGTAAATATCATCCCCACGGTGACACTGCGGTATATGATGCTATGGTGCGCATGGCTCAGGACTTTTCCCAGCGCTACATTCTGGTAGACGGACACGGAAATTTTGGTTCTGTTGACGGTGATAGTGCTGCAGCTATGAGATATACAGAAGCAAGGCTTTCTTCTATTGCTGAGGAACTTCTGGTGGATATCGATAAGGATACTGTAGAGTTTGTGGATAATTTTGACAGTTCGCTAAAGGAGCCATCGGGACTGCCTTCGAAATTCCCAAATCTTTTAGTAAACGGATCCTCTGGTATTGCCGTGGGAATGGCTACCAACATCCCGCCGCATAATCTGGGAGAGATAATAGATGGAGTAATTCATTATATAGATGATCCCGAAGCTAAAGTCACCGACCTTATGAAAAAGGTAAAAGGCCCGGATTTTCCTACTGGCGGCATCATAATGGGAATCGGGGGGATCAAAGAAGCATATGAGACAGGCAGGGGGCGTATAGTTATAAGAGGCAGGGTTCATCAGGAACAACCCAGAAAAGGAAGAGCACAGATAATAGTGACCGAACTCCCATATCAGGTAAATAAATCAAGATTTATTGAAAAAATAGCAGAACTGGTCAGGGCCAAAAGGATAGAAGGGATCAGTGACCTGCGTGATGAATCAGATAAGAGCGGAATGAGAGTAGTCATTGAACTAAAAAGAGATTCAGTCCCAAATGTGATTATTAATTCTTTATATAAAAACACTCAGCTTGAGGACACTTTTGGAATAATTATGCTGGCTCTTGTTGATGGTGTGCCCAGGACTCTTAATTTACTGGGTCTAGTAGGAGAGTATGCCAAACATAGATTTGATGTGGTAGTAAAGAGGACCAAATACGAATTAAGGAAAGCTGAAGAAAGAGATCATATTCTAAAGGGGCTTTTAATAGCTCTGGATAATCTGGATGAGGTAATAAAGACTATAAAGTCTTCAAAGGATGTACCCACAGCAAGAAAGAGATTGGTAAAGGATTTTAAACTTACTGTCATACAGGCACAGGCCATACTGGATTTAAAACTACAGCGGTTGACCGGACTGGAAAGAGATAAGATAAAATTAGAACACAAAGAATTAATCGAAAAAATAAAGCAGCTAAAAAAACTTCTTGGCAGCGATAAATTGATATACGAAGTTATCAAAGATGAACTGACTGGGATCAAGAAGAAATACAGTGATGATAGAAGAACGGATATAACCACTGATGTCTCTGATATCGAGATCGAGGATCTTATACCTGAAGAGGAAAATGTAATATCAATATCTCATTCGGGTTATATTAAAAGAGTCCCGGTGACTACTTACAGAAAACAGGGAAGGGGCGGAAGAGGAGTGACCGGTACCAACTTGAAGGAAGATGATTTTGTCAAGCACCTGTTTATAGCATCTACACATCATTATATTATGTTTTTCTCAAATCTGGGAAAGGTTTATAGGCTAAAAGTTCATCAAATACCCACGGGCAGCAGGATGTCCAAGGGTAAGGCAATTGTAAATCTGCTTCCCTTTAGATCAGGAGAGACAGTAGCAGCAATAATCGCGGTCAGAGATTATGGAGATGACAAGTATTTAATAATGGCCACAAAGAAAGGAATAATCAAAAAGACTCATATTGAAGCTTACGACTCTTCCAGGAGGGATGGGATCATCGCCATGACCATAAAAGAAGGAGATGAATTAATAGGGGTAGAGAAATCAAACGGCAGCGATGAAGTCATTATGGTTTCAAGAAATGCCCAGGCTATAAGGTTCAGTGAAAAAGACTGCAGGCCAATGGGAAGGACTTCGCAGGGAGTAAAGGGAATGAGGCTTGCCAAAGGAGATGAAGTCCTTTCTATGATGGTTGCAAAAGAGCTTGAAGGGGACCTTTTTGTGCTTACGGAAAACGGCTATGGGAAAAGGACACAGCTGTCTGAATATAAAACGCAAAAAAGAGGCGGACTCGGTGTAAAGACCTTAAAGATAACTGAAAAGAAAGGAAAAGTAGCCGGGGCAGGCATACTAAAGGATGAACATGACGTTATGATAATTTCTGATACAGGAGTGCTGATAAGAATTCCCGCCAAGTCCATATCAAGAATTGGAAGGTCCACCCAGGGAGTCAAAGTCATTAATTTAGGGGAAGGAGCTAAGGTGGCATCTTATTCCATAGTTACTTCAGAAAGTTAGTAAAATGATTTAATTTAATTTATTTTCTAAATCTGATATCATATTTTACAATAGGGATGTTTTGATATAATAGATAAGTTTACTTTGAAATATTAAAAAATATCAATTAAAAGGAGGAAAACTAAATGGCAGTAAGTAAAACAGAGATTGATGCAGATTGCACCAAGAAGAGTTCTACTGGTATGGATCCCAAGGTGGCCGTACTTCTCGCGTATCTTTTCAGTTGGGTTGGGGGATTAGTATTCTGGCTAATTGAAAAAGAAAACAAATTCGTAAAGTGGAATGCGCTTCAAGCACTTATTTTAGGAATTATTGAAATCGGATCTTTATTAGTAATTTCCTTTCTCTTAGGTATGATTCCTTTTATAGGATGGTTTTTCTTTTCGTGGTTAGGCTGGGTAATTTTCGGTATTGCAAGAGTTCTGGCAATTGTTGCATTGATTATAGCATTCCAGTGCAATACTTTCAGGATTCCTGGCGTCTGCAAATTAACAGACAAATATTTCAAGATGTAATAGATATATGTAGCCGGACCACCTATGGTCAGGACAAAAATTTTAGATATTTATGCTATAAAAAA
>CAZLOE010000013.1:0-25589 GCA_964561115.1 uncultured Actinomycetota bacterium
TGTTTTTCATAGAGATTTCAGAGAACTAAGAAAAACCATTGCCTTTCTTATTATAATCATCGTATTCATCATAATCACTATCGCTGCCGCCGTTGTGGTAAGTGTCCTCTTAAAAAGGCAGGAATGGCTTCAGGTAAAAGAAGCAGCCAAACCTATGCTGGAGCTTATAATGGGTCTCATCTCCTACTTTTTTCCGCTGTTTATACTCATGACATTCATCTGGTCCTTTGCTAATTTCCCCATAATCAAGGAGAAGGCAAATGGAAATATAGAATCCCTTCTTGCCACGACACTTAGCCCAAAAGAGATCTTTATAGGTAAAAGTCTGGCTATTTTCCTTCCAGGATTTTTAATCTCTACAGTTTCCACTTTGATAGTTCTGTTTTCGGTAAATCTTATTACCATAAGACCTGTAACAGGCAGACTCTTCCTGCCGGCCCCTCTTCTATTGACCAGTCTGGTTATTAATCCCCTGCTGCTTTTGGGGCTTCTTCTGTTCATTGTCCTTTACTCTCTTGCAAAGAATCCTGATATAGCAATAGCGCCCTCCTTCATTGTCGGATTCGGCCTGATGATGGGAATTCCGCTGGGTGTAGCCACAGGAGTAATGAATCTCGCCTCCTGGTCCTTTTGCTTATGGTATCTTGCCGGTACTGCAGCTTTCTGGTCAGTCGTCTTATTCTTTCTCCGCCTTCTTACCAAAGAAAATATCATACTTTCCAGCAAGGGAGATTGATTTTTCAGCATTATTTGACTTCAAATAAAAGTTTTCCAATAAGCTTCAAATTCTGGTTCAATAATATTATAATTTAAGACTTAATGGCTGAGAAAAAGACATTTCCTTTATTTTTTACTCAATTCCTTCTATTAGGATTGGGGGCTTCTATTTTTGGGCCCTTGATACCGGTATTGTCAGAAAGTTTTAATGTTGATCTGGACAGAATCGGCGCTACCCTGTCTCTAAGTGCCTTTGGTCTTTTATTATCAAGCCTGTTTGCGGGAATACTTTCAGAAAGGATCGGTAAAAAAAACGTATATATTTTCGGCAATTTGCTATTTGCATCATGTTTTTTAGGCCTGTACTTTTCAACCCATTTCAACTATTTTACTTTAAGCTATATCTTATTTGGAGCAGCCTGGGGAATAATTGCAGTTAGCTCTACTGCTATAATCAGTGATGCTTTTCATTTAATCAGAAGCAAGATGATAATGCGGCTAAATACAGGATTTTTACTGGGTTGTTTTATTGCCCCCCTCCTAGTCAGCGGAGCCCTGTACTTAAACATCAACTGGAGATACCTGTTTCTATCTGTTTCGCTGCTAAATGTACTTTTACTTATATCAATATTATCACTAAAACCGGAAGGCCTGCATAATATAAAGCACGAAGATGACTTTAGAAGGCTGCTCTCCACCAACCGCAAGCTTTTATCGAATCTTACCATTATCTTATGCGGTATCATCAACTTTCTGCATTTAGGAGCCGGAATCACTTTTGGATCCTGGCTTACTACTTATTTTAAGAACCTGAACATCCCCGTGACTATCGGTTCGCTGATACTCTGTCTATATGCATTATCTTTTGCTGTCGGTATGTTTATAAAGAGCTTTCTTTTTTCCAGGTTTAGCGAAAAGAAAATAATGCAAATTTCTGTGATACTGGCTTTCATCACTTTGACCATTTTCTTTTTCGTAAATATGCTTATCCTCAAAGTCATCTTCATAATGCTTTTTGCTCTTTCTTTCTCAGGTATAGCCGCTGCCGCAGTGTCCTTGGGCATACATCAAAATCCCCGCAATTCCGGGTCCATTATCAGTATAATAAACAGTTTTGGTTTTTTAGGTGTGGTTATTTTCCAGTATTCAGCGGGTTACCTGGCAGAAAATTTTTCAGTAAACAATGTGATCTATATTTGCATGGCTGCTTTATTTATATTAATAATCCCTACAAGTATTTTAAGTTACAGTCATAGATTTAGTAGAAAATAAGCCGAATTTTATAAATAAATCAAGTTTGGTTTTAACTTTTCCCACTGTCCCCGGACAATCTGAACAGTTCCTAAAATCACTCAGCCTTCTGTCTTTTCCTGGGCATCAGTTTCAATACGGATACCCGTTTTTGGTAACGGCTGTAATCGGGTACCGAGGTCAGAATATGCTTTTCCATCATCGGTATGCTTATAAAAATGAAAAGAAGTGTAATCAATACAGGCCCGGCTACTGTCGCCCAGATCTGCGGTGAAACGCCCATCTGCATCAGCCATATTCCCCACCAGAATGAAATCTCGCCTAAATAGTTTGGATGACGTGAGTAGCGCCATAATCCCCGGTTAATATATTTATTTTTATTTGACCTGTCCTTCTTAAACAGGTTCATCTGCCTATCAGAAATAGATTCAACCAAAACAGCAGTAATACAGACAGCAAACCAGATACCTGTAAGGAAGTTTAACGGTCTTCCCTGTCCGATCCCAAAATAGGCAGGAGTGAGTGCCGCAAATACAATTATTGTCGGCATTAGATTTATCCCCATAAGATTGGTAAAAAACCACAGGCGGTGTGACCTTTTTTTAAGCATGGTATACCGCCAGTCCTGATGGTGCAGCCCCTTCCACCTAAAAGCCCAGTTCAGGGTCAGCCGTATTCCCCAAACAATGACTGCAACCAAAAATAAAATATCAATTGCTGAAAATGAGATTCCTTTGATCATTATCCAGCATGGAAGGATAATCAACGGTGCCACACTCCAATACGGATCATATATGCTGGAATTACCAAACAGTATTCCAAAACCCCAAACAACCAGTGTTGCAGCTATATCTGCTAAAAATGTGGATACAAGTAAATGCATGCTGGAGGATAGTTTAAAAACCAATAGACCGGCAAAGAAAGCAAGTATGTATACTGCCAGAACAATTAAAAATGATATCGTTCGGTTTTTGATTCTAATCCTTGTCATTTAATGAATATTTTTAGATATTAATTTATAGAAGAATTGTTTTTTAAAGAGCGTTTTTTATTGATGCCGCCCATTTTTCTGCTTTTTCTATTTCACCATCAAATAATGGGCCCTTACTTCCTTTAACAATAAATGCCTGCGGCTCGACAACAATCTCCGCACCCGCCTTTTCAAGTTTTCGGGATATCTTTTTTGAAGCATCTCCTGAAAGAAAGGATCTCATTTTGGTATCAAAAGATGCTGCCTTAATACCCTTAAGACAGTCTTCGCTAAGGTCCGCCAAAAATTTCAATATCTTCTCAGTCGGCCTCCAAGCATTGACCGGGCTGCCTACAACAAGCAGTTTAATACCCTCCAATTCTTTTATGTTAAAATCAGAAACTGACAGAACCTTTGTATCTGTTTCAAGTTTTTCTGCAATAGTTTTTGCAATTTTTTTTGTATTTCCAAAATTTGAATCAAATATGACCAACGCCTTCATAATCTACTCCTCCTTCTATTGATTCGATTATTTTCTTCATTATATATAAAAACAATAAATTTATATATTTAAAAATTCAATTGGATTACCTATTATATTAAGATAATATATATAACCACTATAAATATTATGAACTTACTTATAAGAGGTGCTATTGAAGATTAGAAGGAAATATTACGGGCTATTATTCGGCTTATTTGTATCTATCATAATGTCATTTATAATGTCCTTTGCCTTGGCACTGATAAACGCAGGGTGGCAGCCAAATTTCTTTATGATCTGGTTGAAATCGTTTGGAATAGCCTTTGCTGTTGCACTACCGGTTTCTTTGGTAGTGGTCCCGTTAATTAGGAAATTACTTGATAGAATAACAGATTGATTCAACTCAGATATCAATAAACCTATCATATCTATAACTCTTGACAATTCCAACCAGAGAATATAATATATCATTATATCTATAAACGATATCGCTTTACTATATAATGGATAATAAAAAATCAAAGAAGAACATTGTTCTTCTTGGGATGGTCTCTTTATTTACCGATCTTTCAACTCAGATGATTTATCCATTGATACCCGAATTTCTTGTCAGCATCGGTGCCAGAAAAGCATTAATAGGTATAATAGAAGGTATCGCAGAAAGTACTGCTTCTCTCTTCAGGCCTGTCTTCGGCAGACTGTCGGACAAATTAAGAAAAAGAAAGTTATTTATCTATCTGGGCTACGGCCTTTCTACCGTTTCAAAGCCTTTTTTATTTTTTGCCAATACCTGGCCTGCTGTTCTTTTTATAAAATTTTTTGAAAGGATGGGTAAGGCTTCAAGGACACCGGCCCGAGATGCTCTGATCTCTACTTCAGTCAGTACTTTAAAAAAAGGCAAAGCTTTCGGTTTTCATAGAGCTATGGATAGAATAGGGGCTATCGGCGGCCCTATAATAGCAATGCTCATTTTATTCTTTTTTAACAATAATGTGCGCCTTGTCTTTTTACTATCTGTGATCCCTGCCGCTATAGCCCTTTTTTTTATTAAATTTGTAAGGGATACAGCTGCAGAAAAGGATGCTTCTGTAAATACCAAACAAAAAAGCAGCCTGAGAAGTACGCCTTTTATTTTATTTTTGGCATCAATCATAATATTTAATCTTGGAAATTCCTCCAATGCTTTTTTAATCCTCAAAGCAAGAGAAGAAGGACTAGCAATTTTTTTAATCCCTGTTATCTGGATCGTCTATAATATATTCTGCTCTCTGTCATCACCGTTATTCGGAACACTCTCTGACAGGATAGGCAGAAAGCCGATAATAACCGTATCTTTCATATATTATTCAATTATTTATTTTCTTTTTGCTATCTCAGATTCTCTATGGTCCGTATGGATATTGTTTGCAGCCTACGGCATATACTACGGACTGTCAGATGGTATTTTTAGAGCATATATAGCGGATCTTGTAAGCTGTGACCAGAGAGCTACAGCTTACGGCCTGTTTAATACAGGAATCGGATTAGCTCTTCTTCCTGCTTCAATTATAATGGGAACTGTATGGGATATTTATGGAAGTATGTGGGCATTTATTATTTCATCACTGTTCAGCCTGCTGGGCTTTTTGATCTTTCTTACAAGTCTGATAATCAGTAAAGGGCAAACAAGACGAAATTCAGAGAGGTGAACGAATGGAAGACAAAATCATCCGTGATTTTTTTCTTGGATTTATAAAACTGCATATACTCTATCATTCTGAAAAGGAAGAAATATACGGGAAAGAATTTAAAAACGAACTGGCAAGACACGGGTATAACATTTCCTATGGTACACTTTACCCCATATTTCATAAACTGGAGAAAGAGGGGTACTTGAGTTCAAGAAAAGTAAATGTTAGCGGTAAAATAAGGAAGTATTATTCTATAACAAATAAAGGCTCTGCTGTGCTTAAAGATTCAAAAAAGAAAGCAAGAGAATTATTCAATGAATTATATACCTGAGTGAAATGGAGTTTTGACAAGAAAGGCTCATTTTTTTAAAATATTGTTCTATTTTTATTAAGTGCTAAAATCTTAAAGAAGATAGGTTATGAACAATAATCGCGAAAAAACTGATTTTATAAGAGACATAATCAGAAAAGACTTAGAAAAGAGCAAAATAAAGATCCACACAAGATTTCCGCCTGAGCCGAATGGGTATCTTCATATTGGCCATGCAAAAGCAATATGCCTGAATTTCAAATTGGCCGATGAGTTTAATGGCATATGCAACCTCCGGTTTGATGACACAAACCCTTCCAAGGAAGAACCTGAATATGTGGAATCGATTAAAAAAGATATAAGATGGCTTGGATTTGACTGGGGTCAGCGGGAACACTATACTTCTGACTATTTTGAAAAACTTTATGAATTTACCGTTACTCTTATAAAAAAGGGCAAAGCATATGTATGTGAATTAAACTCTGAAGAAATACGCCGGTATAGAGGTACTCTTAAGACCCCGGGGAAGGAAAGCCCCTACAGAAACCGCAGCATAGAGGAGAATCTCCGGCTGTTTAACGAGATGCGGGATGGTAAATATCCTGATGGTTCAAAGGTACTGAGAGCAAAAATAGATATGTCTTCACCGAACCTTAATATGCGTGATCCGGTGATGTACCGAATACTTCATAAAAGCCATCACCGTACAGGAAACAAATGGTGTATTTACCCCACATATGACTGGGGCCACGGACAATCCGATTCTATTGAAAATATCACCCATTCAATATGTACTCTGGAATTTGAAGACCACCGTCCTCTTTATGACTGGTTCATAAAACAGTTGGATATACATCATCCCCGTCAGATAGAGTTTGCCAGGCTTAATCTGACACATACAGTAATGAGTAAAAGAAAACTACTTGAGCTGGTAGAAAACAAATATGTAAACGGCTGGGACGATCCGCGGATGCCAACTATTTCAGGGGTGAGGCGCAGAGGTTATACCCCTGATGCAATACGTAACTTCTGTTCACAAATAGGGGTAGCGAAAGCGGACAGTACTGTAGAAATAGCATATCTGGAACATTTTGTAAGAGAAGATCTCAATAAAAAAGCTCCAAGGGTAATGGCAGTATTAGACCCGCTTAAAGTCATAATAGACAATTATCCTGAAAACTCTGAAGAAGAACTGACTGCAGTAAACAATCCGGAAGACTCTTCTGCAGGTACAAGAAAAATACCGTTTTCAAAAATTCTATACATAGAAAGAGGAGACTTTATGGAAGACCCGCCTAAAAAGTTTTACAGACTGGCTCCCGGAAGAGAAGTGCGGCTTAGATATGCTTATTTCTTAAAGTGTATTAATGCAGTCAAGGATAAAAAAGGTAATATTATAGAGCTGCACTGCATATACGACCCTTCTACCAAGGGAGGAGATGCACCCGATGGTAGAAAAGTAAAAGCAACTCTTCACTGGGTCTCTGCAAAGCATTCTATATCAGCAGAAGTAAGGTTATATGATTATCTCTTTACAAATGAAAATCCGCTCAGAACAGAAGAAAGTAAGGATTTCAAAGAAGGCATTAACCCTGATTCATTCAAAGTGATTAAAAACTGCAGGCTTGAACCTTCTCTTTCCACAGCAAAACCCGGAGATATCTATCAATTTGAAAGGAAGGGATATTTCTGCGTTGATTCTGATACCACAAACAGCAAAACAATCTTCAACAGAACCGTGACTCTTAAAGACAAGTGGGCCAGGATAATAAGATCCACATAAACTGCTAATCACCCAGATTGATTTCTAATATATAAAATAAATTAATCTATATTAATTAATATATTGACAATTATTTCAATATAAATAATAATACATTACTATAATAATATATTTATTTAAAGATACATTATTGTCTAAAAGCAATAATAGAAGGAGTACACGATGTTCTCTGTAAAAAGCAATGGGAATAATTCTTCAAGCATAATTTCCGAAGGAGTAAAAATCGAGGGGAACGTACATTTCCCATATCCGGTAGAGATAGACGGTATCGTTATCGGAGATATTATATCCGATGATGTACTGATAATAGGAAAAGAAGGAAAAGTTGAATCAAGCATAAAAGCTAAAAATGCCGTAATATCCGGCAAATTCACAGGTGATATGGTTGCATCAGGTACGGTGACGATCACACCTACCGGTAAGTTTATCGGAAACCTGGTCCAAAAAGGTGCAATGCTTGCAATAGAAAAGGGCGGCATGTTTAAGGGAAAAAGTATCGTATCAGATAGTAAAAGCCTGGCCAAATAAAATTCCTGCACACAGTAGATTATATAATTGGTCTCAACTTATATTTAATTTTTCTTATCTTTAAATAACTCAGTACCCTATATCAAGTGCTTCCTCAAGTGCAGGTATTAAGATGTCATCAAGCTCTTCTGTATAGGCCAGATCATTGGGATGAAGTCCGTCTCCTGAATCATAATCGGGATCAAGGGCCCTATCATCCTCACTTATTCTCAAAGCGGCTTCCAGATCCAAAACCGATATTTCCTCATATTCACAGTATTCACGGATCCAATCGTTAAATTCCAGGATAGATCCAAGCCTTCCTTCCGGATTTTCCGGGTTATCCGGATCTACAGGAACAACCGTGGCAAGGACTGGTATTGCTCCCGCACCCCTGCAGAGATTTACCCAGTCTCTTATAAGATCCTTATAAGCTTCCATAGATGTACCGTAATCCTCGGGAGGGAAGTAAGCGGCACATTCCTTGATTATCATAATGTCCGGTCTGTCCCCTTCCAGTATATTCCTGATAACATCGCCCTTATTAAATTGATACTCAGCACAAACTCCTATACTTAGATAAGGAAAGTGATCACCTATATTCCAGTTAGAACCCACAGATGCACATACAAATGCAATCTCGGCATCTTCCAGCTCGCCCGAATAAGTAACTGCTGTTTCATCAGCTGCTTGTTCAACTACCTCTTCTCCCTCATCTGCTTCTGCTTCCTCTTCAGCTTCACCGGCTGCTTCAGTTTTTCCTTTTGCATTTATGTCAACGGAAACGAAGCTGCCCCCAGCATCCTGGTACAGGTAGACTGATAAATAGTATTCACTATCCTGTGCATCAACATAAAATTCAGCCCAGTCATCATAATCACCGGAAGATACTGAATCTATCTGCCAATTCTCAGCTAATTTCTGCTCATACCAGTCAGACAGCTGTTCGATTTCACCTTCAAACTTCATATTAACATAATATGAAACCACTCCATCAGCTGTCCCTTTTGATGATTCAACAATATCAGCCTGGCTGTGTAAAGGAACAGTTTCCGGAAAACCAGATGGTAAACCTCCAGTCGTACCTGACACTTCTCCGTTGAGCGCTTCCGATTCTTCTATTGCTTCGGATACTTCACCTGCTATTTTGCTGCAGCCGCAAACAAAAACCAGTATAAACATGATAGTCAAACATATAACCATCTTTTTCATTTATACCCCCTTTTCAATAATTAAAAACTAAAAAAAATTACCGTAAAAACTTTACAGTTCTGAGTAAAGTAAAAACCGCTACTGTATCTTCCAGGCATGAACCAGGGGTTTCTCATTTTCGTAATCCCCTCTGAATTCAAATAAATAAATTATTCCATTTTCTCTGTCAAAGCTTAATGCACCCAGATGACGGAGCTCATATTCCGGAATATTATAAAGTATATCATCGATATCCATAACAGCATATGGCTGAGGTTGGTATGATTCCATTTCCCCTTGAGCTACTTTAGCAAGATCAGATGGGTCATAAAAGATCATACGGGCTGTAAAATCATCAGACCACCATCCCCTTTCTCCCGGACCTTCTTCCGGATACGGCGGCTCCTCCGGCCAGACAGTACCGTCGTAAAAACCATACCAGCATTCACCCAGACCTTTTATACCGGCAAATATTACTGCCGTTTTCCCGCCAAATGTTACCCAGGTGCCCCCGGCCCATTCATCAGAATGTTGATAATCATCCACAGCATAAACACCTTCCATATCATCATATACTGATGAATAAAGTAATAGAGGAATATTGGATAAAGATGAATTAGGCGGATGAGGATTTCCATCATTCCACGGGCCGTAAGCGATAAGAGATGGACCCTGCGCTCCCTGTCCACCATCCCTGAATCTTCCAGTGGCCAGCAATTTACCCGGTGTGTTTACAGAAGCCCAGTCTTCATCAATAGCAAAGATATAATCAGCAGTCACATACTTGACCTGGCCATCTATTCTCCAGGGCCCCTGCATCTGAGGATTGGACAGATCCAGTTCAAACCATCCATGAGAGGGGCCATCATCACCTTCCTGCATATGCTGACCCCAGCAATAATATAGTTTACCAGTTGTCTGCTCACCCTGTTTTGGTAGATATTCCAGACCCACTCTTGGGACTTCAAGGTAGCCAAATAGATCTCCTCTGATATCATGGAAATCCTGAAGAGTTACTGCAGTATTTAAATCATTTACATCTTTGCTCCCGGATATTACTGGTACTGGTATACTTATTTCCGAAATCTGCTGCTCCCATTCATGCCCTGTTGCAAATATTGAACCGGGATATCCATCGCCTGAACCTTCAGGATCGCCATCCGGATAGTAGGCAGCAGCCGTTCCGCCCCATTCCCAGCTGGTTCCATTAGACCCTTCCGGCATTCTGAATGCTCCCAGGTATTCAAGGTCCTGCGGTTGAACAAGCTGTCCTTCTGCAGCTGTATTTAATATTTCTTCCTCATTTTCTTCTGTGACATCGTTTTTCTCATCCGGGCCATTGACAGCAGTAAGGCTGCAACGGTCGAATAAAGAAGCAGTTGTAAAAAGTACGGTCAGTATAGAAAAGACAAGTAATACATATAATCTACTTCTTTTCATAATCTCTTCTTTTAACGATTATATTAAATCAATGCAGATAAGCTCTCCCCTACGGGTTTATTTTTCGTAGTAAAATGACTCAAATCAAAGCAATTATAATTATATATACATATTGTATACTAAAATTAATTAAGTTAGAATAAAAACAGAAAAGGAACGATATTAAAACGATAAAAGGTAACATGAAAAAGCATAAATGTTCTTCCTGCGGATATACATACGATGCTCATGTTGAAAACCCCGAATTTGGATTAGAATCACCATATGATTTTGAAAATTTACCCGAAGACTGGGTATGCCCCAATTGCGGAGCATCCAAGAACGAATTTAAAGTCTGCAAAGAAAATGATGATTAAATCAGATTCTTAAGGAACAGTTGAGCCGCTTGGAGCCCATCAGGTAGCTTTTTTTGTCTTCTATACCTGAGCCACAGAGCTGCGGCAGTTACCATGATAGTAAAAATCGCTATAATTACTTCCAGCTGCAACTGATCTAATACTCCTGCCTGGAAGATAACAGCACTATAGTTTAGAACCGTATGAGCAATAGAAGCAATAAGATAAAACTGCCAGCCCCATCCTTTAGCAAGCCCCCAGCCTGCTATAGCACTTGAAGCAGTGTGAAATGCCACAACAAAAAATCTTTCCAGAAATGGCAGTATGGCTAAAAAAAGTCCGTAGACCTTAGCTGCTTCCCAGCTCCAGCCTGATATAAAAATACTATTATGGACCCAGACAGCCTCAAAGACACCAAATCCCAGCCCGGCTACAGCTCCTATCACAAGACCCAGCTTAGGATCAATTTTTTTACCCTTCCTCCACCAATATATGACTACAGGTAACAGCTTGGAACCCTCCTGTACCAGACCGCTTATAAGCACCAGGGGTATCCCAACAAACAGCAGCCAGCGTAAAATAATATCCTGGCTCCAAAAAAAATATATAGCCTGTCTTATCCAGGCCTGAAGTGGCATCTGGATGAATACTACAGCAGCCCAGGATAGAAAAGCACTGCCGGCAAGAACTGCCCATGGCCAGGGCCTGCCTAAAATAGGAGTCCAGTATGCAGCATACCAAACAGCTCCGAAGATGATGCCCAGTCCGATACCGACCAGTATCTGACCCCATGTTATACCGGGATAGACAAAACCCGAGACAAAGAAATCAACCATGACATTCCTTTCCTAACAATTGTATTTTACCAACAAAATTAATATTTTATTTTTACAATTATTATAGGTAAAGTATATAATATAAAAATATAATTAATTTTATCAAACAGGTGATTTAAATTATAGCAGCAGATTTAAATTATATTCTATCCGAGATCTCAAGATTCCTGCCTTTTCTTATCCCGTATATGATAATCGAGTACGGCCTTATGATATTTGCCCTGGTGATACTTTTCAGAAACGAAGCAGCTTACCTTCCAAAATGGGGATGGGCATTAATCATTATCTTTTTTGGTTTTATCGGACCTATTGTTTTCCTGATAGTAGGCAGGAAGAAAGATAAAGAATATGATTAAGGTTGCCAATCTGGTAAAAAACTACAGAAATGTCGAGGCATTAAAAGCTATCAGTTTTGAGGTAGATAAAGGTTCAGTATTTGGATTTATCGGAAGAAACGGCGCCGGTAAAACTACCACCATGAATATTTTAACCGGGTTGATCAGATTTAACAGCGGTAAAATCTTCATCAAGGGTAAGGATTTCCTAAAACACAAGCGCGAATTGGTAAAATCAATTGGGTACCTGCCTGAGACCCCTGCTTTCTACAATTATATGAACGCTTACCAGTATCTAAATTTCATGAGAGATATTATAGGTTTTGATGCTGAAAAATCAGGCAAATATATAAAACGTCTTATAGAAATGGTCAAACTGACCAAACAGGCAAAGAGGCGTATTGGTGGATACTCGAGGGGAATGAAACAGAGACTGGCACTGGCAGTGGCGTTTATGAATAATCCTGAAATACTGTTTTTGGATGAACCTGCGTCTGCTCTTGACCCTGAAGGAAGGCTGGAAATGCTTGAACTTATTGAAAGCCTTAAGAACGACAGGATAACCATTTTTATATCCACACATATTTTAAACGATGCAGAAAGGGTATGCGATAAAATATGTATTATAGATGAAGGTAAAATAATTTTAACAGAAGATTTATCCCAATTATATAAAACCTATATACAGCCAATTTTTGATATTGAATTTGAAGAAGAACCGGGAAAGGAAGTCAACCGTTTAAAAAAACTCAGCTGGATTGAAAGTATAAAACGGAAAGGCCGGAGGGTAAGCCTTTACATCAAAGATATAGACCACGCTAAAAAGGAAGTATTAAAAGAGATCTCCAAACTTAAAGTAAATATTTCCAGTTACCAGATAAGAAAAAGCACGCTTGAAGATATCTTTATAAGGATAATAAAAAAGTGAAAACATTTAAGGCCTATTTTAAAAAAGAGATGCTGGAGGCAGTAAGAAGTTATAAATACCTGATCTTATTTTCAGGTATAGTCTTCTGGGCCATAATGAATCCCCTGATGATAAAATTAATGCCCCTGCTTTTAAAAAACTATCTACCTGCTAATCTTTCTGTTCTTTTTTCAGAATATACAATTGATGCTGCCTTTATTGATTTTATGGGAGATGTGTTTGAAATAGGTACATTATTTATTGTATTTTCACTTATGGGATCGATCTCAAATGAGGTTTACTATAAGAAACTGGTTTTTCCATATTCCAGAGGCGCAGAACCTGCAGGTTTTGTAACCGCAAAATATATCCATTATATGTTTACAATTTCTTTATTTATACTGGTAGCCTTTCTGACCAATTATTTTTATATAACACGTCTTTTTGAAGGAGGGCTATTGTCAATCGGGATTGTGTTGAAATCTTCACTCCTCTATATCATATATTATGCTCTATTGTTATCTTTCCTTATCTTCCTGAGCAGCCTGTTCAGAAGAGGCCTGATCGTGGGATTTTCCGTTGCTATCCTGGCATACAGTTTAAGCATATTCAACAGGTTTAATATCATAAAAGCATACTTTCCCAATTACCTGCTTTACAAGGCAGCAGATCTGGGTCATGTTTTTGATAATTCTTTGATCCCCATTTTCATTATTTCATTCTGTATGATAATAATCCTGATATTCTTTTCTATTCTCCGTATGAGAAAAATAGATATCGCATAGCCCGCTTTAATCTCTGCCTTATAAAAGAAAAAGTTAAATATTTATTGGACAAAAAAGAACCAGGCTTGATATACTTGATTTTAAAATTAAAGACTTAATGAAAGCTGCTAAGATGAATAACAAGAAAGAAAAAAAATACTGGATTAAAATGAATACCGTAGCCTGGGTTATAACTTTAGTTGTGAGTTTTTTTGTATTTGCACCCGCTTTTGCAGCACTGTTAATAATATGGGCCATCGGTAAAATCAAGGTCAAAGATTAAACATACCTTTCAACTTACAACAGCATATTGCCTTATACTGTACCGTTTTTATAAATACTAAAGGATAATCTTCTGTATTCTCTATTTTAAATATACTTAAAATAAAACAGGCAATATGCTAAAGTTATAATTTATAAATAACAAAATCTTTCTATATTATCATGTCAAATCTGGAGTTATACAGAAATATAGGGCTTATTGTAATCTGCTATTTCATAGGGGCAATACCTTTCTGTAACATTATTGCTAAAATCCACAGTAACAAGGATTTAAGAAAAATCGGAGACAGAAACCCTGGTGGTTGGAATCTTGTGTTTAATGTCTCAAAAATCTGGGGAGTCACGGGAATAATTTTGGATGTTCTTAAAGGTACTTTATCATACTTTCTGGTTTTAAGAATAACCGGTATGGACATGGTAGCACTTCTTGCCGGATGCGCTGCCGTGGCAGGGCATAATTATTCTCCTTATCTAAAATTTTCAGGAGGTAAAGGGGTTGCTGCTACGCTGGGTTTTTTGTGTGCTGTTCATCCTCTTGCAGTTGTAGCTTACGGGATCGGTATCGTCCCAGTACTGTTTTTGATCCGCAATATGATATGGGGAATAATTTCAGCAGTTACTGCGGCAAGTATCTTTCTATGGCTTTTTAAGGGTTCTTACCTTTATCTTATTATGGGAGAATTACTTATAATAATCTCTGTCCCAAAATACATCAACCGTTCAATAAATCTTTCTCAAAACTTTAAATTCAGAAAAGAAAAAAGTACAAAAGACCTGTTTACCCCAAAAATAAGGTGATCACTCGTAATTATCGTTTACCAGTCTCAATTTATCTTCTTCATCAATAGTATATACTCTGCCTTTCCATGTCATACCATCTCCGTACCTGATATCTAAAATCGACTTCACAGCTATAAATAAAAGATATAACATAGCCACCGGATGCAGTAATACATCGACACTCCTGCACTTAAATCTGATGGCAAAGACTATTCTGGTAGTCAGGATGATGATCATCTGAAGAATTATTATTTCTATTATTAGAGCTGACCAGTTAAAAACAACCCCCAAAGGCAGCATTATAAAAGGACCAAGGAAAACAGTCGCTATTAAAAAAATGGCCATTGACATCATAAAAATATTGTAGTCAAAAGCTGCAAATAAAACTCTTGAATAACCCCTTACCACATCCCTAAAACTCCTGTACATCCTGCAGTATAAGTTGCTGCGGCCGTCAAAAATCATAAATTTATATCCGCTTCTCTTTACATGTTTTGAGATCTTTACATCTTCCAGAACTTTACCCTTTATAGATTTATGCCCCCCGATCTTTCTGTAAACTTCTGACTTAAACATCATAAATTGGCCTATTGCAGTACAGAACATCGCATTTTTTACTTTTCTCATAAGGTAAAGCGGAAAAAGAGCTAAAATAATATAATTCCCAAATGGCACCATCATCCTCTCATGCATGGTGACCATTATCTGCATGGGGAAAACAGACAATGCATCCACCTTGTATCTTTCCAGGCATGCAACCGCACTTGATATTGAGTCAGGGAAATGAAGGGTATCCGCATCGGTAAAGATCATATACTTTCCCCTGGCATGTTTTGACAGCTGGTGACAGGCAAAAGACTTACCAAGCCATCCCTTCCTTAAGTGCTCTCCTTTGTAAAATTTTACATTGGAATATTTTTTGGAAAGTTTTCTTATTATATTTGCAGTATTATCAGTAGAGTTATCATCAAGAACAAGTATTTCTATATTTTTATAGTCCTGTTTAGTGAGAGATACAATACATTTTTTTATGTTTTCTTCTTCATTCCTGGCAGGAACCAGTACAGATATCAGCGGATTATCTTTTATTATACTGGATGGCAGCTTATATTTTGAAGTGTTTTTAAACAGGATGTTATTTATTAAAAAGTTTATAAGAATAAAAAGAAGAATTACGGTTATTGTATATTGATATAATAAAATTACATCCATTTATTTAATTTATAGAAATTATTGTGTGATTATTATACCACAGTTTCACAATTCAGGTCTTTTATAGCATCAATCAGTACGCGTAAAGTTTTCCATACGGGCGATGAGAATAAGGTACTAATTTTATAAAATCACTTTTAGAGATCTTTTTTCTATCACAGCTAAAAAAACTGCAGTAATTTGCAGTGTAACTTTCTAAAAGATACTTGTCATTATTAGTGAGTTTGACCTTTTTTACTTCTTTTCCCAGCCTGTGATCTTCTATGTCACCTCTTATATATATTTCACCGCCGTGCATCCCGGTTCCTATATAGTCTCCAGCTATAACGGAATCGCCCTCAAAAGGGAAAAAATGCTTTTCCTTTCTATACAGACCTAAAAGTATAATAACACCCCCGGCCATATATTCACCTAAGAAGTTACCTGCGCTTCCCCCTATTACTATTACCGGTACCTTTTCAAGATATGATTTCATATGAATACCGCCTCTGAAACCGATATTTTTCTCTACATAGATTTCTCCACCTCTCATCGAATAACCTAAAATGTCACCTGCATCACCATGTATTATGATTCTTCCCGAATTCATAGTATTTCCAATACCATCCTGGCCGTTGCCAAAAACCTCAATGAAGGGGCCGTCCATAAAAGCTCCCAGGTCATTTCCAGGTGTGCCGTAAATTCTTATAGAAGCACTGCATCTTAGTCCATCACTGATATACCTCTGGCCAAGTACATTTTTTATGGTGATTGTACTATTATTTCCGCCGCTATTATTCAAGAACTTTCTAATTTTGGAGTTTAGTTTGCGGTATTCTAAATTTTTTGCGTCAATTGAAAGTCTCATACTTCTATCCCTTCACCCACGACCAGATGTTTTTTATAATCAGCCGGAAGGTGTATTATTCCAAAATTTTCTCTGGATATATTTTCTCTTACACTGCTTATATCTATCTCATTTCTTATGAGTCCCGCATAGATCCCTGCTCTCTCGATATTTCCAACCAGTATTACTCCTATGATCCTGTTATTTCTTATCACTATTTTCTTATATATATGTTTATCCGGATTAAAATCTTTAAGCACTTCCATATCTTTCTCTCTCTTATCTTCTATGACGGTCAGCCCCATTGAAATGGACGGGATCTGCAATATTTCAACAGAATTCATAAAAAATCCGCCACTGTACTTTTTATTCCCTCCGGCCATGTTGTTCCCGGCTACTGCGCCCTGCATTACGGCAAGCGGCCATATGGCTATATTTTTGTTTTCCTTAAGCAGTATATCCAGACCTTCCGCCACGTCCCCGGCAGCATAGATATTTTTCACAGATGTCTGCATTCGGTCATCTACTAAAATCCCCCTTTTTATTTTAACTTTACCGCCGTAAATAAAACCAGTATTGGGTATGACTCCTACTGCTATTACCAGCAGTCTGCATTCCATTTTCCTGCCGTCATTTAACCTGTATCCGGAAATATTGCCTTTTGTAATATAGACCTCTTCAATAGTATTATTTTTATAAATTTTGCTGCCCCTGCTTTTTATTTTTTCTTCGATGATCCCTGATGCCTGCCGGTCAAATGTAGCCGAAAGGACCCTGTCTGCAAGCTCTATTATATTGATATCAATACCCATATCCAGAAATGCCTCTGCTGCTTTTAGTCCGATAAGGCCTCCTCCCAGTATTGATATCCTTTTAACACTGTTCTTTTTTAGATAGTCCTTTATCCTTATGGCATCTCTTAGTGTTGCGAGAGTGGAGATCCCACCAATTTTTTTATAATTCATGCTATCCACGGCATTAAAAGACACAGCTTCTCCGGAACCTGCACCTGCTGCTCTGATCCTGGGAATAATAGGCTTCCCGCCGCTCGCAATCAGCAGCTTTCTAAATCCTATCCTGCTTCCGTCTTCCACAGTCAAAGACATCTTATCTGTATCTACAGACTTGACTCTTGTATTTATTCTAATATCTATATTATTAACCCTGTAAAACTCTCTATCCTTAAAAGAAATCCTTTTTAGATCTACCGATCCGGTCAGGAAGTAGGTTATCATCGGCTTTGAGTAATTTAAATGCTCTTCCTCGGAAAGCACGGTTATCTTTCCTGTTTTATCCAGCTCCCTTATGCTCTCCGCAGCAGCAAGACCTGCGGCCGAATTGCCTATTATTACATAGTCAATAAGTTTATTATTTTTTTTAGTATTATTTTTTCTTATCATTTTAGTTTTTTTCATTCTCGTCTTTTTCTATGAATTTTAAGGCCTCATTTGGGCAATTCTTAACACACACAGGAATCTCCTCATCAACACAGAGATCGCACTTTGAGGCTATTTTTTTACCGGAAAGATCCCTTCTTATCACTCCGTAAGGACAGACCATAATACAGCTCCAGCATCCTACACATTTATCCTCATCGCATGTCACAACCCCTGTATTTTTGTTTTTTTGCATAGCTCCCGATATGCAGGCGGCAACACATGGTGCATCTGCGCAGTGTCTGCACTGGATTGCAAAGGAATTATAGCCGATTTCCTCCACCAGCACCCTGGGCAGCACATCTATCAATTCCTCCCTGTAAGCCTTTATTATCTTCTTGCTCTTAGAATGCTTTACCTGGCAGTAGATCTCGCATAACCTGCAGCCTATGCAGTATTCTTCCTGAATATATATTTTCTTCATTTTTACCTCACCAGGCCTCTCCGGCATGTTTTATTCCCAAAACTTCAAGCTCTCTGTCATTTAAACCTATACCTCTAAGGTGTTCCCTGTTTCCCTTAAGGCTTTCAATAGCATTGATACCTGCACCGCCCAGCATCTCCTTTATCTCCAGAGACCAGCTCCTGAGCAGATTTAACAGCCTTCTGGTACCGATCTCGGGATTTAGCCTTTTGGTAAGATAAGGATCCTGGGTAGCTATCCCCCAGTTGCATTTACCGGTATAACATTTCTGGCACAGGTGGCATCCCATTGCTATAAGCGCGGCCGTAGCTATATACACCGCATCAGCACCAAGCGCTATGGCCTTTATTGCATCCGAGCTAGATCTGATACTCCCGCCGGCAATAATAGATGCCTTATGCCTTATTCCTTCTTCCCTTAATCTCTCGTCAACGGAAGCAACTGCAAGCTCTATTGGTATTCCCACATTATCCCTTATGATCTGTGGAGCAGCACCGGTACCTCCCCTGAGCCCGTCTATAGCTATAAAATCAGCTCCTGCTCTTACAATTCCGCTTGCGATAGGTGCTATGTTATGCACCGCAGATACCTTTACTCCCACAGGTTTAGACCAATCGGTAGCTTCCTTTAAGGCATTTATCAGCTGGGCCAGATCCTCAATGGAATAAATATCATGGTGCGGAGCTGGAGACAGAGCATCTGTTCCTTCAGGAATCATTCTGGTATTGGATATGTCTTTAGTCACTTTCTCTCCCGGGAGATGCCCGCCGATCCCGGGCTTTGCTCCCTGTCCTATCTTGATTTCCACTGCTGAACCTTTGTTCAGGTAATCCGCATCAACACCAAATCTTCCGGAAGCAACCTGAATAATTGTGTTTTTTGCATATTCGTACAGGTCTTTATGCATCCCTCCCTCACCGGTATTGTAATAAGTACCAAACTGTGAAGCAGCAGCAGCCAAAGATCGGCATGCGTTTAAACTAATGGAACCGTAAGACATAGCTGAAAACATAATGGGAGTAGAGAGTTCCAGCTGCGGACTCATCTTTGTCTTCAGCCTGACCCCGGTATTTTTACTGCTTCTGCTTGATTTAAACTCAAGCCGGTCAGGTTTCCTTCCTATAAATGTCTTTATCTCCATTGGTTCCCGCAGGGGATCAATGGAAGGATTTGTAACCTGAGAAGCATTAAATAGGATACGGTCCCAGTAAACAGTATATGGCTTATCGCAACCCATTCCTGTAAGAAGAACGCCTCCTGAATCTGCCTGCCTGTATATATCCCTCAGGTGACTTGCGCTCCAGTTATAATTAGTTCGGAACTGCGATTTTCTTTCCTTTATCTTTAAAGCGCCGGTCGGACACAGGCTTTCACATCTGTGACATCCGACACACTTGAGACTATCACTGTATATCATATCCCCTTCACTGTCGTATTCATGGACATCATTGGAGCACTGTCTTACACAGACCTGGCAGGATATGCATTTATTTTCATCTCTTTCAATTATAAACTCAGACTGATTAAGTTTTAAAGCCATACTTTTATCACCTCAGACTTTCACGGGCTGGTCATCCAGCTTTACAGATCTTGTCCCGTCTCCTTTTTTCCCCGCAACCTTTTTATTTACAATTCCTATGACCGGTTCTCCGCCGTCTGGATGCCATAAAATATCCGGCGAAGGACAGACTTTTCTTATTGAAGCTTCCTCACTGGAAACAAATAGATAATCGTTCTTTCTTGCTGCAACCAGGGGCCTCAGCTTTATCCTATCATTTAAGGCATACATAAAACCGGTATTCCCCACTATTATGCTGAAAGGACCGTTTATAAGCGCACTCCCATATAAAATTCTCAGGGCTTTTACCAGTTCTTTATTATCCCGCGGCATCCTTTCTATTTCCTGCCACAAAGGAGAGGCCAAAATCAGGTGGATCATCCTTATGTCTATTTTTTGCTTCCTTGCTATCAGGTCAAATAAATATGCTATGACTTCAGTATCTGTCGAAAGCGTACATTCATACCCGAATCCGCTTACAAACCTCTTATTGGTCCCGTATGATGAAATCTCTCCGTTATGCACAACAGACCAGTCCAGCAGTCCAAAGGGATGTGCTCCTCCCCACCACCCCACGCTGTTGGTGGGAAATCTGCCGTGTGATGTCCAGATATGACCTTTATATTCATCCACTCTGAAAAACTCTCCAATATCCTCAGGGAATCCTATCCCCTTAAAGATCCCCATATTTTTCCCACTCGAGATCACATGTGCACCATTTATATCCTTATTTATATGCATAACCAAATTTACAATATAGTCCTTTTCCGCTTCTTTTAAACTTTCCTTATTTATGGAGTTGTTATTCTTGCTCCTATTTTTTTTAAAATCATCTTTTATATCCAAAAAATACCTATATACAATAGGCGGATCTGCTATTGCTGATATTTTTCTAGTAGGTATTTCTTCGCCTAGTAATATTTCAAAACTTCCAGCTATCTCCTCTTCAGTCTGCTTTTTAGCTGCAGAATCATCATAAAAAATATGAAACGCCCAACTATCACTAGACTGGGGATAGATACCGTAAGCAGCAAAGCCTCCACCCAGACCGTTAGATCTTTCATGCATAACCGAAATCCCATCCATCACCATGCGTCCACTAAATCTACTTCCAGCCTCATTTATCACTCCAAATACTGCGCATCCGGACGGAATCTTATGTCTTGAAAAGTATTCCTGCCTGTCATTTTTATATTTTTTTATAATATTAAGCTTATTCATCTTACTCAAACTTTAAATTTCTCAAATACAATAAAAAAACCTCCTTAAAACATCACCGTTTTAAGAAGGCTCCTTTACCTTTACCTCTGCTGAACATCTATATTCATACCAGAGATTTTTAAATTTTCATGTAAATAATACCAGTGTATTATTATTTGTCAAATGTTTCTTTAACGCGGATATTACTGATATGCAGTTTTCATATCCTCAAGAGTCATCGGCTTGTAGTCTCCGGCATGACCGCTGGTCCCAAAGTCAATCATTTTCCCCTTGACTATCTGGTAAACTGCTTCCCTTGCAGCTCCGAAATAGGCCCTTGGATCAAAAACATCAAGATGTTCGCTTAGATACTTCCTTACTGCTCCGGTCATAGCAAGCCTTCCATCAGTATCTACGTTGATCTTTCTAATACCTCTTTTTATGGCTTCCTGGATGCTTTCTATAGGTACACCCATGGTCTTCTCCAGCTTCCCGCCGTACTTGTTTATAACCTCTATAAGTTCCTTCGGTACCGAAGACGAGCCGTGCATGACCAGCGGAACTCCCGGTATTTTTTCCACAACCTTATTTATTATGTCAAGCGCAAGAGTCGGTTTTGCCTTGAACTTATACGCCCCGTGGCTGGTTCCTATAGCAAGAGCAAGTGCGTCTACACCAGTAAGCTTTATAAACCTTGCTGCTTCATCCGGGTCGGTAAGTTTTACAGCTCCGGAGCCTACACCATCTTCTATTCCGCCAAGTGTTCCCAGCTCACCCTCGACAGATACTCCGAATTTGTGAGCGTAATTGACCACTTCTGTAGTAACCGCAACATTTTCCTCAAAATTAGTGGGTGTCTTGGAATCTTCCTTTAGTGATCCGTCAATCATAACTGATGTGAAGCCCAGCTCGATTGCCAGCTTGCAGGTCTCAAGGCTGTTTCCATGATCAAGATGCAGCACAATCGGTATATCGGGATTGTCTTCAACTGCTGCAGCGGCAAGATATTTAATATAAGCCATATTGGTATATTCAAGTGCTCCCCTACTCGCCTGTATGATCACAGGTGATTTGGTCTCACTGGCTGCTCTCATTATCCCCTGAATCTGCTCCATATTATTTACATTGTAAGCTCCAACTCCGTAATTTCCTTTTATAGCTTCATCTAAAACCTGTTTTAGTGGTACTAATGACATCGTTCCTCCTTATAAATATATATTTCTATATTAAAATTTTTATAATTATACCATTAAAGATATTAATTTCTACGGCCAAAAATTCCTTTTATATACTCTTCATCTCATTTGAAAGTATTATTGCTTCTGCTATATCTCTCATCGGCTTTCTATTATCCATGGCAAATTTCTGTATCTTCCTGAAAGCTTCTTCTTCGGTAAGTTTCTGCTCTCTCATCAGTATACCCTTTGCCTTCTCTACAGCCTTTCTGGTCTCAAGCTCTTCCTTTATTACTTTGGTCTCTATCACCAACCGGTAATTTTCAATCACTATAGCCGCCTGGTCTGCTACTGTCTTTAAAATACTTACCTCATAGTCGCTGAACTCATGGGGCTCCGATGTATATATGGTAAGCACCCCTATAATCTTTTCCTTCACATGAAGAGGAACACAAAGCAGGGATGTCAGCCCCTCTTTTCTTGCTATATCTCTGTACTTATAGTTCTTGTCTTTCAGGATATCATATACAGCAATAGGTCTGTTCTCCAGAGCTACTTTGCCAGCGATTCCTTCACCTATCTTAAGCGGATTTTTATTTATGTATTCCTTACTGATGCTCTGTGTAGCCTTTATAGTCAGTTCCTTCTTCTTAGGGTCAAGTAGCATTAGAGAGCAGATCTTTGACCCCATGACTTCTGCTGTTACAGTGACTATGAGTTTTAATATATCTTCAAGATAAAGATCAGAGGTCATTGCTTCGCTTATTCTGGATAAAGCTTCTATGATCTCTTTTCCGTTCCCCAGATTTTTATTTTCACCGGTCATATTGATTATTTCCATTTATTACTGGACTTGAAAATTCATTATATTATATTAATTTCTAAAATTAAATACGGACTGTAATCCTATATAGCAGCAATAGCGGCAGGTATTTACAAAAGATGGCAATATAGCTAAAATTCTATGCTGTGGCGCATTCGTCTAGTGGTTAGGACATAGCCCTCTCAAGGCTAAAACAGGGGTTCAAGTCCCCTATGCGCTACCATCTTATTATATTTATTAGTATAATTTCTAAATAGACCTAAATCTTATTGATACAAGTTTGATATTAGACCAAAATGAAAGATTTGATAATAAAAGTTGTTGAAATCAGGGGAAACTGCCCGGTGTACAGTAAAGGTGATAAGATATTTCTTGAGGAAGGATACAGAGTAAATTTATCCAAAACAGATGCAATATGTATGCACTCACTTGCTTCGATCCTTCCCTATTATAATGCCTTAAGTAAAGGTGTCAGTGCCAAGGAACTCGGTCTTGCAAAACAATCTGGTGAAGATAATAAGGCCTATGTACAGTGCCTTGATCCCTGCAAGTACACAAGTGGCGGGACAGTCATATTCGAGATTGAAGTATAATTTTTCCCTAAACTATTCGTCTTAACCGATAATCACATAGGGTCACTACTCTCGAGAGCAGTGACCCTGCAAATATAAATAGGTATTTCGATTGTGTTACCCAGCTTGCAGATTCTTAATTGACCGGAACCTTATAAACCATTTTATGAACCAGCTTAAAGCTACGACAGTGACTAATACAGCCAGTATAATCCAGGAGTTTATAAAAGGTATTTCTCTCTCAAAATAAGTCTGCACCCAGGGGATATCCATGCCAAATCTATGAAGAATCTCATTAGTACCTATATATATAGCCACAATACCGATCAAGGCTGCAGCAAAAAACCATACCTTTCTTTGTTTGGAGACCAGATACTGCATTAATGGCTTCATTAAAAAGGATACAAAGACTATATATGGTATAATCATCAATCCGATGGTGGTACTGAAAAATGAATCTGTACCCCTCATGAAATATATTGCAATCTGGACAACGGTAAGAACATATATTGTGTTCTGAATACCACTGATCAGACTAAACACTATATTGCTCCGGTATCCAAATGAAGTATTTATCCCCTTGATAAAATCATCAACATTTCCTATTACGGTATTGATAGGACGATTATCCTGCTGCGCCTGTAATAATAAATCAGAGATATCCAGCAGTACATCCCTGCGTTCAAATATACTCAGAGTAGAGTTCTGCAGAGCTGCTGAAATGCTTTCATACATTTTGTAGTAATCATCCTGCAGCAAAGCTGCATATTTACTGCGCCTTACATTTAAGACAATCAATATTCCCAAAGAAAGCATCCCAAGGACTATAATAGCTATCAGGATCCATGGAAAAGAATCCCCCTGCCCGCTCTCCGGCCAGAATATCAATATTGCAGCTGCAGCAACGGCAAGCAGTCCGATTATTACTGCAGAAAATATAACTAACTTTCTTGATTGTTTTTTTACCTCTTTCATTTAAAACCCTCCTTTATGATGATATCTACATTTTTTTTGGTGTTTTTCCAGAGTTCTACAAATCCTTCAAGCTCCAGATAACCCTTTTCCGAAATACTATAGTATTTCCTCGGTGGACCCAGCTTAGACGGTATTCTTTTGCAGTTAAATAGTCCTCTTTTTTCCAACCTGTTCAATATGGGATAAACAGTGGATTCTTGAATATCCGGGAATCCTGATCCTCTCAGTCTTTCTATTACCAGGTAACCATAACTTTCCTTACAGTTGATAAGCGCAAGGATGCAACCCTCTAATATTCCCCTTAACAGCTGTGTATTTTCAATCATTTCTTACCTCCACTACTACGCGTCACATAATACTAATATAGTATAGCATCACTACTACGTGACGTCAAGTAGTAGATTAAAAATAAGTAGAGAGTTTTTATATAAATCGGATTATTGCAAGAAAGTAACTGAGCTGTATGATATACTTAAACGTAAGCATATCACCTTATTAATGTCAATTGACCTGAGCTAAAGAAGCAAATCAACACTAAAAAGAATTGAGATTACTATAGAGTCTTTGTTACCAATACTTTCAATTCTACACTAATTAAGGAGGTAAATATGTCAATAATTAAAGTCATAAAAGTTTTTACTACTACTATTATTTTGCTTTGTTCTGTTTTTACCCTCGGTTTAATCGTCTCCTGTAAAGGAGGCGTAGCCAGTGAAGAAGCTGAAGAAGAGAGTGCTGAAGAGACTACGGGATATATAGATGTGACTCCGGAAGAAGCAAAAGATCTTATTGAAAATAATCCTGACCTTATAATAATAGATGTTTC
>CAZLOE010000013.1:25689-28429 GCA_964561115.1 uncultured Actinomycetota bacterium
AAGAAGCAAAAGATCTTATTGAAAATAATCCTGACCTTATAATAATAGATGTTTCTCCTAATTATGCGAGCGGCCATCTTTCGGGAGCCGTAAACTACTATGTAGGCGATGGTTCACTGGATAACGTAATTCCGACTCTGGATAAGGAAGCCAAATACCTGGTATATTGCCATGTAGACAGTGCCGCTATATTAGGAGCACAGAAGCTGGCTGATTCCGGATTTAAGAATGTGTACAGGCTGGAAGGTAATTATTCATCCTGGGTAGATGCGGGATATGAAGTCAATGTATAAAATCATCTTTTATTTTTCGCCATAAGAACCTGATCTATAAAGACATCGAGCAATTCCGGGTCAAACTGCGAACCCTTGCATTTTTTGAATTCATCCATTACTGTTTCTATAGAGAAGGCTTTCCTATAGGGCCTGTCATGAGTCATAGCATCATAAGCATCTATTACAGATATCACCCTTGAGAACAGCGGTATTTTGTCCCTGACCAGACCATAAGGATAACCCGTACCATCCCATTTTTCATGATGATGTAGAATATCCTTGGCTATAACACCCAGTTCGGTCGAGGACAATGCTATCCTATAACCGATCTCTGAATGCTTTTTCATAATCTCCCACTCTTTTTTAGTGAGACTGCCGGGCTTTAGCATGACATGGTCAGGAATGGCAATCTTTCCTATATCGTGCAGAGTAGCAAGTAATTTTAATTCAACAATTTTACTGTCGGGAAGATTTAGCAAAAGGCCAAATTGAGTGGCATATTCTGCCATCCTTTTAGTATGCTCTTCTGTCTCATAGTCTTTTTCCTGTAAGGCTATTACTAGAGAATTGATAATCGAGCTGCGAACACTCTGGTTTTTCGTCATTTTATGCTGGTACATATTATCTTCAGCTTCCTTTGATAACTGTTTGAGAGTTTTAGAACTATCTTCCTTGGTGGCTGCTCCCATAGACATGCTGAGGGGCATAATATTAGTGCTGCGCTCCTTACAACTTTCATATACCCTATCCATTATTTTTACAGCTTCTGAGTAAGATGTACGGGGCAGGATTACACTAAATTCATCCCCGCCCCACCTGGATATTATGTCATCGCCTCTAAAGCATTGTCTAAGAATATCTGCAATTTTTTTAAGCAGTATATCACCATGTACATGACCAAAAGAATCGTTTATTAATTTTAGTCCGTTTACATCTCCGACAATCAAACTCAGGGGCAGCTGCCTCTGGGTATCGAGCCTTTCAAGCTCGTTATCAAAATAAGCTCTATTGTGCAGGCCGGTTAGCCTATCATGAAAGCTTAAAAATCTAATATCTTCTTCGGCCTTTTTCATCTCGGTTACATCTCTAAGTATTACCACTTTGCCAAGAGGTTTTCCCCTATCACTTTTTACCTCTGAAAGCTTGGAATTATAACAAAACTGCTTTCCGTTACTTCCTAATACTATCTCGCCATCTTTTAAGGAAATATCAGCATCCCCGCCGTAGTCCAGTTTTTCCATAAGTTCAGAAATCGGCTTTCCGTCCATTTTATTAACTGAAACGTTAAATATCTTTTGAGAAGCAGGATTTATCTTTAATACTTTCTCTTTTTTATCTAAAAGTACCAGACCATCACTCATACTTTCAAAGACTGTTTCAAAAGCCATAGGCATTATTTCTCTTACTCTAGTCCTGTTCAAAGTAGCAATCACAGCTATGGTACTAACTGCTATTATAATCGGCATTTCTTCCAGGGCTGGAAAGGGATTAAATCCTAAAGTCTTTATCAAAATAATAATCCAGGGTATTGATAAATAAGGTATTAATAAATAATTTTTCCATCGGTTTTCCCCAGTTGGTTTTATATAAGATCTGATAATCCTGAATAAAACCAGCACAATACCGCTAAACATTAAAATATTGCTGTAAGCATTAAAAGCAAAATAAGCAATATTGTATTCTTTTACTATTATAGAAAAAGAATCAAACATCACTAGCTTTGCACTTACCCAGGCCAGATGATGCAATTCATTGGTAAATATCAAAAACAATACAATAATGGGAAGGATACTTAATGACAGGGCATATTTTAACCTTAGTAATTTCTTAAAGCCTACATACTGGCTTGCTAATAAAAACACCGATACAGGTAGAAAAATCGAACCTGTATACTGGATATTATTCCAGAATATTTTCATTTGATAGCTAGCCGAACTTTGTTCCATCATAAAAGATATTATCCATATAATTGAAAGGACAAGTACGACTATCCCTACTAAATCCTGATAACCTTTTCTATATATCCATATATAGCAGATCCCCAGGATCAAAAAGGATATAATAGCTACCAAAGATATACTATAATGTGTTATTTGTAATCCCATTTACTCCCACTTTATAATATAAGTATTAATAATAACATTATTACTTATTATTATAAAAATATATATATATGTATGCATATTATTATACTATAAATAAACGTAACAAGTCAAAATAAAATTCTTGACATTTTAATTTATTAATAGTACAATTTTTTATAAAATTGGGAGTTATTAAAATATGTTTACATCGCACAATAGAATAAATAAACCAATATTTTACCTCTTTACCATACTGGTTCTAATATCAGTTATTTTTATCTGGGGTTTTTCCTTGCCTAATGTACTAAGTGCCGATGATAAAGTCAAAGATAAAGTTGAAGAGAAAGAAGATAAGAAAGACAAGGAAGAGAAAGAAGAAGA
>CAZLOE010000014.1:0-27136 GCA_964561115.1 uncultured Actinomycetota bacterium
CACCCTCTCAGGCCGGCTACCCATCATAGCCTTGGTAAGCCATTACCTTACCAACAAGCTAATAGGACGCAAGCTCATCTTGGAGCGGAGGCCTTGCGGCTACCTTTTTTATATTAATCATACGAAAAATATAAAATATTCAGTATTAGCATTCCTTTCGGAAGGTTATTCTGATCTCCAAGGTAGATTACTTACGCGTTACTCACCCGTTCGCCACTCACTTTGCAAGAGTGTTGCCACTCCTGCATCGTTCGTTAGACTTGCATGTGTTAAGCACACCGTTAGCGTTAATCCTGAGCCAGGATCAAACTCTCAATAAAAACTAACATTTTAACGAAATTTGTAAAGAAACCTACACTATTTAGTTCTCAAAGAACACAAAATAACCTGCAGAAAAATACCACACTAATTTCTAATTGTCAATAAAAATAAATAGAAGCTTTATGTTGAATTAAACTGCAAGTATATCTCTTATATAGCGTAGTAGATTATAGCATTAAGACAGTATAAGTCAATAGTACCATTACCTGAATGCACACCTTTTTCTGTTTCAAAAAACCTTTATTTTTCTTCTTTTTTGTCAACTTTTTTCTCTTCTTTTTTATCTTTTTTAGGTTTATCAAGATCGAGCATTTTTTTAACTTTTTCTTCGACTTCTTCCATCACTTTTTCATTCTGCATTAGGAACATCTTTGCATTTTCCCTTCCCTGCCCAATACGCTCATCTTTATATGAGTACCATGATCCGCTTTTTTCTATTACTCCCATCTCAACGCCAACGTCCAGTATGCTTCCTTCCCTGGATATACCCCTTCCATACATTATGTCAAACTCGGCACTTTTAAAAGGAGGGGCTACCTTGTTCTTTACCACTCTTGCTCTGACCCTGTTTCCAATATTGTCTGTGCCACTTTTTATACTGTCAATTCTTCTTATATCGATTCTGACTGATGAGTAAAATTTCAAAGCTCTGCCTCCAGGTGTCACTTCTGGATTACCGAACATAACACCTATCTTTTCTCTCAGCTGGTTGATAAAGACTACCGAAGTCTTAGTCTTGCTCACCACCCCGGTTATTTTTCTTAAGGCCTGAGACATCAATCTTGCCTGAAGCCCGACATGGCTGTCTCCCATTTCTCCTTCAAGTTCAGCTTTCGGCACCAGAGCTGCTACAGAGTCTATGACTATCACATCCAATGCTCCGCTCTTGAGGAGGATTTCACATATTTCCAGCGCCTGCTCGCCGTTATCCGGCTGCGAGAGCAGCAGTTCTTCTATATTGACCCCTAAATTTCTGGAATAATTGGGATCCAGTGCATGTTCTGCATCTATAAACGCAGCTACACCTCCGTTCTTTTGAGCATTGGCTATTATATGCAGGGCAAGCGTGGTCTTCCCTGAAGCTTCTGGTCCAAATATTTCAGTGACTCTACCTCGGGGTATGCCTCCTATCCCAAGCGCTATATCAAGTTCCAAAGAGCTGGTAGATATAAAACCTATGTCCCTTATTGAACCTTTTTCTCCCAGTTTCATTATGGCCCCACCGCCGTACTGCCTTTCTATCTGAGACACTGTTTCTTCAATTACTTTTTCCCTATCCATATTTAATCCTCCAATAAACAAGACTGCTATAAAAAATTATATAATAAAATAATAATATTTTTTGTGCAATTGACCATAAGCTAATTTTATCATATTAAAAATATTTTTAAATAGCAAATTAACTATTTATCATTTTTATTTCAGATTAAATCTACCTATCACGCAGTATTCTGCTCCCTGAGACCTGAGCTTACTTTCAAAAAGTGTGATGCCATTGCAATCCAGCCACCCGTTAGGACCTGCCGGATTGCCGCCGGTAAATTTTTCTATACTCCTTTTATCCCTTATCCTGGCAATGGTTATATGAGGGATAAACTTTCTACTTTCTTTCCTTATTTTAATCTTACTGAGATTATTGTCCAATAGATTATAGATCTCAGATATCTGAGTATCTCCATCACCTATTTCCATAAAAACTACCCTGGCCCTTCTTAAACTGGGAAATGCACTTACCCTCCCAGTCATCCTATATCTAAATTTTTTTAAAGAGTCCGCTGTCATTTTTACCGCATTTCCTATCTTCTGTATCTTACTTATATCAGTATTGCCCAGAAATCTTAAAGTGACATGAATATTAGAGGCCGGCACTACCCTTATGCCCCTATCCTTATCAAATAAATCAGCTGTAAAATTGTATATCTGATTTTTTACCTTCTCCGGGATATCTATGGCTATAAATAATCTTTTTTCTAGATTATTTTTATCTTCTTTCATTTAAGCCTGTTTACCCTTACCTTTTCTATTACTTATAGCTGTTCTAATTTCATTTAATACAAATTGGGTGGTTCTGAACTTTATTTCCTGCCTGCTACCTAAAAATCTCTTTTTAAAGACTTTCTCATAATCATCAGGACCCAGCACACAGCAGTATACCAGTCCCAGTTTCCTGTCTTCAGCTTCCGGCCCTGCAAAACCGGTCACACTTATAGCATAATCCGATTTAAAGATCTCTTTTGCCTTCCTTGCCATATTAATGCATATCACCCTGCTTACTGCTCCCTGCTTTTTTAGAACATCTTTATCTATGTCAAGCAGCTTGATTTTGGAGTAATCCGAATATGACACTATACCTCCTAAAAAAAACTTTGAACTTCCTGGAGTATCGGTGATGATGCTGCTTATAAGCCCGCCTGTTATCGACTCGGCAGTACAGACAGTCAGGCTGTCACCCATTTTCGCGATAGCCTCCTTCAGGTTTTCCGAGATCAAGGTATTGTCTTTTCCATAAAAATAGTTACCTAATTTAACGCAGATCTCATCTTCTACTATTTTTAGTTTTTTATCAGCTTCCCTGCTGTCTGCTGATTTTGCCACTATTATTATTTTTATTAGACCTGGATCGGCAGTTATACCTATTTTAACACCGATTTTCTCCGCCTTACTCACAACATTTTTTATCTTTTCCTCTATTTCTGTTTCACTGATATCGGTAGTCAGAAGAGTTGTTTTTCGCAATTTCAGTCTATCGGTCTCTATATGTCTCTTTTTTATGATGTTTTTAAGGAAGGGTATGACATCACAGTCAAACATGCTCCTAACTTCTTTGGGGACCCCCGGAAGGCAAAATATTATCTTCCCGTCATTCATCTGTATTCCAAATCCCGAAGCGCTGCCTACTCTTGGTTTTATGGGAAAGAAATTTTCAGGAATAAATGATTGGCGCAGCAGTCTCTGGTGTATTTTTTTATTTTTTGTTCTTTTAATAAATTTAAGACTGCTTTGGTCAAGACTTTTATTTCTTATCAATTTAAGGTTTAAAACTGAAGCTACTGCTTCCCTAGTAATATCATCATCTGTAGGCCCCAGCCCACCGCTTATTATTATAAGATCACTGTTTTCCAGGCTCTGTTTTAATACTTTTGATATATCATCAGTCTTGTCGCCGACAGTAAACATAAACCTGCACTCTATTCCCAGGTCAGTCATTCTCTCTGCTATATACTTGGAATTTCTATTTAATATCAGACCAAGATTTAATTCAGTTCCTATACTTATTATTGAACAATTCATATCGGGGAAAAATATTAATCTTCTTTTTCTTCTAAAATTTTTAACAGATCAGCTTTGGATATCAGCACTTCTCTCGGTTTACTGCCGTCATAACTGCTTACCAGATCTCTGCTCTCCATTTGATCAATGATCCTTGCCGCTCTTGAGTATCCGACCCTCAGCCTTCTCTGAAGCAGCGATGCTGATGCATGTCCGAAATCTACCACTACCCTCAAGGCTTCATAAAACAACTCATCTTCTTCAAGTAAATCCTTATCCTTATCGCTTATTCTTTTTGAGATCTCAAAACTATACTCAGGCTGGCCGATATTTCTTATATACCCGGTGATCATCTCAGTCTCTTTCGATGTCACAAAAGCTCCCTGAACCCTTTCAGGCCTGTTTAGATAATACGGCAAATACAGCATATCTCCTCTTCCTACCAGTTTTTCTGCTCCGCCACAATCCAAAATTACTCTGGAATCAACATTAGAAGAAACCATAAATGCTATCCTTGAGGGTATATTTGCTTTGATCAAACCCGTTATTATATTAACCGAAGGTCTCTGGGTTGATATTATAAGATGTATTCCCACTGCCCTTCCCATCTGAGCTATCCTGCAGATACTGTCCTCTACCTCTGAAGCTGCCACCATCATCAGATCAGCCAGCTCATCTATGAAAACCAGGACATATGGCATAGGCTTAAAATCTTCTTCCTCATTAGAATTTCTCTTTGCCTCAATATTATACCTTTCCAGAGATTTAAAATTCCTGTCGACCAATATCTTAAACCTCTTCTCCATCTCCTCTACCACCCATGCAAGTGCTGAGGAAGCCTTTTTGGGATTGATTATGACCGGACAGAGTAAATGCGGTATCCCATTATAGATACTCAGTTCCACCATCTTGGGATCTATCATTATAAATCTGGTCTCATCAGGTCTTACCTTCATAAGAAGAGAACTTATAATACTATTAAGACAGGAACTTTTACCTGAATTGGTGGCTCCGGCAATCAGGATATGAGGCATCTTTGATACGTCCATATAAATGATTTTTCCCGAAAGATTTTTTCCCAGCGGGACATTCAATAAATTATCAGTCAGGTTCCTATCTTCATCGGAATAAATATCCCCCAGAGTTACGATTCTTCTTATACTGTTTGGTACTTCAATACCTATTGCAGATCTTCCTGGTATGGGAGTAAGAATCCTTAGATCAGGCGAGCCCATGGCAACACAAAAGTCATCTTCAAGGCTGAGAAGCCTCTGTACTTTTACTCCCGGTGAAAGTTTCAACTCATAAAGAGTGACAGTAGGCCCGCTTACCACCCTGTCTATATTAACATCTAATTTAAAATCATTAAATAACCTGTTAAGAGTATAAACTCTTTCCTTGACACTTTTTTTGTGAAGTTTTGAAGGCAGATTTCTGGATTTTTTTAATAAATTCAGAGGAGGCAGCCTATAATTTTCTCCAATATCAACGCCTTTTGTCAGAGGCATTCTTAACTGACTGTGATCGGTAACCGGTATACCGGTCTTTTCCATATCTTTATCCTTTGTCTCAATCTGTTCAAGTATCCTATCAATATCTTCCATCACTTCAGCTTCTTTGGTATCAATTTTTTGATGCTTTCCATAAATCTTCTGTACCTCTACTTCTTTTTTCCCCAATGCTTCATATTCATCGCCGGTTTTTTTCTCTCCAACTAAATCAATCCTGGGTCTAATCCTGAAGTCTTTAATCAGATGTATTAGCTTTCTTCCAATATCAATCAATGATATTTTGGTGATTATTAAAATAGACACTATTATTAATACACTCAATATTATTAGTGCACCTACACCGCTCAAAAGCTTTGACAGGCCATAATAAATCCCTGCTCCTGTAATTCCTCCTCTTGCTTTTACTAGAACCCCGTCAAAGATATTTGTATAGTTAAAGTCATTGCTTATAATCCCAAGTATAGAGAAAAACAGCATAAAAAACCCCCATCCAAAACTTGAGGGCAGAAGTCTTATTCTCCTCAGAAAGAAGCTGAAACCCCATATTAGAAGTATAAAGGGAATTAAAAACCTTCCCACTCCAAAGGCAAAAGACAAAAAGTTATTTATGTATATATTTACAAAACCGGATCCTGAAAAACCATAGACGCTGATAAACAAAAGTACCGAAATAGTCATTATTATAATCCCGTAAATTTCAGCCCTTCTCTTAACATATCTTTTTTTATTTCCGGAATATCCTATGTTTGAGCTATTCTTCTTGATTGTTTTTTTTCGGCTGTATTTTCTTCTTGCCATTTTTATTTACCGTCTCTAAAGCAGATTCCTTTCGGAACTTTTACCCTTTTATAAACCTTCGTTTTCTTCTATTCTATCAATTTATGTCTTTTTAAAATCTCCTTAAAAGAAGCAAGTTTATCATCTTCCATTGGGCACAGCGGAAGCCTGCAGGGACCTACATCTAACCCCATTAAATTTAATGCCTTCTTAATAGGTATCGGATTTGTTGATAAAAAGATACCGTAAAATATATCCAAAAAATCCCGGTGTATCCTTTCCGCATTCATAAAATCTCCTGCCTTAAAACTATCTATCATCTCTTTTATTTCACTGCCTATAATATGAGAAGCGACACTTATAACCCCATATCCTCCCATCGATAGTATGGGAAGCGTATCACCATCATTTCCGCTGTATATGATGAAATCATCATCCGTATCTCTGATTATTTCCGCAATCTGCTTCATATTACTGCTGGCCTCTTTTACTCCGCAGATATTATCTATTTTTGACAGTTCCACACAGGTTTTGGATTCCATATTAGAAGATGTTCTTGATGGCACGTTATATAATATTACAGGGATTTCTACCTCACCTGCAATTTTTTCAAAATGCTTAAAAATACCCAGCTGCGAGGGTTTGTTATAATATGGTACGGTAAGCAGAATGCAGTCAACTCCTATTCTTTCCGCTTCTTTAGATAATTCTAAAGAATGCGCGGTATCATTTGAGCCCGTTCCGGCAACGATTTTAACCTTTTTTCCGAAATTAGCCTTGGCAAATTTGAAGAGTTCTATCTTCTCATTATCATCAAGGGTCGCGCATTCTCCTGTGGAACCTGACAGTAAAATCCCGTCACTTCCCTTATCTATTATATGATCCATTAACTTACTGCATGAATCAAGATTTACCTTATTTTCTTTATCAAACGGCGTTACCATTGCAGTTATTAATTCACCTAAATTTATCATACAAACCTCCCGAAACGTAAGATTGCAAATACCATGTTTCTGCTTATTAAATCCTTACTTTACCACTTATAAAATACAACATCTGCTGCAGCAAAACAACTGCCAAAAACATACCGGTATTACCTTCAAGGCTAATTCCTAAAAACGGAACCATTAGATTTTTATTAACTTTTCCAGTCCATATGTATAACTGGGAATCTTATCTATATTTCTTATGGCAAGAATTACACCGGGATAAAAAGATGTTCTGTCCAGACTGTCATGTCTTATTGAAAGAGTCTGCCCCCTTGTACCGAAAATGACATTCTGGTGTGCCAGCAGTCCCTGCATTCTCACGCTGTGAATATGGATTCCGTCTATAAAACATCCCCTGGAGCATTCCAGGTTTTCTTTTTCACCCTCTTCCAGTCTTTTTTTCTTATAATTTTTACCAAGGCTAATCTGCTCTGCAGTAAGTATGGAGGTACCGGAAGGGGCATCTTTCTTTTTATCATGATGCAATTCAATTATTTCGCAGCTGTCAAAATATTTTGCTATTATCTTTGATACGGCAATCATAATCACAGCTCCGATTGAAAAATTGGGAACAATAAGAGTTTTACTTTTTGATTTTAATGCTTTTTTTTCGATACCCGCAAGATCCTCTTTTGAAATCCCGGTCGTTCCTACTATTATATTTATATCGTTATCGATAGCCCAGTGGATGGTCTTTTTTGCTGCATCAGCATTGGTAAAATCAATAACAATATCAGGTTTTACTCTTTCAACCTCTTGATAAGAATTTAAGATCTTATGACCTGTTTTTTCACCGGTTAAAAATCTCCCTATGTCCATACCTACATTTTTAATATCAAATCCACCCACCAGATCTATATCTTTTTCCTTTATCAGCTCTCTGGAAATAGATTCTCCAATTTTCCCGCATATTCCGAAAATGACTATTTTTTTCATTTTAACCTGCCTTTACCTGATTTTCTCAATATTACCGTACTCATCCTGTCCGGTTTAAAATATTTATCTACGACCATATTAAGATCACTTCTCTTTACTTTATCTATTTTCTTTAATATCTGATCAATAGTCAAAATTTTTTTATTAAATAATAGACCCTTTCCCATCCTGAACATTCTTGAACTAATATTTTCCACGCTCAGCACTATATTACCCTTTAAATTTTCCCTGGCCCTTTCAAGTTCAACTTCCTTTACCCCGTTCCTGCTGATATCGGATATCTCGTTTTTAATAAGCTTTAGGATCATATCGGTACTCCTAAGCGAAGAAGCAGCATATATAAATACCAATCCTGTATCCATATACTGTGTATTGCTACTATAAACTGAATAAGCCAAGCCCTTTTCTTCCCTTATTTTTTGAAACAATCTGCTACTCATACTTCCGCCAAGCAAAATAGTAAACAATGATAGCGGATATTTATTATCATCATCTCTCCTGCATCCAGGTCCTCCCAGGCAAAGATGTGCCGACTTTGTCTTTATACTGTATACTTTTTTTACCCTGATGCTGTCCGGAACTTTTTGTCCTGTAAAATCATCACTTATTTTTCTTTTTTCCATTTTACCGATATTTTCTTTGACTCTGTCCACCAGATCCTTATGCTCTATATTGCCCGCAGCTGATATGACTACATTGTTTATATCAAACTTTTTTTTAAAATAGCTCAGTATGTCAGATCTTTTAATATTCCGCAGCGAGTTTCTTGTACCCAGTATGGGAAGGCTCAGAGGATGCTTGCCAAATACCACCTTATAAAAATAATTCATTATATTGTCCGATGGATTATCTTCGACTATTTTGATCTCTTCCAGTATGACCTTCTTTTCAGTCTTTATATGTTTCAGCAAAAAAGAGGGGTTTAACATGATATCAAATAATAATTCTATGCATTTTTCAAGGTGCGTATCTATAAAATCAGCATATATACAGCAATTTTCCTTATCTGTGAAAGCATTAAATTCAGCCCCCATGGTATCAAATTCAACAGCTATATCCCTGTAACTTCTTTTTTTTGTACCTTTAAAAAGAAGATGCTCTATAAGGTGAGAAACACCGTTGATTTCATTATTCTCATTTCTGGAGCCGGCAGGAAGCCAGAAACCCAGAGATATTGATCTAAAATGGGGGATATACTCACTGATGATTCTTATTCCACTGTTTAACTCAGTTATTTCATAACTGTCAAATTTTAAACTGCTTGCTGAAACAATCTTACCGTCTACCTCGCTAATAAAAGATTCAGATATCAGTCCTGATAAGGCCTATTTTTTTGGTCCTGGGATCAATATTGCTGACCTTGACCATTATTTTATCACCTATCTTTAAATAATCCTTAACGTCTTTTATCCTCTCATTTGACACCTTTGATATGTGAAGAAGCCCGTCTACTCCCGGGATCAGGTTTATAAAAGCTCCGTAATTAGTTATTCCTACCACAGTCCCCAAGAATTCTTCTCCTTGCTTTATATCTTCAATACCTTTAAGCATGCCTTCAATTTTTTTTCTGGCCATCTCAATATTTTCATCGTTGGAAGATATTATGGAAACCATCCCTTCCCCGTTGTAATCGCTTATATCAATTTCCTCCAGATCGAATTCTTCTTTTATACTTTTAACATTCTTTCCTCCCGGACCGATAATCTCTCCGATCTTTTCTTTCGGGATTTTAAAAGTAGTAATCCTTGGTGCAGACTTGGACAGACTTTCTCTGGGCTGCGGGATGACCTCTAACATTTTATCAAGTATGAATAATCTTCCTTCCCGTGCCTTTTCTAATGCCTGTTTTATGATATTAATATCAATACCCTTTATTTTCATATCCATCTGCAGCGCGGTTATGCCATTTTTTGTCCCCGCAACTTTAAAGTCCATATCACCGTAAAAGTCCTCTATTCCCTGTATGTCTTTTAATATTACAAACCTACCGTCTTTTTTCTCATCTTTTATCATACCCATTGCAATACCTGAAACAGGATTCATTATAGGAACACCTGCATCCATCAGAGCCAGGGTACTTCCGCATACGCTGGCCATTGAAGTAGAGCCATTGGACTCCAATATCTCTGACACCAGTCTCAACGCATATGGAAATTTTTCTTCATCGGGGATCATGGGTCTCAAAGCTTTTTCAGCCAGAGCTCCGTGGCCTATTTCCCTTCTCCTTGGCCCTCTGAGCGGCCGGGTCTCGCCTGTGCTGTAAGGCGGGAAATTATAATGATGTATATATCTTTTAAATTCTTCTTTTCCCAGGCTGTCTATTTTCTGGGCTTCTTTTATTGTACCCAGAGCCAGTATAGTCAGAGCCTGCGTCTTTCCTCGGGTAAAAAGACCGATCCCGTGTGTCGTCTCCGGAAACAGGCCTACTTCACAACTTATCTCTCTTACTTCATCAAGCCCTCTTCCATCAGTACGTACCTCTTTCTCCAGGATCATTTTTCTTACTAGTTCTCTTTCAAGCTCTTTTAAACTTACCTCAATACTTTCTCCATCCTCAGGAAATTCCGTCTCCAGCTGCTTGTATACCTCATCTTTTATTAACGAAGCATTATCCTGAAAATATCCTTTCTGGGTATTTTCAAGCAGGACCTTCTTTTTATTATCAGCCGACAATTTCAAAATATCGTTCAAAACTTTCTGTATTTTCCCTTCCGCCAGCTTCCTTACTCTTTTTTCTACATTCTCATCTAATTCAAATCTTGAAATATCCTCCCTCTTTTTACTGGTATTCTTTTTTATAAACTCCTTTTGAAATCTTACAATTTGCTTTATTTCATTATGTGCTCTTTCTATAGCTTCTATTACTACTTCCTCAGGAGCTTCTTTGCCTGCAGCCTCTACCATCAGTATTGCTTCTTCCGTACCCGCCACTATTATATCTACAACACTTTCTTCAATTTCACTGTAAACCGGATTTACTATCCATTTATCACCTGCTTTACCTATACGCACTGCACCTACAGGATCATTAAACGGTATATCGGACATACACAAAGCTATTGAAGCCCCGTTTATTACCGAGATATCATAAGGATTTGTCTGGTCAAAAGAAAGAACCGTAGCGATTATCTGGACTTCGTTTCTTATATTTTCGTCAAAAAGTGGCCTTAAGGGCCTGTCAGTCAATCTCGCATTTAAAACTGCCTTATCACTTGCTCTTCCTTCTCTTTTAAAAAACCCCCCGGGTATTTTACCTGCAGCATACATCCTCTCTTCAACATCCACCACCATGGGAAAATAGTCTTTGCTGTCTGATGCATCCTTACCCATTACCGCAGTCAACAAAACTCCATTTCCACCGAACTTGACCAGGACTGAATTAGCCTGCCTTGCTATCTTGCCGATTGAGAACGACATTAATTTTCCGCCAATATCAACTTCATATTTTCTTTCCATATATTTATTACAATCTCCTTCAATTTTTTAAAATGAATAAAAATAGATCTGGTTAAGAGTTTTACTTTCTTAAACCCAGTTCTTTTATGATATTTTTATACCTGCCTATATCATTATTTTTCAAATATTCCAGGAGCCTTTTCCTTTTCCCTACCATAATAACCAGGCCCCTTCTAGAATGATGGTCCTTTTTATTTATTTTAAGATGTTCATTTAACTTATTAATTTTTTTTGTAAGAATAGCTATTTGAACTTCGGAAGAACCTGTATCATTTTCATTAATTTTAAATTTTTCAATAACTTTTTGCTTCTCTTCCTTTACCAAAGCCAACTTTCTTCACCCCCTCGAAAATGTTCGTACTATAATTTATCACAACTGTATTCTAATTACAATTTAATCAAATCCCCATATCTAACATTTCAGCAGCGATTAATATTAAAGTATTTATAAGCATACTGCAAGTCAATTTTCATCTGTTTTATCAGCTTATCCCCATCCTTGAACCCGATTTCATCTCTCAGTCTTTCTAAAAAAATGATCTTAATCTTCTTTCCGTATAAATCTTTTTCAAAGTTGATTATAAAAGTCTCTACCCACCTCTTCGCATCCTTAAAAGTAGGGTTGTCTCCTATATTTATCACAGCAGGGAACAGTTTATCTTCAATGCTGCCTGTCTTTACCTTACCCAGGTAAACCCCGTCTTTGGGAGTAATGAAAATTCGGGAGATGTTTATATTCGCAGTAGGAAATCCAAGCTTCCTGCCCCTTCCGGCTCCTTTGATCACAGTTCCCTCCACCTGAGGGTCTCTGCCCAGCAGATTCCTAATTTTTTTAATATCTCCCAGGGAATAATACTTTCTTATATTAGTGCTTGATGCTATTTCCCCCCTTATTTTAAGAAGCGGTACTGAATCCACTATGACATTAAGAGGTCTAAAGAATCTCTTTAAAAATCTGACATCACCTTCTGCATTAAAACCAAAACGAAATCCCTTTCCCACCAGGATCTCTGTTATATGAAGTTTTTTTATTAATATATATCTGCAGAACTTCTCCGGTTTCAGCTTCAGGAAATCCGGACTGAAATCAGCAGTTACAATATAATCTACTCCAAGGTCTCCGATAATTTTTATTTTTTCTCTGAAGGGAATAATGAGTTTCTTGTACATTTTGTTCTTTATGACATTTATAGGCGGCTGGTTAAAAGTAAGTACTATACTGGAACCTTTTATTTTCCTGGCTCTATCTACGCAGGTCTCAATGATCCTCCTGTGCCCCAGATGGACTCCATCAAAAAAACCTATTACTATAATCGGTTTTTTATCATCAAAATATCTGTTGTCTATATTTTTAAGTTCTAATATTTCCGGCAATTCAATCCTCTGTAATTTATAATTACCTTTTTTTATTCTATAGTATTTTCTGGCTGTCAAAGACTATTCTGCTTCCAGTCAGAGCTATCCCTTTTTGTTTGATATCCAGAAGCGCATCCCCTTTTAAGACTCTGTGTACAGCCAAAAGATTGCTGTTGCTGTCTTTTATATTTACCAGAGTCCCCTTTTTAAGTACTATCCCGGCTTTGATCTTTTCAGGCTGTAACATCTCACTTCTAATCTGATGGCCGCTTAATATATTTTTCCTGTATTTGTCCTTTATATAAAGGCTGGGACTTTCCTCCAGCATTCTTTCTATGGATATCAGATAAGTGCTGTATTTAAAATCGCTGCTGGTTATTTTTCTTCCAGTAAAATCTTTTACAGAAATACTGCTTTTTATATCGAATTCTCCTATATTTGTCCTTTTCAGCCCCTTAACCGATGCACCGCAGCCCAGCATCTCTCCGATCTTATAGGCCAGGGATCTGATGTAAGTGCCTGAACCACATTCTACTTTTATAGTCAGCAAATCCTCCTCTGAGGAAACAAGTCTAATATTATAAATATTTACCATCCTTGGTCTCAGTTCTACTTTCACACCTTTTCTGGCAAAATCATATGAGGGCCTGCCTCTAAATTTTAAAGCTGAGTATGCGGGCGGCATCTGCATTTTTTCTCCAATAAGTTTCTTTAAAGTACTGCGTATTTCAACAATATTGATTTTCCCCGGCTTATTTTTTTCTAGTATTTTCCCGTCAAGGTCCCAGGTGTCAGTGATAACTCCAAGTTTTATTTCTGCAGTATATTCTTTTTTTAAACCTAAAAAATAATGGAATAATTTAGTAGCCTTGTTTATTAAAATGACCAGTAGACCATCTGCTATGGGGTCAAGTGTGCCTGCGTGGCCGATTTTATCTAAAAAAAAACTTTTTTAATCTCCCTTATGACATCATAAGATATTACACCCGGCAGCTTGTTTATCAGTATTATCCCATTAAAATTCTCAAGCAAATAAGATCTGTTGTTTATACTATTCATAGTTTTAAATATTATCTTTAACTGCTTTTTTCAGATTATTTATTACCCTCTTCAAACTTCCCCTATCTGAGTAACCAGCCGCCATCCTATGGCCGCCACCTCCGAATTTACCGGCAACTTTAAATAGATCAACATCGCTGTCAGAGGTACGGAGGCTTATCTTAAAAATGTTCTTACCGGTCTGTTTTATTAATGCCGCGACTTTCACCTTCTCCTTGCTTCTGAGCATGGTGATTATCCCATCCTGAGCGGAAAACGGCAGGTTTAGCTTTTTAAAATCATTTTCCAGTATATATGAATATATCAAACCGGAAGACTCTATATAATTGATCCTGTCAAAAACAAGCTTAATCAGTTTAAACCTTGCCAGGGGCTCATTCTCATAAACATATTTATGTATTTTAGAAGGAGAAATATCAAACTTTAGTAATTCACTTACTATCCTGTGAACGTCATAGCTTGTGTTGCTGTATTGAAACTTACCTGTATCCGTTAATATCCCGACATAGATCCCCAGCGCCATCTTGTGATTTAAGAATTTTTTATAATGTCTTTCTACTATTTTATATATGATCTCAGCAGTCGCAGAACTCCTGCTTTCCACTAGATTCAAATCACCAAAATTGGTGTTTTTCTTGTGGTGGTCTATATTTATTATGAATTTTACATTTTTTTTAAGCTCCTTAAAATCTATATTCATTCTATTTTCATCAGCGCAGTCCAGACAAAAACAGATATGCTCCCTGGCTGAAAGATCTATTTTTTCCATACTGGTTTTTATCTTATCAAGGTCGGGCAGGAAACTATACTGGTAAGGCAATTCACTGCTGCATAAAGATGTAACATCCTTTTTTAACTGCGATAAAAGCTGATATAAAGCTACTTGCGAACCCAGTGAATCACCATCTGGATAATCATGGGTTATGATTAAAAATTTCTTATTCTCTTTTATTATTTTTGCGATTTTAAAGTACAGTTTATTCTTATCCAATTAATTACCTTTTTGATCGCGGTTACCTTTATCCAGACTATCAATTATATTTGATATTCTCATACCTTCATCAATAGACTTGTCATACAAAAATCTTATATTGGGTATATTTTTAAGTCTTAATTTTTTAGGCAGATTTCTCTTAATAAACCCGCAGCAGTTATCAAGGACTTTCAAGCTTCTTGAGATTTCTTCATCATCACCCATTACACTAACGAAAACATCCAGCCATTTATAATCTGGAGATAATTTAGTATCAGTGATGGTTATAAATCCTACTCTGGGATCTTTTATCTTGTTATTAATAAAGAAGCTTATTTCTCTCTTCAAGTCTATCTCAACTTTTCTGATTCTATCCACCTTTATCACAACCGCAATATGTTATTTTATCACATAAAATTCCATTACATCACCCTTAGCCAGCTCCTGATATTCTTCCAGCTTTATACCGCATTCATAGCCCGAAGCAACTTTTTTGACATCTTCCTTAAATCTGTGAAGAGTTGCAACCCTGCCTTCATGAATAACTTTTCCATCCCTTATCACATTTACCAGATCGCCTCTTTCAACCTCACCCTCCAGGACGTATGAACCTGCAACCACCCCTATCTTAGGCAGTTTAAATATCTCTCTTACTTCAGCTTTACCCTTATCGATTCTTTTTACTTCCGGCTCAAGCATGCCCTTAAAGGCAAGCTTGATGTCATCAATCAATTTATAAATCACATCATAGATCCTGACTTCTACTTTTTCCTTTTTGTGCAGCTTATCCGCTTTCTGGGTGGGTACCACTCTAAAACCGACCACAATTGCATTTGAAGCTGCTGCCAGCATTACATCACTGTCGGTTATGGCTCCAATGGCTTTATGTATAATATTTATTTTTATCTTTTCTTCCTCTATCTGGTTTAATGATTTTTCTACCGCATCAAGTGTCCCATCTGATTCCGCTTTTAAAATTATTTTTAATTTCTTTAATTCTGTTTCCTTGGACATCTCAAAAAGCTCTTCCAGGCTCATATCTTTTCTGGATTCAGCAATCATCATCATCTTTCTATCATAATCTTTTCTACCCAAGAGTTCTTTTGCTGCTTTTTCACCCTTGACTATAAAAAGTTTATCCCCCGCTTTCGGCACAGAAGAAAAACCTGTTATCTCAACCGGCTGTGATAAAACAGCTTTCCTTATATTTCTGCCGTTTTCATCCCTGATGGATCTTATTCTTCCCAATGAGTTACCGGTAATAAAGGAGTCTCCTACTTTTAATGTTCCCCTTTTTATAACAACAGTACCTACAGGACCAAGACCCTTATCCAGTCTTGACTCAATTATGATCCCTGCACCTTCGGATTCAGGATTGCCTTTTATTTCATTCATGTCTGTCACCAGCAGTATCATCTCCAGAAGTTCATCCAGGTTGGTCCTCTTTTTGGCAGAGATCTCCACACAAACTGTATCTCCGCCCCACTCTTCCAGTACCAGATTATGCTCGGTAAGACCCTTCTTTATCTTTTCAGGATTTGAATTAGGCAGGTCTATTTTGTTGATGGCGATTATAATAGGCACACCGGCATCCTTTGCATGGTCTATTGCTTCCACCGTCTGCGGCATAATCCCGTCATCGGCTGCAACTACGATCACTGCAATATCGGTGACCCTGGCTCCCCTTGCCCTTATGGAAGTAAATGCTTCATGGCCCGGCGTATCTATAAAGGTTATCTTTTTTTTCTTATAATCAACCTGGTAAGCGCCTATACGCTGGGTTATTCCTCCTACCTCGCTGGCCGCTACACTTGTCTCTCTTATTGCGTCAAGCAGCGTCGTCTTTCCGTGGTCCACGTGCCCCATCACAGTCACAATCGGCGGCCTGAGTTCTAAATCTTTTTCATCATCTTTGTAGACCTCATCCAGTTTTTCTTCAAAACCTACAATGTGATATTTAAAGTTATATTCGTGGGATAGATATTCTATTAGATCCTTACTTAAAGATTGATTGATATTAATGGCCTCGCCCATATCAAACAGGAGCTTTATCATTTCATTTGAGGGGATACTGATCTTTTCCGACAATTCTTTTATGGTTATGCCTTCAGATATCTCAATGACTTTCTTTATCTCCGGCCTCTTCTTTGCTTTTTCTTTAAGGCCTGCCTGTTCCTCTTTCAGTACTCTGGCGGCCTTTCCCTTCCTGAGAGGAGCAGCTTTCCTCTTCTGAATTAATTTTGCTCTCAGTCTTCCTTCTTTTTCTTCTTTATCAAGTTCCTTGTCAATTACACTCTTGATGCTTATTCTCTTTGCTTCTTCCCAATCCAGTTTTGTCTTGGGCTGCTTCAGAGTCTCTTCGGCCCGGGCAGCTTTTATATCTTTCTTGGCTTTTACAGATTCTTTTTTTTCTACCTTTTTAGTCTTTGCTGCAGCTTTATCTTTTGTCTTTGGTGAAGCCTTTTTTTCAGCCTTTGCCTTTTCTTTACCGGTTTCTGTTTTGATACTGCTTTTTACTTCTGCTTTTGATTTCTTGATCTCTTTAGCTTTACCCCTGGCTGGAGATTTAGATTTAAACTTAGCCTTAGTTTTGACCTCGGTCTCTTCCTTTGACTCAGCTTTCTTTACTTTTTTTTCTCTTTTTTTACTTTCTTTCTTTTTATCGTCCATAGTTTATTAAATCATATATAAAAAATATAATCCTTTATTTATTGCTCTCTTTATCTTCCTCTTTGGTTTTGATCCTTTCTTCCCTTGCCTCATCAAGCTCTTCCTCAAACTGTTCCTCGTTTTTTATATCAACTTTCCACCCGGTCAGTTTTGCAGCCAGTCTGGCATTCTGGCCTTCCCTTCCTATGGCCAGTGAAAGCTGGTCATTTGAGACCACGACCAGTGCAAACTTCTTTTCTTCATCGGTCAAAACCTTAAGGACCCTTGCAGGGCTTAATGCATTTTTAATAAATGTCACTATGTCATCACTGTATTCTACTATATCTATTTTTTCCCCTCCCAGTTCATCAACAACCATCTTGACTCTGGAGCCTTTGGGGCCGACACATGCACCTACGGGGTCTATATTTTTTTCATTTGAGCTTACAGCTATCTTTGTTCTGTACCCTGCTTCCCTGGCGATACTTCTTATTTCTACTATGCTCTCATAAATCTCGGGTACTTCCAGTTCAAAAAGTTTCCTTATAAGTCCGGTATGAGTCCTTGATACTATCACCTGGGGTCCTTTTGTGGTTTTCCTTACATCTGAAATATAGCACTTTATCCTCTCCCCATGCTTGTATCTCTCCCTGGGGACCTGCTCGTACGGCGGGAGAAGTGCCTCTACCTTACCCAGATCTACCAGAGTAAACCTGGCATCGCTCTGCTGGACTATCCCGGTCACGAGATCCCCTACTCTGTCCTTAAACTCATCATACATTATCTCCCGCTCTGCTTCCTTGATCTTCTGTCTTATAACCTGCTTGGCTGTCTGAGCGGCTATCCTTCCAAAATTATCCGGGGTCACCTCTACTTCTTTTTTTTCTTCTTCTTCTTTTTCTTCTTCCCCTTCAGACTCTTCTGATTCCAGGATCTTAAATATTTTTATCTCTCCGGTTTTTTTATCTATATCAACACGGCAATCATATTCCACCTGATAATTTTTTTTATAGGCGGAAACAAAAGCCATCTTTAAAGCCTCTATCAAGGTATCCCTATTTATACCTTTTTCTCTTTCAAGCTCTGCTAGTGCTGTCATTAATTTCTTATTCAACCTTATCACCTGTTTTCACTAGAATTAAAACTAAAAAAAAGTGGGGCATCCCCACTATTTTTTAAGACTATTCCCATTAAAATTTGCTTAAGAGTATATCACAAAACAAAAAAAATACAATTGCCTTGATCCCAAAAATATTTAGAAATTTAGTTGTGGATTTAAATACAGACTATTTTAAAGGTCAATCAAACTTACAGATAACTCTGAAGCAATTCCTTAAGACTGGTATACCTCTTCTCAACTATATTCCTGTTTACTGCAATTCCTATGGCTTTCTTGCTCCCCACCAGTATTGCAAGCTCCCTGGCCCTGCTTATTGCAGTGTAAAGCAGATTTCTCTGCAGCAGCATGTAATGTGAAGTCAGAATGGGGATTATGGTGCACTTGAATTCTGAGCCCTGGGATTTATGGATTGATATGGCATAGGAAAGGCTTATCTCATCCAGCTCATAAAAATCATAGCTTACTGTCCTTCCGTCAAAGTCTACCTTTATTTCCTCCATCTCAAAATCTATGCCGCTTACAAAACCTATATCACCGTTATAGACATCTTTTTCGTAATTGTTTTTAAGCTGTATTACCTTATCATTCACTCCGTATTTGGTGATCCCCCTCATCACTTTTCGGCTGTCGGGATTTAAGATATCCTGGATCTTGGAATTCAGATTGTTGACTCCCACTGTTCCCTTGTTTGTAGGCACCAGTACCTGGACATCATGCAGGGGGTCGTAGTGAAAACTTTTAGGTATCCTCCCTGTCAGCAGGTTTATTATAAGGGTAACTACTTCCTCCGGTTCATTTTTTTCAATGAAGAAAAAATCATTATTTCTTGGCTTTCCTATATATGGAAACTGGCCGTCCCTTACCTTGTGGGCATTGTATATGATAAGGCTTTCACCCTCCTGCCGGTATATTTTTTTAAGCTCTACTACAGGTACTGCACCGGAGTCTATGATGTCGCTTAATACATTTCCTGCACCCACCGAGGGCAACTGGTCCACATCACCAACAAATATGATACAGGTAGATGGTTTTACGGCAGAAAGCAGGCTTCTCATAAGCCTTATATCCAGCATTGAAGCTTCGTCTATTATGACCACATCCGCATCAAGGGGCTCTTTTTCATTTTTTAAAAACTTGTTTAATTTCGGATTATAATTAAGGAGCCTGTGTATGGTCCTGGCATCCCTGCCGGTAGTCTCGCAAAGCCTTTTTGAAGCCCTTCCTGTAGGAGCTCCCAGAATTATCTTTTTATTTTCTCTCTTTAGGATTTTAATGACAAAATCAAGTATGGTGCTCTTACCGGTACCCGGGCTTCCGGTTATAATAAGTACTTTTTCTGTTACCGCCTTTCTTACAGCTTCCATCTGAGTACTGTCTAAGACTACACCCTGTCTTGCGGCAAGTTCTTTTACTAAATCATTTATATTTCCCTTTTCGCCTTCCCTTGACCTGTATTCACTTTCATCACTTAAGAGTGCCTTGATTTTTTCACTTACATATTTTTCGGCATTATATATGGCGGTCAGGTAGACTTTGCTTATATCATCCTTTACAATGGTCACCTTACCTTCACTTTCAAGTTCCTTTAGTGCAGCATTGACGTTATCAAGTTCCGTATCCAGAAAACCACAGGCCGTCTCTATAAGTTCTTCATAAGGGCAGTAGCAGTGCCCCTGGTCTTCTGCACTTTTAATAAGATGTATCACTCCCGCCTTTATTCTGAAGAGAGAATCTTTTTTAATTCCTGCCTTAAGGGCGATCTTATCTGCGGTCTTAAAGCCTATTCCGAATATATCCTCTGACAGCCTGTAAGGGTTTACCTTTATTATATTTATTGAATTATTTCCGTATTGGTTGTATATCTTTAACGCGTAGGTACTGCTTATACCGTAGGACTGCAGAAATATCATTACCTCTCTTATATCTTTATGCTTCTTCCAGGATTTTAAAATAAGATTTATTCTTTTTCTTCCGATGCCTTCTATTTCTTTTAGCCTTTTTGGCTCCTGGTCCAGAACCCTTAAAGTATCCAGTTTAAATTGTGATACTATCCTTTTAGCCATCACGGGCCCGATGCCCTTTATCAGGCCGGAGCCAAGATAATTTTCAATCCCGGCAATAGTACTGGGTACCGCGGTTTTGACGCTTTCGATTTCAAACTGCTGTCCGTAATTTTTATTTACTACCCACCTGCCGGTCACTTCAAGTTTCTCACCGCACTGAAGTTCAAAGGCATTTCCCACGATTGTTGTAAGGCTTTTGTCTTCAAGTCTCAACCTTCCGACCATATAGCCGGTCTCGGTATTCCTAAAAACAATTCTTTCTAAGGTACCTCTGATTTTGATGCTCTGGTCATTCATTTTTTGAGGTTATCTGGGGCTGTTTTTGATTTTGAACTTTTTTACAAACTTAGTTACATGATCTACTGATATCTCTTCGGCCCTGCCGTCTTTTCTATATTCAACATCGATCAGCTTATCCTTTAAAAATTTCTGGCCTATGATAAATCTTACTGGGATCCCTATAAGATCCGAATCTTTAAACTTTATACCCGCACTTACATCCCTGTCATCATAAAGGACTTCTACATCTGAATCCTCTAATATCTGATATATCTTTTCACAGGCACTGGACAATTCTTTGTTTTTTGAGGTGGTACTTATAAGGTCTATGGTAAAAGGGGCAATGGAAAGCGGCCATATTATCCCCCTGTCGTCATGCAGCTGTTCTATAGCCGCAGAAAGCATCCTGCTTATACCTATTCCGTAACAGCCCATTACCAGTGATTTTAACTTTCCATCTATATCTAAAAACTTTGCATCCAGACTGTCGCTGTACTTTTTGCCCAGCATGAAAATATGACCTATTTCAATGCCTTTCGCAAACTTTAGTTCCTTTTTGCATTTAATACATCTGTCACCCTTCGAGGGATGGGTATCTTTTTTATTCTTACCGGAAGCAGCTACAAACTCCGACATCTCATAATTTGCACAGTAGTCGCATTCAGGGCAGAATACCAGTTTTTCTTCACCGTTTTCAGCAAGCACTATAAACTCATGAGAAAATTTCCCTCCTATGACTCCTGTGGCGGCTTCAACCACTTTATACTCAAGGCCGATCCTTTCTATTATTCTGCAGTAAGCATCATACATATCCTTATAAACGGCCTTTGAGTCATCATCGTTTCTGCAAAAACTGTAGGCGTCTTTCATGATAAACTCCCTGGCCCTGAGCAGCCCGTATCGTGGCCTTATCTCATCCCTGAATTTGACCTGTATCTGATATAGATTTACCGGCAAATCCTTATATGATTTTATATCCATATATGCCATATAGGTTATAAGCTCTTCATGAGTAGGGCCCAGGCAAAAATCCCTCTTGTTTCTGTCCTTTAACCTGAACATATCGGGGCCGTATTCTTCCCATCTTCCTGTTTTTTTCCACAGATCCGAGGGCTGCATGACAGGTAAAAACAACTCTACGGCACCGGCGCCGTTCATCTCTTCCCTGACTATTCCCTCTATCTTTTTTAGGACTTTAAAACCCAAGGGCATAATAGAATAGATACCCGATGCGACTTTCCTGATCAGCCCTGCTCTCAATGCCAGAGAATGGCTCGGTATATCAGCCTCACTGGGCTCCTCCTTTAATGTAGGGATATAAAATCTTGAAAATTTCAAATCAAACTCCTTTTAACAGCTTATATTAATTTTTCCAATTCTTTTTCAAATACTTTTAAAGCAGCATCTTTATCTACTCTTTTTAGTACTTTACCCTTTAAAAAAACTGCTGCCTTCTTCCTGCCGAATGCTATCCCCAAGTCCGCATCTTTTGCTTCACCAGGACCGTTTACAATACAGCCCATCAGTGCCAGCTTTAGATTCTTTCTTATTCCTGCGGTTAGTTTTTCTACTTCGTAGACAATTTTATTTAAGTCTATCGTCGTCCTTCCACAAGCAGGGCACGATATGATATCCACTCCTTTTTTTCTGAGCTTAAGGCTGTTAAGGATCATATAAGCAGCCTTTACTTCTTCAACAGACTTGTCGGTAAGAGAGACTCTTATAGTATCACCTATTCCTTCTGATAGCAGGATACCCATACCCACTGCTGACTTTATGCTCCCCCGCATCAGCGGTCCTGCTTCGGTCACACCAAGGTGCAGCGGGTAGTCAACCTTATCCGATATTGCCTCATATGCATTTACTGTATCAAGGACTGATGACGCCTTTGCGGATATCTTAAAATTATTGAACTTCAGGCTTTCTAAAAGTTTAACATTTTCCAATGCACTTTCAACCATTGAATCGACAATATTTCCTTTATTTTTTTTAAGGATTTTTTTATCTATGGAGCCCGAGTTGATCCCGATCCTTACAGCGGTATTTGTTTCTTTTGCTTTTTTAATGACCTCTGCAGTCCTATCAAGTCCCCCTATATTGCCCGGGTTTATCCTTATTCCGTCTACTCCTGCATCCATGCATTCCAGAGCCAGCCGGTAATCAAATTGAATATCTCCAACAACCGGAATGGAAAAAATCCCTTCATCGATTAGTTCCTTTAAATAAATAACAGACTTCTTTTCCGGTACTGCTATCCTTACCAGCTCACAGCCGCAATATATCAGGTTTTTTATTTCATTTCTGATACCTGCTGAATCCTCGAGCTTGCTTTTGGTCATAGATTGAACAGAGATAGGGCTTCTGCCTCCTATTTTGAGCTGCCCCACCTTTATTACTTTTGTTTTTCTTCTTTTTATTTCCATTTTAAATCATTAAATATTAGTTATATCAAAAGGGGTTATTATATCAAAGACAAAACCTATTATTAGAATGGATACCAGGATAAATATACCTATGGAATTGAATATCTCAAAAACTTTTTTGGGAACAGGTTTTTTCCTTATGGATTCCACTGCTACCAACACAATATTTCCTCCGTCCAGGGGAAGAATCGGAAGCAGATTTCCAAAACCCAGCATAATAGAAACCAGCGCAACAAAAAAAATAAAATCTTGAAAACCCAATTTTACCGACTGCTGAAATATACTCACTACCCCTACCGGTGAAACAGGCCTTGCTTCACTGAATGAAATCTCACCCCTGAAAAGCATTCCGATTGCTTTTACAAAAAAGACACATACATCCCACAATATCTTAAAACTCTCTTTTACTATTTCAGAAAAACCAAGTCTTTCCTTAACATAAAGGGGGCTTATTCCTAGAAACCCCTGACCTTCCAAATTTTCCAGTTCTGCTTCCAGCTCCATCTCTTCTCCATCACGGATAATAGTATAGGTCACTTCCTCGCCGGGGTATTCTTTGGTCATAGTTGAAAAGTCATCCCAGCTTTCAATCTTTCTGCCGTTTAAAGCAATAACATCATCCCCTTCTTCAAAACCGCTTAAATCTGCAGGTGAATCTGGCTGAATATACTCAATAGTGGTGCTGGGTGCCATTACGCCCATACTTAAAAAAATCATTATCAATATTACGGCAAAGACTATATTAAATCCTGATCCGCTTACGCATACTAAAAACTTTTTAAAAAAAGACTTATTATGAAAAGCTTTTTCTTCCATACCGGCAGGCACGGCCTCACTTCTATCCATTCCCAGTAATTTATTATATCCTCCTACCGGTATGGCGCTTATGCCGTAAGAAGTGCCGCTCTTTGATTTGATCTTAAAAATCTTGGGTCCAATACCGATAAAAAACTCTTCAACATATATCCCGCTTGCTTTTGCTGCTAAGAAGTGCCCGAACTCATGAACTACTATAATCAATGACAATCCTATTATCGCAAGGATATATTGAAAAATAGTGATCATTACTTGCATAAGAAATCACAACCTGCCAAATCTCCTGTTTCTTTTCTGGTAATAATAAACTGCTTTTAAAAGCTCTTTTTCCTTGAAATCCGGCCAGAGTGTCTTTGTAAAATAAAATTCAGTATATGCTATCTGCCACAGTAGAAAATTGCTTACTCTGTACTCGCCGCTGGTCCTTATCAATAGATCAGGGTCAGGACAACCCTGTGTAAGCAGATATTCCGAAAAAATCTTTTCATCCAGCTTCTCGATGTCTATATCATTTTTTTTAGCTGCTCTGCACACATTTTTAACCGCACTTATTATTTCCTTTCTTGAGCCGTAATTAAAAGCAATATTAAAAAAAAGCTTTTTATTCTTACTGGTTTTCTTTTCTGCATTTTTAAAAGCTTCAAGCACTTTTGGAGGGATTGTCTTTCTCTCTCCGATCAATGATACTCTTACACCTCTTTTATGCAGCTCCTCGAGTTCATTTTTTAATGATTCCAAAAACAGGTTTAATAGAAAATTGACTTCATCCTGCGGCCTCTGCCAGTTTTCACTTGAAAATGAATAGACTGTTAAGAACTTTACACCCAGTTCCAGGCATGTATTTACAACCTCTCTCAGAGCCTCTACTCCCGCATTATGACCTGCAGATCGCGGCAGTTTTTTCCTGGCTGCCCACCTGCCGTTTCCATCCATTATAATTGCTATATGCTCGGGTAGGCTGTTTTTTTTTAACTCTTTAATATTTGGAACTCTTACTGGAGAAAAAAAAGAAGAAAATAAACCCAATACTTCTTACCTACACTTCCATAATCTCTTTTTCTTTCTGATCAAGAGAACTATTGATTTTCTCTATAAATTCATCGGTTAATTCCTGGACTTCCTTTTGAGACTTTATAAGATCGTCTTCAGTTATCACGCTGTCACTTTCCAGTTTTTTAAATTCATCATTTATTTCTCTTCTGATATTTCTAATGGCTACTCTTCCGTCTTCTGCAATCTTTTTGACCAATTTTACCAGTTCTATTCTTCTTTCCTCATTTAAAGCCGGTATATTCAACCGGATGACTTTTCCATCATTGGAAGGATTTATTCCCAGGTCAGATTTGATTATCTGCGTTTCTATTTCTTTTAAGAACTTCGGGTCGTAAGGAGAGATAAGTATAACCCTCGGTTCAGGTATGCTTATGTTAGACATATATTTTAGTAAGGTTTTGCTGCCGTAATAATCAATATAAATATTATCCAGTAGAGTTGCCGATGCCCTTCCGGTCCTAATGGTATTAAATTCGTGTTGAGTACTTTCAAGAGATTGATTCATCCTTTTTTTGGTCTCAACCATTAATTTGTCTTTCATCTTTCACTCCTTTGTGACTAAAGTTCCAATTTTTTTACCAATTATAACTCCCTTTATATTACCGGGCTTGGTAATATCAAAGACCACTATAGGTAAATTATTTTCCATACACAGAGACGTTGCCGTAGAATCAAGAACCCTCAGGTTCTTTTTTAAAACATCCAGGAAAGTCAGCCTGGTAAATTTTTTTGCATCCTTGAACTTTAAAGGATCCTTATCATATACACCGTCGACTTTTGTAGCTTTAAATATTATCTCAGCTTCTATCTCAAGTGCTCTCAAAGCAGCAGCTGTATCAGTAGTAAAATAAGGATTACCGGTCCCACCGGCAAATATTACTACTCTTTTCTTTTCCAGGTGCCTGACTGCCCTTCTTCTTATAAATGGCTCAGCAATCTCTTTCATAGATATGGCAGTTTGAACCCTGGTTATTATACCCATTCTTTCCAGTGCATTCTGCAGGCCTAGTGCATTCATTACTGTAGCCAGCATCCCAATATAATCTGCAGTAGTCCTGTCCATACCGTTTGCACTGGCAGTAACACCCCTCCAAAAATTTCCACCGCCTACAACTATCGCGACTTCAACACCAAGTTTCGTCACTTCTTTGATCTGGCTTGATATATTATTTATGACTCCCGGGTCTATACCATAGTCCAAATCACCGAGCAGCGCTTCGCCGCTTATTTTTAATAACACTCTGTTATATTTTAATTCTTCCATTTATTTTATTTATTATATTTCAAACAGACATATAAATGCTACTCTTCCTGCCCCACATCTTTTTGTCCTACAACATATCTTACAAACCTTTTGATCACTATATTCTCACCGATCTTTGCTATATTCTCTTTCACGAGGTCTCCTATATTTTTATCACTATCTTTTACAAACAGTTGCTCCAGCAGGCAATTTTCCTCATAATATTTTTTTAATTTGCCCTCCGCGATCTTTTCTACAATATTTTCGTGTTTGCCTTCATTTAAAGCCTGCTTTTTGTATAATTCTCTCTCTTTATCCAGAACATCTTTGGGAACATCCTCCTTTGAAATATATAATGGAGCCAATGCCGCAATATGAAGTGCAATATCATGGACCAGATTTTTAAACATCTCATTTCTGGCCACAAAATCAGTTTCACAATTGACCTCCAGCAGCACTCCCACTTTAGATCCTGGATGTATATAACTGTGGATTATACCTTCTTTTGCAGCCCTTGAAGCTTTTTTTGAAGCCTGTACTAGCCCTTTTTCTTTTAAGATTTCCTCCGCTCTTGCCATATCCCCTTTACTTTCAACCAGAGCTTTCTTGCAGTCCATCATACCGGCGCTGCTTTTCTTACGTAACTTTTTTACTAAATCAGCATTTATCTCCATTATTCCTCCCTGTTATTTCTAAACCTATGCTTTATTTCTTTTAGTATCTTTAGAAGTGCTTTTAGTCTTTTTCTCTCCGGACTTCTTCGCCTTTGGTTTTTTTACCGCGGGCTTCTTCTCTTCAGCCTTTTTAGCTTCAGTTTTTTTACCCTCGGACTTCTTTTCTTC
>CAZLOE010000015.1:0-13086 GCA_964561115.1 uncultured Actinomycetota bacterium
TCACAGTAGAAATTTGGTTCTATTGTACAATCTTCATCTGTTCTAAACAATTTCTTTAAGATTTCTTTTTTCCTGTTATAATCGGAGGGATCTGTCATATTAAATTTATAACACAATTTTTTTGCATAATCCCTTTCTTTTGTAAGCTCTTCATCAGTTGCCAGGTACAATTTTCCTGACAGCATTTTTTCTTTTTCTGTCATAATCTAACTCTAAATTATTTTATAATCCTGGTCTTTATTAGGTCTCTATACCAGAGTGCGCTGTCCTTTAATATCCTCTCCTGGGTTTTATAATCCAAATAAATAATCCCAAATCTCTTAGAATAGCCGTGTCCCCACTCAAAATTATCCATCAGTGACCATAGGAAATATCCTTTTATATCCGCTCCCTTCTGGTTAAGAACCGCAATCTTTTTCAAATGATTTCTGAGATAATCTATACGTTTACCATCATGTACTTTCCCATCCTTAGACACCTTATCTTTAAACGCAGCACCATTTTCAGTGATATAAATGGGTATACTGGTATATTCCTCCCTCAACCTTAATATAAGTTTATATAGAGCCTCCGGCACTATCTCCCAGTCCATTTCTGTCCTCTCAAAATTCCCATGGGTTTTTTTATATTCTAGTTCTGAATCAGGAGAATATTTTATCAATTCACGTGAATAATAATTTACTCCCAGAAAATCATTTTTAACTGATATTTTCTCCATATCTCCGTCTTTCATAAAATCAAAATCGCCTATTAGTTTCTTAAATACCTCTTTCATATCTTCAGGATAATCAGCCTTAAAAAGCGGTCTAAGAAACCATCTATTATACTGACCATCAAATACTGAAGATGCCTTTTTATCTTCTTCGGAGCCAGATACAGGATACGAGGGGATCAGATTAAGTGCTATTCCGATTTCGCTGTTCTTAAATCTCAATTTTCTAAAATTCCTTACAGCAGAACCGTGGGACATTAAAATATGATGTGCGGTTGTAACAGCTTCCTTTAAATCCTTATGGCCTGGTGCATGAATACCTTCGTGATAACCAAAAAAAGAAGCGCAAAGTGGTTCATTATGAGTTATCCATAGTCTTACAGATTCATTAAGCTCTTTAAATAACCTGGACGAATATTCTTCAAACCATTTAACTGAATCTCTATTTAACCACCCACCCATATTATAAGCCCATAACGGCAGATCCCAGTGATAAATGGTAATGACCGGTTTTATATTCCTTTTATTCAACTCATCTATCAGTCTCTTATAAAAATCCATTCCCTTAGGATTGTATCTACCTTTTTCAGGGAAAATCCTAGACCATGAAACCGAAAATCTATATGCCCCAGTTCCTATTTTTTCCATTAATTCTATATCTTCCTTATACCTGTGGTAATGACCACATGCTACATCACCAGTATTTCCTCTATATGTTTTCCCGGGAGTTTTTGAAAAAATATCCCATATAGAAGGAGACCTGCCGTCTTCAGCTATAGCACCCTCAATCTGATAGGATGATGTTGCAGTACCGAAAATAAAGTCTTTTTTAAAATCTTTAGTCATTCTATACCTTTATATTCACTTATGCTTTGGGTCCACTTTTATATATAAAACCTGATGTAAGTAAATGGTAGCTTTTTTTATGACAGATATTACTCTATATATAAAAATTCTATTGACGAATATTTCTATTTCAAATCGGAGGGATATCTGATTTAAGTTCTTTTTAGGCAAACAATAAAACCTTTGTTTTGCAAAGAGTTTAATAGTTACTTACTTATAAACTTCTTCTGTCTCCTTATTAAATAAATATAATTTTTCAATATCTACATGCAGTGTCGCTGTTTCACCGCTCTTATATTCAGATTTAGGATCGACTCTTGCTGTTATAAGTACCCCTTCTATATCAAGATATAAATAGATTTCTGCACCCATTGGCTCCCTGACCTCGATGTTTGCTTTAATGGTATTGCCTTTGTGGATATTTTGTACAAAACTACTATCTTCCAGATCTTCGGGTCTGATTCCCAGTACTATTTCTTTTCCAACAAGATTATTTTTATTTATTATTTTTTTAATCTTGTCAGTCGAATCAAGGTCAAATACATTACTTTTAAAAGTCAATTTTTTAGTTACGGTGACATCTATAAAATTCATTGCAGGACTCCCAATAAAACCAGCTACAAACATATTATCAGGATTATCATAAATCTCCTGAGGCTTGCCAGTTTGCTGTACTATTCCATCCTTTAGAAGTATTATTTTATCTGCCATAGTCATAGCTTCAGTCTGATCATGGGTCACATATATTATAGTGGCATTAAGTCTCTTATGCAGTTTTGCAATCTCAGTTCTCATCTGAACTCTGAGTTTTGCATCCAGGTTGGACAGTGGTTCATCCATTAAAAATACTTTTGGATCTCTTACAATAGCTCTTCCTAAAGCGACTCTCTGTCTCTGTCCTCCGGAAAGCTGCTTGGGTCTTCTTTTAAGTAAGTCCTCTATCTCTAATATTTTTGCTGCCTGCATGACTCTTTCTTTGATTTCATTTTTGGGCGTCTTTCGCAGTTTAAGCCCAAAGGCCATATTATCATATACATTGAAATGAGGATAAAGAGCATAATTTTGAAAAACCATAGCTATGTCTCTGTCCTTGGGGGCGACTCCGTTAACTAATTTGTCACCAATATATATTTCACCTTTAGTTACTTCTTCCAGACCTGCTATCATACGAAGAGTCGTAGTCTTTCCACAGCCGGAAGGTCCTACCAATACTGCAAATTCCTTATCTTCTATTGTATCGTTTAAATTGTTTATAGCGACTACATCCTCAAACTTTTTAGTCAAATTTTTAAGAACAACTTTTGCCATTTATTCTTCTCCCGTATATTAAATAATAATAGACTATTAAATAATAAATTATAAAATAAAAAGAAATTATTTTCTATACCCAGACGCATCTAAGATTTTAATAAAAGCATTTAAAAACTTTATATTAATCTCAGGCTGACCTACAGTAACTCTTATATGACCAGGTAAACCCAAATTCTTCCCCGGCCTTACTATAAATCCTCTTTTTAGCAGCTCCTCCACTACCGTATCGCAATTTTTACCTGCATCAATCAATATAAAGTTCGCATATGATTTAATAAAACCAATTTTATTTCTTAAAAGAATTTTATAAAACCTGTTTTTCTCTTTATATATCTTTTCAACGACTTTTTTTATATATGATTCATTTTCCAGTGCTGTAACAGCAGCTTTCTGAGCCAGTGAATTTATATTAAAAGGAAGTCTTATTTTATTCAGTACGGAAATAATCGAGCTATCAGATATACCATATCCTATTCTCAACCCGGCAAGCCCGTATATTTTTGAAAATGTCCTTAAAACAACGAGGTTTTTATATCTATTTAAATATCTTAGTGTATCAACTTTCTCACTTTCAAGTACATATTCACTGTAAGCTTCATCTACTACCACAAGTACACCTCCACTGGTATTTTTAATAACATATTCAAACTCTTCCCGGCCGATATTGGAACCTGTCGGATTATGAGGATTGGTCAAAAATAATATTCTTGTCCCTTCGTTTACCGATTTTACCATCCTTTTCACGTCCTGCCTGAATTCTTTTAAAGGTACCTTTATGGCTGATCCGCCGCTCTTTAAAGCAGATTTTTCATAAATCAGAAAAGTAGGATCTGCAATTACAGCATTTTCTTCAGGTCCTATAAAACCGTCACATATCATCTCTATGATCTGATCCGTGCCATTACCCATGACTATGGAATCAGTGCTTATCCCATACTTCTCGCCAAGTTTCTGCTTCACCTGCCTGCATGCGCTGTCGGGATAAAACTTAATATCTCCCAGGCTGCTGCAGATCTCCTTTAAAACTCTGGGATCGGGACCATACAGATTTTCATTAGAGGCTAACTTATAAACGTTCTTTAAATTATATTCCTTTTTTATTTCCTCTATGGTCCTGCCCGGAATGTATTCTGGTATCTGTGAAAGCCATTCTTTAATCTTTATACCCATCTTTTCACCTTATCTTTTTTTAAATCTGACCTTTATAGAATCTCCGTGAGCAAATAATTTTTCAAATCCGGATATAGTCTCAATAAATTCTTTTTCTTTCTTTAACGCATCTTTATCATAAAATGCAGTACTGCTCCTTTTTAAAAAATCATATACCCCTAATGGGGATGCAAATCTTGCATTTCCCCCCGTGGGAATGACATGATTGGTACCTCCTATATAGTCACCAACTGCCACCGGGCAGTACCGGCCTATAAATATTGCTCCCGCATTCTTTATCTTCTTTAAAACTTTTTTGGCATCCCCTGTCATTATTTCCAGGTGTTCCGGAGCTATCATATTACACACTCCGATGAGCCAATCTTGGTTCTTATTGAAAATGATCCTGCAGTTGTTTTTAACCGAACTTAAAATCACTTTCAGGTTCAGCTTACTTCCATATTCACTTTTAAGTATTTCAAGTCGCCTGTATATCTCTTCGACAGCTCTTTTTGCCAAATTTAAACTGGTTGATAATAATATGCTCCTGGAATCCGGGTCATGCTCGGCCTGAGCGATAAGATCGGCAGCAATAAATTCGGGACTGGCAGAATCGTCCGCCAGAATGGTGATATCACTTGGACCTGCAAGACTATCGATTCCAACATCTCCAAACACCTTCTTTTTAGCCACAGTCACATAAATATTCCCCGGACCTACGATCTTATCCACTTTTCTAATACTTTCTGTGCCGTAAGCCAGAACTGCTACTGCCTGTGCCCCTCCTATTTTATAAACCTCTCTGACTTTTAATTTTCCGCACAGATACAGTAAAACCTGATTCAGATTTCCGTCAGACTGAGGTGGCGTACATAGGACGATTTCCCCTACACCTGCTATCAAAGCTGGTATCACAGTCATAAGCACGGAAGAAGGATATATGTATCTACCTCCGGGTATATATATACCCACTCTTTCCAGAGGACGCAAAATCTGTCCCATTTCCTTGCCCTTTTCAGATCTTATGGTCCAGGAACCTGCTTCTCTTTTAAACTGGGCAGTATGATACTTAGTTATATTTTTACAACTTACTTTCAGTGCCTCGACCAGACCGGGAGAACTGCTTTTAACATCTTTAAAGGCAGACTTTATCTCACCATCTTTTACTTTAACATCTTCAATGCTTTCATCTTTAAAGCGGTCAAATTGCCTGCATAGGTCTATTACGGCCCTGTCTCCCCCTGATCTTACTTTATTTATTATTTTACTGACCGTTTTATCTACGGAATCGGGTATCTTTAACATAGGACTTATCAGAGTATCTATTTCTTCATATTTTTCAGGCTTTTCTATTTTTAAAAAATTATAATTCATATAAAAAGACCTTTGATACTTTTAAATGTTTTTATTAATATACCTAAAGAAAATAAAATTAGCAAAATAAAACTAACATTATAGAAAAAATGCAAAAATATTCAAATTCAAAACCGGCAATCCTTCTTCATGTCTGCTGCGGTACCTGTGCACTTTACCCTTATTTTAAGCTAAAAAAAGACTTTGATATTACTTTTTTCTATTATAATCCTAATATATACCCAAAAAAAGAATATATCCGCAGACTTGATGATGTAAGGACGATCTCCAAAAAATATTTCATCCCTCTTATAACCGGAAGATATGAGATAAGAAAATGGTTCAGATTGACTAAAGGACTTAAAGATGAACCGGAAGGTGGTAAAAGATGTGATCTATGTTTCAGAATACGTTTAAATAAAACAGCTGAACTGGCAAAAAAACTGGGAACTGGTTTATTTGGAACAACTCTTACCGTAAGCCCTCATAAAAATCACCATATTATTAACTCTATAGGATCAGAAGTCGCAGCTTCCCTGGGAATCGATTTCTACCAGTCCAATTTTAAGAAAAATGATGGTTTTAAGAAGACTATGGAGATGAGTAAAAAATTGCAGCTTTACAGGCAGAATTACTGCGGTTGCATATACAGCATGAGATAAGAAAAAAGTCTTTTTTATTTATCAGAGTTTTCTTCCAGCTGCTTATTTTCTCTGAACTTTTTTATTACATAATTTGCTATTATAATCGCAGCTATTATAGTGACCAGATTTATTATATACACCACCTTGACCGGCCCCCAATAAGTGCTGTCAATGCGGTAATATTCTATAAATGTCCTGTAAATCGAATATATTCCCAGATACATCGCCAGTATTAATCCATAAGGTATTCTACCCGGTCTATTTTTATAGTACCTGTGCATTAATACAAGAAGACCAAACAATAAAAAATTGCCTATTGACTCATATAAAAATGTGGGATGAAAATATTCATAACTGGCATAATCATAAGGCCTGTTAGCATGTTCTATATAAATCGCCCAGGGAAGACTGGTGGGTCTTCCAAAAGCTTCCTGATTTATAAAGTTACCCCACCTTCCTATTGCCTGCCCCAGTACCAAACCGGGTACATAAATATCAGCCCATAACCAGAAATTAAGTCTTCTTACCCTGCAGAATATAATAAGAGCTATGATCCCTCCTAGTATAGCTCCCTGAATAGCAAGTCCGCCTCTTCTGAATGCAAAAATATAAATCGGATTTTCAAAATAAAAAGACAAATTTGCTGCAATATGAACCAGCCTGGCACCAAGAACCGAAAATACTACTGCTATAAGCGCGAAGTTTAATACCTCTTCCTGCCTCTGGTTTCTATACCTGGCTATAAAATAAGCTACAGTAAAACCTATTACAAGACCTAAAGCTGTTATTATACCGTACCATCTGATCTCCAAACCAAATATACTAAAAGCAACCGGATCTATAGACAAGACATCCTCCTTTAAATCAAATTAGTACTGTCTTTATAGATAAAATTATAAATATCTTAGATTTTAACATAAATCAAAACAAATATTTATTTAAAAATTAAGTTTATTTAAAAAGGGCAGATATCTGGATAAAAAACCTATGACCGTACTCATAGAATCCGTAACAAAGATTATTCCTAAAGCCACCAGAAATATGCCTGAGATTATAGATATTATATTAAGATGCCGGTTTATTTTTTTCAAAAATTTGGAAAAGAAACTTATAAATATGCTGGCAAATATGAATGGTAGTCCAAGCCCGAGTGAAAAGACTGCAAGAAGTATGATACCCTGAAGCAGGGTATCAAGCTGACTGGCCATAAGTAAAATTCCCGACAGGATCATGCCCACACATGGGACCCATCCAAATGAAAAAATCACTCCTATAATAAAAGAGCCCAGATAGCCGGTCTTTAAGGAAGAAGGGGCACTGAATCTTTTTTCAATATTTAAAAAACGGATCTTAAAAAGGCCCGTATACTGAAGTCCGAAGATTATCAGAATGACCCCGCCGATTCTTATAATAATACTGGAATAATTCTGCAGCGCCTGTCCTATTATAGTAGCAGTGGAACCCAGTATTATAAAAACTATGGAAAATCCCAGCACGAAGAGTATGCTGTTTAAAAACAAGTAAAGTCTTTCAGAAATTTTTATATCATCACTTCTGTAGATCGCCCTATTTGACATAAGGCTTATATAAACCGGAACAAGAGGCAAAATGCAGGGAGAGATAAATGCCAGCAGCCCTGCTATAAAAGCAGATAGTAAACCAATCTCTAACATTTACAATACATCTTCTATAATATTTACTAATTGCGCTCTTGACATCATACCGACATTTTTATAAATAATCTGACCTTCCCTATCGATCATATAAGTAGTGGGAATAGCAGTAATATCATATTTACCCATAACACCTGCATCATCAACTAAAATAGTATAGTTTATATCGTATTGCAGAACAAAATTTCTTAAAGTATGTGTATCTTCATTTGATATTCCCAGGAATTGGATATCTTCATTCTTATATTTATCAAATACATCAATAAAATCAGGAATCTCTTGCCTGCAGGGAGGACACCACGTAGCCCAGAAATTAAGTATCACAATCTTGCCTTTATAGTCCGACAGCGATACCTCACTGCCGCTCAGATCCTTAAGCGTAAAGTCAATACTGCTGCTGCCGCTTTTTGGGCTTCCACCTGATAATAACCCGCATCCCATAAATATAGTAAGACTAATAATCATTAAAATAATTATGGCAATTAATAAACATTTTTTCATTTAAGCTGCTTCCCCTTCCGGTTCATATAACTTTTATCCTTTCCAAACTTGTATAATGTTTCCACCGCTCCATCATCTTTCAATATGTCACCCTGCTTGTCCACATTATTAAATACAAAATCACATAAATAATCAACGTACAGCACATCGAAAAAAGAACGTATTACTTTTCTAGGACATTCAAATATATCCTTTAAAGCCGAGCCGGCAGTGCTTATAAAAATGCCTTTTCTCTTTTTGGTGATTATTTTTTTCTTGTGCTCGTATTTTAAAGACCAGAATCTCTGACACCTGTCAATTAAAGCTTTTAGGTAACCTGACACCGTGGTAAAAAAAACAGGAGACGCTACAGCAAAAAAATCTGCTTCCGCTAGTTCCTTATAAATCTGCTGCATATCATCATCTACAATACACTCCCCGGTCCTGGAACAATTATGGCAGCCCCTGCACGGGGATATATTCAAATCACTGACTGCTATTTTTTTGATTATTACATCTGCTCCAGTTTTGCTGCAGGGTTCCGCCGCACCTTCTATAAACCTATCCAGCAGTATACTTGTATTGCCTTTTTTTCTGGGACTGCCGTATATGGCTAATATTTTGAATTCTTTTAGCTTGTTTCCGGGATTGTCATTCATTGATAAGTTCTTATTTTACTAAAAGATAATGATTTGTTAATAATAATTATTCAGAAGCTTGTTAATATCTACATCTGTTATTATATGATCTACCAGCGGTTTCCTCTCTATTTGTTTCAGACCGTCTTCATATGTCGGCTCCTTAACCTGATAAATAATCCCTACAGGTATCTTATCTTCCTCTTTCAGTTCCATATTTATTGCTTCACTCAGATTGCTCCTGTTATAATCCTTCAGTTCATCTACATTGTATATTTTCTCCCTATAGAAATCATAAGTATTTTGCTTATTAAATGTAACACACGGCTGTAGTATATCTATAAAAGAAAATCCTTCATGTTTTATAGCTTTTTTGATTATTTCCATCAGATGTCCGGTAGTACCCGCAAAACCTCTTGCTACATAAGTGGCTCCTGAAACCAGAGCCAGTAAGACCGGGTCAACTGGTTTTTCCAGCACCCCGCCCGGTGTTGATTTGGTTTTAAAACCCCTGTCGCTCGTAGGAGAAGTCTGGCCAGTAGTAAGACCGTAAACTTTATTATTATGCATCAGATAAGTCATATTGATATTTCTCCTGCAGGTATGTATAAAGTGATTTCCTCCAATACCGACTCCGTCTCCGTCTCCTCCCATTATTATTACATTCAGCTTATGATTTGCCAGTTTTGCTCCTGTAGCTACCGGAAGTGCTCTACCATGCAAAGCATGAAATGCATATGTTTTTATAAAATTGGCACCATTACCCGAACATCCGATACCGTAGACTATCAAGATCTCATGGGGCATCAGACCAAGCTCCACAAACGTCTTCTTTAGTGAATTCCAGATTCCGTAATTCCCGCACCCAAGACACCATGTAGGTCTTCTTTCAGTATTGAAATCGCCGGGCTTCAAATTATAATCTTCTTTTGAAGATCTATTTTTATTTTTCTTTGAAGCCATATTTTAATTTACATTTTGAGTTTATATTGAAAATCATATATCTACTCTATTTTTTCAATGCCGCTTATTATTTCTCCGGACAGAAACTGCCTTCCGCTGTACTTTAATATTTTGTTTTTTATTTTATGACCGGTATTCATCATTATTAGTTTTGACAGCTGTGATGTTTTATTATTTTCCACTACTACATTTTTATTACTCTCTTCAATGACTCCTGCAATCGACTCATAATCAAAAGGGTATAAAAAAGTAAAATGGACTAGATTCACTTTCTTCTCCTTCTGATTCAATATACTCATTGCCTCAAGGATGGGCCCTTTACAGGAACCCCAGCTCCAGATAGTGATTTCTGCATCTGCAGGACCATAGATTTTTGGAGGAGGTATTTCTTCGATCAGCTTCTTTATTTTTCTAAACCTTTTATCTACCATAATCTTTCTATTATAGGCGTCTTCTTCTGAATACCCTTTTTCATTATGCTCATCGCTGTTGGCTATATGAATCCCGTTTTCTATCCCTACTATCACTCTCGGAGAGATGCCATCTTCGGTATCGGAATACCTCTTATACTCTCCGGATTTATTTTTGACTGCGGTCAAAAGCTTCCCTCTATCCACAGCTATTTTCTTAAAATCAAACTTTTCATATGAAAAATGGCTCTCAGATAAATACTTGTCCAGCATTATAATAACCGGAATCTGGTATTTATCTGCAAGATTAAATGCTTTTCCTGTAAGATAAAAGCACTCCTCAGGGTCGCCGGGAGCTATCACAACCCTTAAAAATTCACCATGAGATGCATGGACTGCAAACAACATATCCCCCTGCTCGGTCCATGTAGGCAGACCGGTGGCAGGAGCAGGCCTCTGACATAATACAACGACTATAGGGGTCTCGGTCATTGCGGCACTGCTTAACCCTTCATTCATAAGAGAAAAACCGCCTCCCGATGTTGCCACCATCGATCTTGCACCTGCAAAAGAAGCTCCAATTGCCATGTTTATTACTGCTATTTCATCTTCAGCATGCTTGGTGACAATATTATAATCTCCCTCTGCTGATGCAAATGAATGAAGTATGGAAGAAGAAGGAGTCATAGGATAGGCCGCATAAAATTTACACCCTGCTCTTACTGCTCCTAAAAAGACAGCGTCATTGCCGGTAAGAAGCATTTTGCCCACCGGATTTACTATTTCCAGCTCATAAGATGCTGTTTTTATTTTTTGTTTAACATATTTATATCCCAGTTCCGATGATCTTATATTTAAATCAACGATCTCAGTGCCTTTCCTGCTAAAGTTATCCTTAATCACATTTTTCAGTATTTCCATATCATAATTTAACAGGGCAACCGAAGCACCGAGTGAAATATTATTTATCATCACTTTTGGAGCTCCCAGTTCCGAAATTATCTTAGAGAAGGGCACCATTATATAATTGATGTCTTTCCTGGCCCTCTTTATATCTTTAATATCGCAGACATCTTCATCATAAATAATATACCCGCCGTAGGTCGCCTCTTCCTGATGAAGAGTCAAAGTCTCTTGATTTAGCGCGACTAAAATATTTATGTCCTTATCAATTGAAAAAATCTGATTTGAACTTACGCGAACGGTATAAGTATTATGTCCGCCTCTAATAAGGGAAGGATATTCGTTACTGTCAATGACAAAATATCCTTTCTTGGTAAAAATCCTTGAAAAAATAACCCCGGTGGACATTATCCCATAACCAGCTTCCCCGCCGATCTTCCAGGTTAGATTTGAGACCTTCAATTAAGTTCCTTAAATTCCTAAATTGCTGTTAAATATAATGATATTACCCAGCTAACTTATTTGCAACCATTTAAACAATCCTTTTTAAGTCCCCGTTCATCAAAAAAAATCATCAAGTTAAAAGTTTTTTGTCTTTGATTTATAAAATTATCAATTTTTATAGTAAAATTATTACTATTTTAAGATAATAAGCTTAAGTACTTTGTGAAAACAAAAAAACATGCAAAGAAAGACTTTTAAAGAAAATCTTAGAGTACTTTTTAAAGTTCCCGTTATATCATGGGCTCTTTATGATCTTGCCAACACTTCATTTGCAGTCATCATAATCACTATAATTTTCCCGGTATACTTTACCAGTGTAATAGTGACCCCCGGGGTATATCCCCAGAATTTCGGAGATCTTATGTGGGGGATCGCCGGCGGTGTTTCTATGATAATCACATCCTTTATGGCACCGGTATTTGGAACAATAGCAGACACTTCAAGATCTAAAAACAAATTTTTAATTGCTCTTACTCTGGCCTGTATCTTTTTTAGTTCACTGCTTTTTTTTCTAAAAAGCGGTATGGTCGCGCAGGCCGTGATCCTGTTTATAATAGCCAATGTACTTTATCAGACTTCAATGATGTTCTATAATTCATTTCTGCCCCAGCTATCTTCTAAAGAGAACACGGGTATGATCTCCGGCTTCGGCTTTTCAGTAGGATATCTGGGAGGACTTTTGATTTTAATCCTTATCTACCCCTTAGTAAGAGGAGGATTAGAACCATCAAATCTTCTAAATATTAGAATCACCATTATTGTAACCTGCCTGTTCTTCCTGGTTTTTTCGATTCCATCCTTTATATTACTTAAGGACTCTCCTGCAGTAAAAATCGTAAGCATAAAAACATCTTATATCTCATATGGATTTAAAAAATTAGCACGTACTCTTAAAAATATAAAAAAACACAAAAACCTTATGAAATTCTTAATTGCATATTTTCTTTTCAGCAATGCTTTCTCTATACTGGCTTTTTATGTAGCCATATATGCTAAGAACACTTTAAATCTTGGGTTGCTTGAAATAACCACCCTTTTTATACTGGGAAATATACCTGCAATTATAAGTTCTATCTTCTTCGGCTGGCTGACAGACAAAATAGGACCAAAAAAGACCATTACCATAACTTTGATCTTATGGATCTTAATAATACTGATGGTGACATTTTTTGACATAAAAGCAGTATTCTACACAGGTTACATATTAGCTGCTATATGCACGGGTTCGACCCTAATAGCAAGCAGGAGCCTTATGACTTTTCTTATACCTATGGACAGTGAGGCTGAATTTTTTGGTTTTTATGCCATGAGCGGCAAGATGTCCGCAATAATAGGGCCTATTGCTTTTGGGGTAATTTCCTATTTCACAAAAAGCCAGAAGTTAGCACTGCTCAGTACACTTTTTTTCCTCATAGGCGGGTTTATAATCATGCAGTTTGTAAAATCAGATGCCTATAGACCTAAGAATCTCTGATGCTAAATCTTCTTTTCCCAGCTGAG
>CAZLOE010000015.1:13186-26639 GCA_964561115.1 uncultured Actinomycetota bacterium
CAGATGCCTATAGACCTAAGAATCTCTGATGCTAAATCTTCTTTTCCCAGCTGAGGTAAGATCCGTTTAAAAGTCTTACATCCTTATTTTCAAGTCTATATCCGATCATCTGCTTAATGATAATATTCTGAGCCTCAGTGAATTACTTACAACAGAAATACTGCTGAAAGCCATCGCTGCTGCTGCATATATGGGATTGATCAAAATCCCGAATGCAGGATACAGGGCTCCTGCTGCAATTGGAATCAGTATGGTATTGTAAAAAAACGCCCAGAAAAGATTCTGTCTTATAACCCTCATTGTATTTCTGGAAAGCAGTATGGAATCCAGTACTCCTCTGATATCACCGCTTATCAAAGTAATTGAACTTGATTCAATAGCTACATCTGTCCCGGTACCGATGGCCATACCTATATCAGCCTGAGCCAGGGCAGGAGCATCATTTATACCGTCTCCGACCATTGCAACAACTTTACCCTCTGACTGGATCCTTTTTATCTCCCGGGCTTTGTTTTCAGGAAGTACTTCGGATAATACTCTTTGGATACCTAATTTATTTGCAACTGCAGCTGCCGTATTTTTATTGTCCCCTGTGATCATTATTACTTCCAGTCCCAGACCTTTCAGCTTACCAATATATTTCTTTGAATCCTTTTTCAGGCCGTCGGCAACCGCTATTATTCCTGCAGCCCTGTTATCCACAGCAATAAATACAGGAGTCTTTCCCTCAATGGAAATATTCCTAGCTTTTGCCTCCAGACCTTCCAGGGACACATTATTTTCCATCATCAATGACTGATTTCCTTTATATATCCTTCTTTTTTCGATCTCAGCATAAATGCCCTTTCCGGCAATAGACTTAAAGTTTTTCGGTTCTATTAATTTAAGCCTATTTTCTTCGGCTTTCCTGACCATTGCCTTTCCTATTGGGTGTTCGGAATGAAGTTCGGAACTTGCAGCAATCTTAAGCAGTTCCTGCTCTGAACTTATTATGCTGTTCTCTTTTAATATAATATCCGTTACTGCGGGCTCTCCCCTGGTAAGTGTGCCGGTCTTATCAAATACCACTGTGTTCAATTTATGGGCAAGCTCCAGGCTTGCAGCATCTTTTATCAATATTCCTTTTTCGGCTCCCTTTCCGGTCCCCACAGCTATAGCGGTAGGTGTTGCGAGCCCCAGGGCACAGGGGCAGGCTATTATTAAAACCGATATAAAATTGACCAGGGCAAAAGTCACAGAAGGCTCAGGTCCCCATATCAGCCAGACAATAAAAGTGATCACTGCCGCTGCTATTACCGACGGGACGAAGTAACTGGCCACAATATCTGCAAGTCTCTGGATCGGGGCCTTGGAACCCTGAGCTTCTTCAACAAGTTTTATTATCTGACTCAGCACAGTATCTTTTCCTACCCTGGTGGCTTTAAATTTAAACGCTCCTGAGGTATTAAGAGTAGCTCCTATGACCTCATCGCCTTTTTCCTTATCGACCGGTATTGATTCCCCGGTTACCATTGATTCATCTACAGCAGATCCGCCCTGAATTATAATGCCGTCGACAGGGATTTTCTCCCCGGGCCTTACCAGTATGATATCTCCTGTTTTGACTTCATCTATACTGATTTCCTTTTCTCTGCCGTTTACTATTACCGCTGCAGTCTTTGCCTGCAGTTTTATAAGCTTTTTTATGGCATCCGAAGCCTTGCTTTTTGCCTTTGCTTCAAAAAATCTTCCCAGAAGTATCAGGACAATGATCATTGCTGCTGTATCAAAGTATATATGAGGTTCGATTCCGGAGTTTTTTAAAAAATCTATAAAGAAAGTAACAAAGGTGCTGTAAATAAAAGCAGCCAGTGTCCCCACTGCTACAAGCGTATTCATATCCGCAGTCCTGTATTTAAAAACCACGACCAGTCCTCTGTAGAATTGAGAACCTACCCATATCTGTACCGGACAGGCCAGAATAAAGATTATTATATACCTGATTTTATCCGAAAGTTCGGAAAGCCCCGGGATCAAATTCATTGAAGACAGCATTATTATTACTGTAAGAACAGCTCCTACCAGTAGTTTCTGAAAAAGCTTTCTCTGCCTCTTCTTCTCTACAAGTTCCTTTTTCTCCTCCAGGGTGAGTTTAATTTCTCTATCCATTACTCCCTTTTATAGGCAGAGATAAGCCATATGTTCATTTTAGACAATTAGCTCATATCCTATTTTTTTGATTATCTTTTGCAATTCATCCAGTTCTATTTTGTCCCGGTCATATTCAATAGTCACCTTTTCTGTAGCAAAATTTACAACAGCGCTGGTAACTCCAGTGGTTTTACTTAGTACTGTTTCTATTTTTCTGACACATGAAGCACATGTCATTCCCAGGACTGGATAAGTTTCCTTTACTACTGCCATCTTATTACCCTTCAGATTGATGATTATAATAATTTACACCTGATATACAGACGTAAACCATATTATATACTAAGCCATTAAAATATAAATCAAATGGATAATCTTCGGGAAAGATAAACTGCATCATACTCTGATATGATCCCCAATTGATCCGTAGTTATAAAAAACATAAATACGGAACCTGTTAAAAATTTTATTTTAAGTCCACTAAAAACTTATTTACTTATATCTTTTTGCTCGGCCACTACTTTCTTTATGAATTCTATTTCCTTATCAGTAAGGTCTTTGACCTTTTTGTAGCTTTCGATGACATTATTTAAGACTTCGTTATACTTTTCTTTGGTGATATTCCTGATCCTTTTTGCTTTCTCTTCTACTTTATTTGCTACATCTTTAGTTATTCTTTTTATATCTGTCCTCAACTCTTCTCCAGTCTTAGGGGTCAGAAATAAGGCCGTAAGCGCACCAGCTACAAATCCGAGAGTCAACCCTATAAACAGGCCTTTTGCGGCTCCAGAATCATTGTTACCCATGAAATCCTCCTCTACTCTAAATTATGACTATACTATACATGTATTATTATACATATTATAAAAACTATTTTTAATATATTTTCAATAAAAAAAATTTTTGTTAATATTTAAAGGTTGACTAATAGCAGTCTATTTTGGTCTATAAAAAACAAACATTTTAAATTATTAGATAATTTATGTACTTATACCGCTATAATTACAAAAAACCGGAATATGTCTTAAAAGAATTAAAGCAGGTCACGAGCCCGGTTAAAAACTACAGCCTTACTTACCATTCACCATACTGTACAGGGATAGAAGTAAACGATAAAGTATACGTCAGGTTGTTTTTAAATGAAAAGGTGGAACTAAAAAAAACAACAGGCCATAATATACTTATTCTGATCCACGGATTTTCAAGTAAAAAGAAGAGCACAGACAATTACTATAACTTTGCCGGTAAAATTATAAGCACAGACCTGTCATGCGCTTTTATAAATATGCCTTTTCACCTGAACAGGACTCCTGATGGCGAAAAAAGCGGACAGAGGATGATATATTATGATGATGTCGATACTCTGAAATTTTTTCACCAGTGTGTGGTGGATATTAAAAGGCTTATAGATGTTCTTCAAGAGATACTGCCCCCAAAAAACATCTATATATGCGGAAGCAGCCTTGGAAGTATGGCGGCACTGGTCACAATGGCCAATGAACCCCGTATAAACAAGGGTGTCTTTTTACTCGGCGGGGGCAACTGGGAAGAGATCCACTGGAATGGGATTTTAAAATTAATTTTGAAAGGCGACTGCACTCATAAAGGTAAAAATGTAAGAGAAGAATGCAGGAGATCCTATAGTAATTTTCCCAAATTCTTAAGCGAGTTAAAAAAATTAAAAAATAAAAAAATAAACATGGACCTAAAGAGTCTTCCCGGCCTAAAAAAGACAGCATCCAAAATGTGTTTTCTTTGCGACCCTCTTGCTTTTGCCCATAAAATAAGCCCTGAAAAGGTATTGATGATAAATTCTAAATTTGATTTTTACTTCCCCAAAAAATCAACACAGCAGTTATGGAAAGAACTAGGCAGGCCAAAAATACACTGGCTAAACGCCCTGCATTCCAGCAAAATATTGAATAATGAAAATATTATAGCCAAAATAAACCAATTCCTTGGTTAATTTTTTTTAACCGACCTGCCGGCAAGTTCCAGCCTTTTAAATATAAGATCCCCCAAAAGAGAATATTTTATATTAATAGCTCCTTCGGGACACATCTCACTGCAGCAGAAACACCTTATACATTTTCTGTAATTAAATCTCATTTTGCCGGCTCTATAAGAAATAACATTTTGAGGACAGATGTCTCTGCAGACCATACATAAATCACACTTATCGGAGTCAATATATGGATAAGGATTCAGAAGGCTTCTTATGAAGGGCATGATATAAGTGCTTATGAAAGCATTCTCAAGTAATTTTTTCTGGCCGATACTTTTAGGAAGCTTGAAATCATCTATGATAATATCTGATAATTCTTCTCCCAGTATTTTGATATTTTCTTCCCTGTACGATTCTATTTCCCATTTATCCAGAACTTCCAAAAACGTGACCAGCCTCCGGTCAATATTCATTATCCTGCTCATAACTATATCCATTGACACAGGGTCATCACTTGCCAGTACCAGTCCAACATTTCTGGGAGTCCCGCTCCTGCCAGGACCTTCTCCCTCTATTCCCACAACACCGTCCATAATACTTAAGGCAGGTTTAACAAAAGCTGCAATATCCAGAAGCATACCGCAGAAGTCTTTAATATTAGAAAATCTCAGATGGTATCCGATTTTTGTAAAACCCGGAACAGAACCATACATATTCTTTACCGCCCCGGTAATGACAGTAAGGTTATGTGTCTTGAACTTGGGGAGATTTATTATAACATCGGCTTCGATCACCGGCTTTATTATCTCTATTTTTTTTATAACCCGCCCATTCTTGTAGGACAGGCTGTCATACTCCGTCGAATAATTCAGCCTGCAGCCGGTTCTTTTTGCTACATCTAAAACACCTGTAGCTTTATAGACTCTTTTCATACCAGCCCTGTTATAAGGAGTTGCTGGTCCAAAACTGTCAGCTATTAAAATATTTTTACTGTTTCCGGTAATATCTGCGATACATTCAACCACAGCTTCTATAAATAAAGGATGTGTGGTAATAGCTTTTTCAGGCTCGGCAGCCATGAGAAAGTTTGGCTTTATTAAAATTCTGCTGGTAGGATTTAAGAATTTACTAAAACCGCCTAAAAGATTTACACAACTACTGATTGCTCTTTTTAAATCTTTTATATTGTAGTCTTCGCACCTTGCAATACTTACCTTGGTCTTGCTTTCCATTTATCCAAATATCATCCTTACCCGTGCTGGAGCTTTTCCTTAATAGCTCCTCCCCGCAGAAAACATCAGTTTTACCGCCTTTACTATTGTATCTACTACCAAACCTATAATAATCAATACTAAAACCAGGATTACAATCGGGTTAAAGATACCAGCCAGATTTCCGGGGATAGCATTAAAATCAAATGGGAATATGGTGAGCAGTGAAATAACAGCAGAGAGCCCGAACAGATTAAGAATAATATGTACAATCCGGTGGAAGTAGTATCCATCATAGACTATAAATAAAATGTTTCCAATCATAGAGGCCACCAATGCCGCAGAGACAATTGGCAGCCACCTGCTGAAATCTTCAGTCAGGAGAGGATACCTGTACCAGATACCAGCTTCATGATAATAATAAGCAATATATTGATTGTAAAAATTAAATAATACAAAAATTATAACATTCCACATTATGGCAAAACTATATCCTACTATTCTCCCGCTTCTGGTGCCCTTGAAATAACCGTCGATCCTGCCTCCGACCTCATCTATCTTTTTTTCAAATCTCTTCCCTGCTTCTTCAGCTTTCTCTCCGAACTTTGCCACTTTTCGGTCTATTTTTTTTTCCAAATCGCTATCTTCTTCGTATCCTTCTTTATCTTCATCACTCTTAAAGTAATCGGACATACTTTTTCCGAAACCACGTGCAGCTTTTTTAAAATCGCTAAATTTTTCTTTTACCCCTTCATCTTTGAATCTCTTTCCAAAAGCTTTGGCAGAATCCTCAGCGCTTTTAGCAAATTCCTTTGATTTTTTCTTAAGCTCGGGGTCATTAAAAATCTTACTTATGGTCTCACCGAATTCCTTTACCATATCGCTGAAGCTCTCTACCGGACTTTTATCCTTTCTTTCCTTGGGCAATTGACACCTCCTTTTAAATATTCCCAAATTAATGATGACTTTATAAATCAATAAAAAAGAAATTATAAAGACAGACTAAATATATGATATATTACACTATACTCCAGTCAAGTTTTTATTCAAATAATTATGAGCAAGCCTGGTAGGTTCGGGAATCCTGAACCTGCTTAACTTAAGTGCGAACTTTACTGCAGTCTCAAGACTTATTTTATGACCTGGCGATATAAATACCGGTTTCGTATTCTTCCTGGTCCTGACCGCAGCTCCAATGATTTCATGATTATGGTATATAAAACTGAAACTGCCTTCTTCTTTAGGCGGTTCCTTATAATCACCACAGAGGTTGCTCTTAGCGCATCCTATTGACGGCAGATCCAGAAGTAGTCCCATATGGGAAGCCAGTCCGATTCTTCGTGGGTGGCTGTAGCCGTGGCCGTCAAAAAAAACCAGATCCGGAATATTTTTAATATTCTTAAAACACTTTTCTATGACCGGGCCTTCCCTAAAAACCAGCAGGCCTGGGATATAAGGATATTTTAGATTTAAGCTGCTGGTATTTGCTTCTATTAAATCAAGTCCCGGATATGAAAAAATCAATACTGCGGCAGTCACAACCAGTTTATATGACTGCTTTACATATTTAGCATCCACTCCGGCGATTTTTTTGACTCTGCTGAAACAATCACGCAGAATCAACTTTTTTACCAGGTCTTTCTGTAGATCTACTGCCTGCCGATATGTGAGGTCCCACAAGTGGTGTTTTTTTATGATCATCAGAAATATGTAGTTTATCTAACCGAAAGTATCTTTTATTCTATCTAATATGTATGATATCTTTATCGGGATTTTCCATTATATAAAAAAGCGCCAGATAATTCCTGAGATGTCTTGTAATCAAATAGTTATGTGACACAAAAGCTTTTGCACTATTTCCTATCTTTCTTGAAACAGAAGGCCTATTTAGCAGATACCTTATCCTATATGCTGCTCCTTCGATTGAATTTATCAGAAAACCGGTCCTGTGGTTATACAGCTGTATGGTGATCCCGCCGACTTCTCCTCCTATTACAGGTTTTGCTTTCCACATGGCCTCAGTAACCGTCAGGCCGAATCCTTCTTTCAATGATTTCTGAATCACAACATCTGCAACCCTCTGCAGAGCATTTATTTCAATATCACTTTTTGGCTTTAGAAGAAGTATATTAATATCCGGATCATCTCCTGCTTCTTTTCTTACCTCTTCAAGCACTGTTTCTCCCTCAGGGTCATCGCCTGCCAGTCCACCTGCAAGGATCAGTCTGCAGTTTATTTCTTTTTTGACCAATCTATATGCTTTTATTACTCCTATAGGATCCTTGAAACTGTCAAATCTTGAAACCTGGAGTATTATTGGTCTATCTCTTTTTATATTAAATTTCTTTAAAACATCATTTACTATACTTTTTTTAAGTTCCCTGTTTTTATCACTTAAAGGATCTATCGATGGAGCGATCAGATACTGCGGATGGGGAAGTTTTTGAGAAAATTTTGCCATCGAAAATATACTGGCATCGTATTTCACTAAATAGTTTGTCAGGAATTTCCACAAATTAAGTTCTGGTTTTGATATATCAACATGGCATCTCCATACCCATTTGGCTTTACTTTTTTTATAAAACTCTATCAGCGGAAGAGGCTGGGGGTCATGAATGATTACAATATCTGCATCCAGTTTTAAGCTTTCGGCATTCTTTTTATTTACTTCAATATACTTCTTTAAATCTTCCTCTAAAAATTTAATTCTTTTACCCTGCAGTGCATTATGGATATTTTTTGTTATATTAAAGAACCCGTTGTTGCCGCTTATTACTTTCCATTCACAGCAGATCCCGAGCTCATTTATCAGCGGAACCAGCCTATGCAGTATCTCTGATACTCCCCCACCATCCTTAGTAGAGTTTACCATTATAACCTTTTTACCTTTACTCAGGCTGGCAAGTGACTCAATCTGTTTTATCTCCTTTTTACCGATGATCTTTTCGTAATCTTTAAGAGTAGTCATTTTAAACCTTTTTTAACTCGCTATCTAAAATACTTATTAATTTTTTTCTTGTTTCTCCTACGCTAAAGAAATAAAAATCAATCCCCCTTATCTTCTTTACCAGTTCATTTTTTTTGAAATTATTTTCTATCCATTGAGAGAAATCATCATATTTCTTTTCTTTCTTTATCTTTCTTGACTCATAAAAGTGGAAATAAAGAGAACTATCCGGAATATTATCAAGCGCATCTCTGAATTCTTTCAGATTTGCTGCTTCTATACCCAGTGGAAGAACTATAGTTGTTGCACTTGAAAAATAAAATTCAGAACCAGGTCTTGCCCAGGGAATTGTAGGTAGATCCCATACATACTCCTCTATTATTTCTATCAACACTTTTCTTGCCTCGTTAACAGTCTTATAATCATAAGGATTAAAATTGGCAAGTTTTTCAGCCAGAGCTATATCTTCAAGTTCATAAGCTACCCAATTTGCATAATCACTGGGAAATTCCCCTATCTTCTGATCATATCTAATATGGGATTGATAAAGATGATGAAATATAACCCTGTCTTCCGCCTGTTCTAATATATTTAGGAATTCCCTTAAATTACTGGCTTTCTGTCCTGTGGGACTTATAAGCAGGGTATAACTATAAAATTTAAATTTTCTCCTGGCTTTTTTCATTTCATGAATATTAACATTTGATTCAAGCCTATACAGTATCATAAATAATTTATTTTAAAAGTAAAATTTTCAAATTTTAATAATTCCGGGATTGCGTTATTTGTAATATAAATATTAGCATTTATAATATTATTAATAGCTGTTAAAAGAACTAAAGATTACTATGTCAAAAGTCACAGAAAAACTCATAATAACCTCCAACAGAATACCCTGCGATATATCCGTAACTGATGGAAATATTAAATATAGGAAAAGTATTGGTGGTCTGGTCACTGCTTTAGACCCGATCTTGTTAAAAAACGGCGGTCTATGGATAGGATGGAACGGCCAGACTGTTGAAAATATCCCTGACAAACAAAAGATCTGTATTTCTGATGAATGCAGCAGTAAAAGCTATTCTGTAAAATGTGTACATCTGACCAAAAAAGAGATCAGAGACTATTATCACGGATTTTCGAACAGATCGATATGGCCCCTGTTCCATGGATTTATTTTCCAGAGCTATTTTAGTCAGGATTACTGGAAAGCTTATACTTCCGTAAATAGGAAATTCTGCAATAATATACTGGAAGAAATTACCAGAAACGAGTTGATCTGGGTTCATGATTATCACCTTGCTTTACTGCCAGATATGTTAAAACAGGCTAACCCGGAGCTAAAAGTCATGTTTTTTCTCCATATCCCATTTCCTAATTTTGAAATATTCAGAGTACTTCCCTGGAGCAGCCAAATATTAAATGGCCTTCTGGGATGCAATCTTCTGGGTTTCCAGACCAGAGGAGATAGAATAAATTTTCTGACCTGCTGTAAAGAACTGCTTGATGCCAAAGTAGATTTTAAAAAAAGTGTAGTTTTTCATTATAAAAGAACTACAAGCGTAAAGAATATTCCTATAAGTATAGACTTTGAGAGATTTAATAAACTGGCAGAGAAAAAAAGTACGGACAGGTTTTTAAATAATAAAAAAGTTGACAGCAGTACTAAATTAATAATAAGCGTAGAAAGGCTTGATTATACCAAAGGTATAAAAGAAAGAATTCTTTCTATCGAGAGATTTTTTGAAAAATATCCAAGATATAAAAGAAAGTTAGTTTTTCTTCAGATATCAGTCCCAAGCAGAACCAAGATTAGAGAGTACATTTCTCTAAAAAGAGGTATAGACGAGCTTGTAGGCAGAATAAACGGCAGATTCTCAGATGAAATATGGTCGCCTATACATTATATATATAAGGCCATCCCGCAGCCAAAACTTATTAAACTATACAAAGCTGCAGATATATGCCTGGTGACTCCGCTAAGGGATGGTATGAACCTGATCTCCAAGGAATACGTAAGCTGCAAAACCGAAGGTAATGGAGTACTTATCTTAAGCAAATTTGCAGGAGCTGCTGATGAGCTGGGCAAATATGCAATCATGGTAAATCCATATGATATAGAAGAGATAGCAGACAGTATAAATATCGCACTTAATCTTCACTGGAATACAAAAAAAATGATGATGTTGAAATTAAGAGAAATTGTAAAATCAAACGACGTATTTAACTGGGCAAAAAAAGTTTTAGACTACTGCAGAGAAGCCTGTTAGAACAACAAGGCGTATGAAATATATAAAGCACAACCTCAAAGAAGTTTTGCACAAAATAAGAGCAAGCAAATATGTATTTCTTTTTCTGGATTATGACGGGACTCTGGTAGGATTCAAAGATGACCCTGATCAGGCTGTACCTCCGGACAGAATAAAAGACCTCATTTTAAAACTATCTTTAAATGACAACCTGATCGTCACTATTGTCTCAGGCCGGACTGTTCATAACCTGCTTGAATTCTTCAAAGACATAGACACCAGTAAACTAAACTGGATCGGAATCCACGGAGCTCAGGTCAAATATAGGGGCTGTAATATCAAATTATCAGATGAAGCCAAAAAAGCAGTCCCTTTGATCAAAGATCTAAAATCAAAATTAATGAATATGGCCATAAATATCCCCTGCATCTTCCTTGAAGATAAAAAAGTATCTATGGCACTGCACTACAGAAAATGCGGTAAAAAAGAACTATCTAAAATACCTGAATTTATGGATATAATAGACGATTTTATAGCAGATAAGCCACTGGATTATCTTGATATGAAAAAAGTAATTGAAGTAAAGCCAAAAAACATAAATAAAGGAAGTTCCATTAAAATAATAAAAAGTAAATACAAAAATCTGGCGCCTTCCATAAATATATGCATTGGTGATGATATGACCGACAAATACCTTTTTGATTCAAATACTCAGGGGATAAATATAAGAGTAGGAACAGACAGGATAAAAGGACTTGAGACAGAATATTATTTAAAAAATGTAGATGATGTATATTTTTTTCTGAACAGCATAGTCACTCTATAATAGTCTAAAGCTAGACTTATTCTTATTTAGGAATAAGGGGAGCGAACTTTAAATAAATAACAATCATGATAATTGTTAAAGCCGCCCAAACTGCTACTTTTATAGTAACAGGATCTACATATATTATTACCAAGGCCATTGCAGCCATAAAGGGGAGTATCATAAACACTGAAGAATACGGTACCCCTACTTCTCTTCCACATTGTTTACAGGTAGTAGGAACAAGTGGCCCCAGACATAATTTACGCCACACAGGAATTCCAGGCTTACCGCAATGTGGACATTTATACATATCAATCATCTCCTTTTAATATCAGTAATTTGAATATTCTATATTATCAATAAGTATATCACCCATTTAGCCAGCTTATAAGATAAAAAGTTTAATGGAGTCAACCTGTAAGCCAGGAACTATCCTGCCTGTACCGTCTGCAGGTTACAGGGAGTCTATCTTAATATCAATCCATTCGGCTCTAGTAATAGTACATTTTCTCTAAGCTGCTTCCACCTATTCTTATATTTTTCTACAAAATATTCATCTTCGAGACCTACATTAAAAGACCATTAGCATAAATCTGCAGAAGCTCCCGATATCCGGTGCGGCTTTCCGTAATCGTCATTTTACCTGAAGCGACCCTTATAAATTCATCAAAAATCGATTTCCCTACTTCTTTTACGGAAATCTTACCGCTGATTATGTCGCCGGCATATATATCAAAATACTCTCTCTCTTCTACATCCTCAGGATTGCCCAGCACTTTTATCACCGGAAAAACTGGTATACCGCATGGATATGATGGCAGACCCCTGAAACGAGCCGGCAATCCTCCGCCAAAGCTAAATACCTGTATTTGAGCTCCGGCGGCAAACATGCCCAGAAAAAGCTGTGAGGCCTGGGTGGTCCCGTCCATAAAATACAGACCTGGAGATGAAGGCTTTTCTCCATATTCCAGCACGCCGACTAGTGGTGAATTTCCCCCTTTAATGATCGCCCCCAGGGATTTCTCCTCAATAGTAGTCAATCCTCCGGCTATATTGCCCTTTGTCGGTTCAGAACCGAGTATATCCACCCCGTAATCAGCTATTTCTCTTTTCATGCGGTCGACACAGTTTAATAATTTCTCCCTGACTTTTTTATCAACAGCTCTCCTGGCCAGTACATGTTCTGCTCCAATCAACTCGGCTGTTTCCGAAAAGATAACTCTTCCGCCTTTTTCAACCAATAGATCCGCTGCCTGTCCGGTAGCCGGATTGCTGGCAATAGCGGACACAGAGCCGGATCCTCCGCATTTTATGCCAATTGTCAGATCAGCTATATCGCATTTTTTTCTTTCAACCTCTGAAGCTCTCCTCACCAGCTTGCGTAAGATAGCCACTCCTTTTTCCAAAGCGGAATTATAATTTCCTTCCTTTTTAATTGTGACTGCTTTAACCGGTTTATATGGTAATATCTCTTCTGCCAGTTCCTCTGCTGTAATACTTTCACAGCCGAGGCCGACAAGTAATACGGAATGGATATTTGGATTAGTCCCGATACCGATTAAGGTCCTTCTGGCTCTTGAAAGGTCAGGTCCCAGTCGAATACAGGCATGATTATGCAAAAGCGGGACAGCTCCCTTAACCTTGGAGGCAATCTCTGATGCCAGTTCATTAATACAACCAACAGTTGGTAAGACTATAACATGATTCCTTATACCGGCTCGACCCTTTTCTCTTTGATATCCGTTAAAATGCATTTTTTCCTCCTTTAATCACCATATTTCACTTTGCTGCGAACATTATGGATATGGACATGTGTGCCCTGATCAATCCGGTCAGTTGCAGTTCCGATACTCTCACCATACTTGACGACTGTTTCTCCCTCACCAATTGAATTTACCGCTATTTTATGGCCAGTTGCAATTTCTTTTCTAGCTTCTATATTTTTAATCACCTTATTGTCGGTAGAAATAACAGCTATTATTTCTCCTTTTTTTACACTTTTAAGAACAGTTGCAACATTGTCATCTTTATTCATCAAAATTGCTTTTTTCATTACCGTCCTCTCCTTTTTTCATAAATATGAAAAATACTCAATTCTCCAATATTATGTTACTTCTTACACAGTAAAATTAATATATCACATTGATTATAATTTTGAAGGCT
>CAZLOE010000016.1:0-25374 GCA_964561115.1 uncultured Actinomycetota bacterium
TGCCCCGAGTAGCGAAATTTCGAACCAAATTATGAAGGCACTAATTGATTTAAAGTCCAAATTGCATATCATCTTTTAAACATATCCAGTTTTCTATAAAATAAAAATACAGCAGATACCCAATTTATACTGTTATTAAATCGAATATATATAAAAGATTTGCTCAATAGCTAAAGAGAGTTTATATTTTTATTAAGTTAAACTGGGTTATAATTGGGTTAATTTAAGTTAGTAGGCATTAATGAAAAATTTTTTATTAACAATACTTATAGTAATATTAGCTGTATCAATAATTTTAATAGGACCAGCCTGTAGTATAAAATCTGATATGAATGTAGTAAAAATTTTATGGAACAAAGCTTTTGCAAGAAACAAGATTGCCTTCGTATCTTATAGGGATGGGAATTGTGAGATCTATATAATGAATTTAGACGGCTCGGAGCAGACAAACCTTACAAATAACCCGGCATATGACTCTGAACCCTGCTTTTCATCAGATGGAACTAAAATTGCATTTATGTCTAAAAGGGATGGAAATGATGAGATCTACATAATGAACGCTGACGGCTCGGAGCAGACAAGACTTACAGACAACCCGGCATACGACTCTTTGCCATGCTTTTCCCCTGATGGACCTAAAATTGCATTTGTATCAGGCCGCGATGGAAATTCTGAGATTTACACAATGAATATAGATGGCTCGGAACAGAGGCGACTTACAAATAACCAGGCATCGGATGTAAGCCCCAGCTTTTCACCAGATGGGACTAAGATTTGCTTTATGTCTGGCAGAGATAGGGAAAAAGGATATTTCGAGATCTACATAATGAACGCTGACGGCTCTGAGCAGACTAGACTTACATATGATAGTAATAGGGTCGATTTTCCATGCTTTTCCCCTGACGGATCTAAGATAGCCTTTAGGGAAACCGGGGGTATCCTTACAATAAGCACTGACGTCTCGGAGCAGACATGGCTTACAGGTATGATTTCAAATGACTCATATCATCGCCTTTCACCTGACTGGTCTAAAATTGCTGTCGTAAGAGAAGGAGAACCTGGAATAGAAGGTGTTGGCATTTTAGTATTTACTGTAGATGCATATAATCAGGAAGGTTCATGGGGTGGAGCATCTCTTACAAAATATCCGGCAAAAGGAATTTCACCCTGCTTTTCACCTTAAGTTGTATTATAAGCTTGAAGACTGGCTGCCCCGGGTTGCGAAATTTCGAACCAATTTTTAAAAGAATTAATTAACTTGAAAGACCATTTTAATAGCTAGGCAACATAAATGTCTTCTTTGGCTGTTGATATTGAACACATTTAGAACTGAATATTATTATGATATTGTGGATTTATCTTCAAAAATAAACTTATTAAACACTTCCTTTGGATTGACTTCATAATATTAATTAGGATAGGTGCATATCAAATCTTTTTGGATCTCATTTTAAAGGCCTCATCTGTTAATCAAAATTATTTTCTTTGGTAGGCATATTTAAAACTTTTAGATGAAAAGAACCAAAAATTTTATAGTAAAATTATTTTAAATTTGTTATATTTAAGCATTCTAGAATAGATTTATACAAGTAAATTCAGGAAAATATATAGACTAAATGGAACTGCCAACCCAAATAATAATATACATTCTGATAGGTCTTTTTTCAGGTTTTATGAGTGGTGTGTTTGGAATTGGCGGTGGAACTGTAAGAATACCTCTGCTTAATCTTGCAGGCTTACCTTTGCTGAGCGCCTATGGAATTAATTTTCTTGTAATTCCTTTTTCATCTTCTGTAGGTGCTATAACCCAGAGAAAAAACATTGCAAAAGAGATAGTTGTCTATGCCATTATCGGAGGTATTCTGGGAGAAATAATTGGAGCATATTCAGTTGGGTTTATTCCGACACTAGTCTTAGCAATTATATTCGTTTTGCTTTGTATTATAGTAGTACTCGGCATTCATCTGGATAAGATTGTGCCAAAAATTTCCCAGAAGATTAAACCTACTAAGAGAAACATCTTTGGATCCTCTTTTTTTGTAAGTTTTATAACAGGTTTAAGAGGCGGTAGTGGCGGACAAATCTATCCAGCTCTTTTTAAAAGTCTTGGTCTTGATGCCCATAAAGCAATTGCCACTTCATTGGTTGTATCAATTTTTACTGCTCTTGGCGCTATACCAATATACTGGCATAGAGGGGATATAGTCTGGTTACCTGCAATTTGTGTTATAGCTGGTTCAATGTTAGGAGCAAGACTGGGAAGTAAGATTTCATTAAAAACAAAACCCTTCTGGCTGGAAATTGGACTTACAATAATTATTATAATTCTTGCACTAACTGTGGTAATTAAAGAATTGTTATAATAATTAGAAGAAGTCATTTAATACCAGGGATAAATTGGTGAAAAGCCAGAGCCGTTAATTAGTTAGAAACCAATACTGGCTGCCCCGAGTTGCGAAATTTCGAACCAATTTTTAAATGATTTAATCAATTTAATTAAGATATTATAGCCTTAAAATATAAAACCATAAGTATTCAAATAGCTTTTGGGATTCTGCTTAATACAGTAGAAATTCTTTCATAAATAAATACAAATCAGCCATTAAAATAATGGCTGATTTAAAAAAATTATCAGATTATCAGGTTTTATGCTTTTTTCTTATCTACTGCTCCGATAATTATGGCAATAATTCCTATTACTATTTTAACAATTGAGTGCCATAATGGTTCAGAACCTAAAGCAATTCCGGGAATTACTGCTAGAACTCCCATTGCAGCTACAAGTATACCCAGGATGATTAATGCAATTTTACTCATCGCTCCTCCTTTATATATTATATATATATATATTAGACGAATATAAAAAAAATAGTTTCGTAAAAAATATTAAAAAGTAATTCATCTTATTACGGAAATTTGTCACTTTGCGTAATGCACAGGTTCGTTGGTCTGGGGAGGGAGGATTCGAACCATCACTGATACATATTAGTTAAGATGTAGATTAAGTAATGTCTTAAGCTGGTGTCCCTGGGCAGATTCGAACTGCCGACACCAGGATTAGGAATCCTGTGCTCTATCCATCTGAGCTACAGGGACACTTCTTGTGGATCCTTATCAGATACAACGAAAAATAGTAGCAAAGCTGGTTATTTCTGTCAAAAGCATCAATCAGACAGGGACATATTTATGATCTCTTTGACCAGGTTCTCAAAGGACATGCCTGCTTCTTCAGCTGCCATGGGGAGCAGGCTGGTATCTGTCATGCCGGGAGAAGTGTTCAGTTCAAGGACATAGGGGATCTCTTCTTTTTTGTCCAGAATGATATCGACCCTTGACAGCTTGGTGCATTTGAGTGAATTATGGACTGCAAGAGCTGCCTCTTTTACTTTTTTATCAGCAGAAGATGATATCCTTGCCGGGACAAAGTAGTCCACCTCTCCGGTTTTGGACCTTGATTCAAAATCAAAAAATTTCTTTTTTGGTGCTATCTCAACTACAGGCAGTGTCCTTGGCTTTTTCTTTCCGATGATGCTGACTGCAAGTTCGATCCCGTTTATATATTTTTCCAGTATTACTTTCTTGCTGTAGCTGAGGGCAAAGATTATGGCATGGGGCAGGTCGTTTTCTTTATCTACCAGCTTTATACCCAGCGCTGATCCCTGTGCGGATGGCTTTACCACAAGCGGCATGCCTATTTTCTTTACGATATAGGGTAGAATTTTGGACGCACCAAGCTCCCTGAATGAACTGCTGTTAAGAAAGTAAAAGGGCGGTGTCGGTATATTATGACTGGTAAATATTTCCTTTGATATTATCTTATCAAAGCTCAGTACGTTAGGATAGACGCCCGGGCCGGTATAGGGGATGTTCAGTACCTCCAGTATTTCCTGTATGGTGCCGTCCTCTCCGTCTTTTCCGTGAAGTGCGATATAGGCAAGATCTATCTTTTCCGTGTTCAGATTGTCCACTATAGACTCGTCTATATCCAGTTTTATGACGTTGTGGCCCAGTTTTCTCAGCGCGTTTGAGACCCTCTGGCCGCTCTTTATGGATATCTCTCTTTCAAGAGATCTTCCTCCCATAAGTACAGCGATATTTTTTTTCATTTTCATCACTCTTTTATTATTTTGATATTTTTATTTAAAGCTTTTATATAATTTGATCTTCTCTTTTACTATCTTGGATAATATCTTTATGCCTTTTTCTATTCTTTCGGTGTTTTCAGTACAAAAGGCAAGCCTTGCTTCGTTTAAGCCCCTCTCATCCGGATAGAAGCCGCTTCCGGGTACATATGCTACTTTATTTCTGACTGCATCTGCCAGTATCTCTTTGGTACTCAGGTAATCGGGAAGCTTAAGCCATATAAAAAAACCTCCTTTGGGCTTTGACCAGCTGGCTATACTGGAAAGATTTCCCTTTAACGTCTTTAACATAATATCTCTTCTTTTGGAATATATGCCTTTAAATCTTTTTATATTATCTACCCATGACGGGTCGGAGAAGTATTCGTAGGCTATCCTCTGGGTAAAGGTACTGACACAGAGAATTGTAGACTGGACTCCCAGAGATATTTTTTCCAGTATCGGGTGGGGGGCTACGATCCATCCTATTCTAAATCCGGGTGCAAGAAGTTTTGAAAGTGTACTGAGATATATTACATTCCGATTATCACCCCTGATATCAAGTTCCTTGATGGTCGGGATGGGTTTACCTTCGTATCTGAGCATCCCGTAAGGATTATCCTCCAGTATTATTATCCTGTGTTTTTTAGCAAGTTCCAGTACTTTTTTTCTTCGGTCAAAACTTAAGGTCACTCCGGACGGGTTGGAAAAGTTCGGTACCAGATATATAAACTTTATTTGGATCTTTTTCTTTTCCAGTTCTTTTAATTTTTTTTCTAAGATCGAAATGTCTATCCCGTTTTCATCTACTGGTATGTCTATTATTTTTGCTTCATAGGATTTAAATGAATTGAGAGCCCCTGTATAGGCAGGTGACTCGGTGATAACAGTATCACCCGGATTTATAAAGATTTTAGCCAGCAGATCCAGGGCCTGCTGCCCCCCGGTAGTAGTTATTATATCCTCTTCGACTGTTTCAATGCCTTCTAGTCTCATAACATCTATTAATTTAGTCTTAAAAGGGTAGTAGCCGTCCGAGCAGCCGTACTGAATATTTATGTCCCCGTCTGATTTAAGGGTTCTTTTTACATATTTCTCCAGTTTCTGAAAGTTCTGCGCTCTTACTTCGGGCAGTCCTCCCGCAAAGGAGATGATATCGGGCCTTGCAGACAGGGCAAGCAGGTCTCTTATCTCAGAAGAGAACATGAATTCAGTCCTGTTTGAATAAAGATCTGCCCAGTAATCAAATGTAATTTTTTTGCTCATAAAAACGGCCTTGTCGGTACTTTTTGGTGATATTATTATTTTAAGTAAGTAATAATATATTAAAAACTATAAAAGTTCAAAAAAGTTTTTAAAAGTTTAAACAATTATTTATAGTGATATAATTATCGCTGAAAAAACCAAATAAGATATCCGGTTGATGACTATGGATCTAAATATAAAAATAAAGGATCTTTCTTCCAGGCAGCTGGAGATAATGAAATTTAAGTGTACCCATTGCAGCTACTGGTTTGATTATAGTGAAGCCGGATTTTTAACAGGAATTTCCGGAGTAAAGAACTTCAGCAGGCTGAAGAGCCTGCTGAAGGGCAAGGTACTTGAAAAGAGCAGCAGAAAAGAAAAAAGGAAAAAAATTATCTGGTTTAAGGAGCACGGTGGGAAAATAAAGGCTGCTTTTGCCGGTAAGAAGTGCATCGGGATGATTTTAGCGGGGAGTTATTACCTTTTTCCCAGGCTAAAGGAATTTAATGTCTTTCCGCCGGATTTTGACAGTATTTTTATAGGCTGTATTTATGTTATTCCCAAATACAGGGAAATTGGTGTGGATAAAAGACTGCTGATAGAGCTGGAAAAAGAACTTTTAGCCGAAAAGGTAAAGTCATTAGAGTCTATCGGTAAGAGATTAAATGACGATATAGATGAGGAGGAGTACTATAACAGTCCTAATGTCCCCTTTAAATTTCTTATAAATAACGGGTTTTATTTAAAGAAAAATGACCCTCTTTTTCCGCTTTTAAGACTGGATATGAAAAGCATAGCAGTTGACCTGACTGAGGATGAGAAGCTGCTGGCTAAGTTAGCTTTAAAAAGCGAGGTGGAAAGTCCAATAATCATAAAGAATGAGTAAGAAATTTGTGGTTTTATTTAAAGTTTCATGTTAGACAAAATTTTCAAATTGTGTTAGTATTCATTACTTAATAAGTAAAAGCTTGATTGAAAAATAAATAAAAGCTAAAACCTGTGACCAGAAATAGTAAGCACCGAAAGCTGCATACAGAGAGCCGCTGAAGCTGAGAATGCGACTGCAAAGCTGGTGACTGAATGGATCTGGGAGGGCCTGGCTCAAATCTTTAAAAAGAGAGTAAGTCGGGACGGCTTCCTCCGTTATCAGAGGATAGGATATTATAGAGTATCTTAAATATTTAAAGCGCACAGTAAAAAAATGTCTATGCCTTAAGTTTTTACTGTGAAGTAGGGTGGCACCGCGGGAATTCAACCTCTCGTCTCTACAAATGTCATGTAGTGATGGAGAGGTTTTTATTTTATAAAATAGATTTTACTTATTATAAATCAAGTTAAAAGAAGAAGAAGGAGAGTAAAATGGATAAGAGAACCAAATTTGTATTAGATGAGGATGAGATACCTGAGAAATGGTATAATATCCAGGCGGATTTACCCAAACCTCTTCCACCAGCTTTGCACCCTGGTACAGGGAAACCACTGACTCCTGATGATCTTGCTCCGTTATTTCCCATGGAGCTGATAAAGCAGGAAGTAAGTACTGAACGCTGGATCGAGATTCCTGAAGAAGTAAGGGATATCTATAGATTATGGAGACCTACCACTCTGTTCAGGGCTCACAGACTGGAGAAGGCTCTGGATACACCGGCTAAGATCTTTTACAAATATGAAGGAACAAGTCCTCCCGGAAGCCATAAACCCAATACTGCAGTAGCCCAGGCCTACTATAATATGAAAGAAGGCGTCAAGCGGATAACTACCGAGACCGGAGCCGGGCAATGGGGAAGTGCCCTGTCTTTTGGCGGTGCATGTTTCGGGGTAAAGATCAAAGTCTATATGGTGGCTATTAGCTATAAGCAGAAACCTTATCGTCGGATAATGATGGAAACATGGGGAGCTGAGTGTGTACCCAGTCCAAGTAAGGATACCAAGGTTGGACGAGATATGCTGGCAAAAGATCCCGACTGCCCCGGGAGTCTGGGGTTGGCTATCAGCGAGGCCGTAGAGGATGCTGTTTCTCGTGATGATACCCATTATTCTCTTGGCAGTGTACTTAATCATGTTCTCCTGCACCAGACTGTAAACGGTCTGGAGGCAAAAAAACTGATGGAGAAGGCTGATGCTTATCCAGACATTATCGTAGGCTGCGTCGGCGGAGGTTCAAACTTTGCAGGACTTTTCCTGCCTTTTATAAAGGATAAAATAGAAGGCAAAAAACCGGACCTGCGCATAATCAATGTTGAGCCTACGGCAGCTCCGTCTATAACCAAGGGACCCTATGCATATGATTATGGTGATACTGCAAAACTTGCACCGATAATAAAGATGTATACCCTTGGGCATGATTTTATTCCTCCTCCGATCCATGCCGGAGGGCTCCGTTATCACGGAATGGCGCCTATTATATGTCACCTTGCTAATCTCGGTCTTGTTGAAGCAAGAGCCGAAAATCAGATTGCAACTTTTAAGGCCGGAGTGACCTTTGCGCGGGCTGAGGGTATTATAAGTGCCCCTGAAACGAACCACTGTATCAAGGCAGCTATTGATGAGGCTTTAAAGTGCAAGGAATCCGGAGAATCAAAGACAATCCTTATAGCCCACAGCGGACACGGACATGTTGATATGGCAGCATATGACGCTTATCTATCAGGTAATTTAAAGGATTATGAATATCCTAAGGAAAAGATAGAAGAAGCTCTGACCAAATTACCGAAAGTCTAAAATATACTGCTTTCAATTATAGGAGGGATTTTACAAGTTAAAATCCCTCCTACCCTTTGCTGGATTTTGAAAAAAAGCAGCTATTTTGACTGATTGTGTTCTGAAGATTAAAATGCAGGTAAGTCACTACTAAAAAAATCTACTTGATTTTTTTTAAATAAGTCTATATATTATATAGGAAAATTTCATTTTAACATTAACAGTAGAGGTTTCTTCAAAATAATCGTATCTTAATTTTCTAAAAAATATTGGGTTATTAATATAAAATTTATTAAGAATAATCTATTAGCCTGAATTTTGTAAAATCCTTTTTAAGCTATATTTAAAAGTTTTAACAAATTCCAAGGACTTAAAAATAATAGTTTTAAATGTAATATAAAATCATTTTAGCTATTTAAAGTTTTTAACCGGAAAATATAGAGATGATCGGAAGGATAAAAGTAAAATATATGAGTGTCTGGATATGAAAGGAGTATTTATAAATGACTGAATTGGAAGAATTAAACAGAGAATTTCTGGATGGAAAAGTTTTAGCTGACCTTAAGGTTATCGCAAGGCAGTTAAATATTCAGGGGATCTCTAAGATGAAAAAAGAAGAATTGTTAGAAAAAATATTGGAAGAAGCATCCAATAATGGAATGGAAGAGTCTTTGCCGGAGGGTAAGACTCTGGATTCTAAAGAAACCGGGGTTCTGGAGAAGGAAAAGAAAGAAAAGGAAAAAAAGAAAGTTGAGAAGAAGCCTGAATTCGAACTGTATAAGGAAAGGATGAAAGGGGTACTCGATATACTGGCTGACGGTTATGGATTTCTGAGGACTTCAGGGTACCTTGCAGGTTCCCATGATATATATGTTTCACAATCTCAGATAAGAAGATTCAGGTTAAGGCAGGGCGATGAAGTCTACGGTCAGGTGCGACCTCCAAAAGAGAGCGAGAAGTACAATGCGCTGCTTAGAATAGAGGAAGTAAACGGGGAAGACCCGGAATTTATAAGAAGCAGGATACCGTTTGAAAAATTAACTCCCGTGTACCCTATGGAGAGGCTGCGTCTGGAAACAAATAAATCGAGTAATATTACTCCAAGAATAATAGATTTGATCGCACCTATAGGAAAAGGTCAAAGAGGACTTATTGTGTCACCACCCAAGGCAGGTAAGACAACCATTCTTAAAGATCTTGCCAATAGTGTTTCCAGTAACAATCCTGAGGTTTATATAATTGTATTGCTTATTGATGAGAGACCTGAAGAAGTAACTGACATGGAAAGATCTGTAAAAGGGGAGGTAATAAGTTCAACATTTGACCAGCCTTCGGATAATCATATACAGGTCGCTGAACTGGTGCTTCAGAGAGCAAAGAGGCTTGTGGAACACGGAAAGGATGTTCTGATACTCCTGGACAGTATAACCCGCCTTGCCAGAGCATATAATCTATCGATCCCGGCCAGCGGGAGAGTTCTGTCAGGCGGAGTAGATTCTTCTGCACTTTTCCCCCCAAAAAGATTCTTCGGTGCAGCCAGGAATATTGAAGACGGCGGAAGCCTGACCATACTTGCTACCGCATTGATTGATACCGGAAGCAGAATGGACGATGTTATATTTGAAGAATTTAAGGGTACCGGCAATATGGAGATAAACCTTGACAGGCAGCTGGCAGATAAAAGGATCTTTCCTGCTATCGATATAACAAGGTCTGGAACCAGAAAAGAAGAATTACTGATGGAAAAAGATGAAGCAAGTATAGTATGGAAGCTTAGAAGGCTGATCCATGAAAAAGAACCGGAAGTCGCATTGGAACAGCTGATAGACTATATAAAGAATACCAAGTCTAACGATGATTTTCTTAATGCCATAAAAGCAAGCTTTAACAAAGAGAAAAAATTATAGAAGGTAACATCCCCAAATAAAAGATTTAATGATTCGATTATTAACTGCACTTTAGTTTTTTGCTATAAGGTCTCTAGCTTTGACGAATTCTTTTACTTTCTTGTGCTCGACTTTTTGCAGTTTTCCATTTCCTCCTATTTCTTTTTTCAACTTGTAGATCTCATCCTGCATTTCACTTACTCTGCTCAGCAGTTTCTCAACCATTTCATCGTAAGTATCAATTATTTCGTCCTTGCTCATACCTTTGAATTCACCTAAACACTCTTTCATCTCTCTCTCCTTTCTCATAGCTTTTATGGCAAGCTTTACCGAATTTGATAAAAGCATTGCAATAGTCATAGGACCTACTCCTCCGGGAACAGGAGTTATATAGCTTGCTTTTTTTTGTACCTTCAAAAAGTCAACATCTCCAATAAGTGTTGATCCTTTTTTATCAAAATCTTCTTTCCTCCACTCCAGAAGTTCAGGGTTTGCTTTATCTTTAGTGATCCTGTTTATTCCTACATCTATTACTACTGCTCCTTTCTTGACCATATCTTCTTTTATAAGATAAGGCACGCCGGTTGCTACTACTAAAATATCTGCTTTCAGGGTATGCTCTTTTAAATTTTTAGTCTCTATATGACAGGTAGTAGGAGTAGCCCACTCATTTAGAAAAAGCAAGCTTAGCGGTTTACCTACAATTTCGCTGTGACCTACAATAGTCACATTTTTACCTTTCATGGGAATTCCTTCTCTTTTTAGCATTTCCATTATACCTGCCGGAGTAGCAGGGACTAAAAAATCTTGCTTTGCTACCAGAGAACCCATATTAAAGGGGTGAAATCCGTCTACATCCTTTTCAGGGGAAATTGATTCTAATAGGATCCTTTCATCAATTTGTTTTGGAAGAGGTAGTTGCACCAGTATGCCGTGTATGTCAGGTCTTTTATTCAGTTTTTCTATTTCCATGATTATATCAGTAGTGGATACTGAATCTTCCATTTCAATTGAAATCGATTTAATCCCTACCTGCTCGCATGCTTTTATTTTATTTCTAACATAAATCTGCGATGCTGGATTTTCACCGACCATTATTACAGCAAGACCAGGCTTGATCCCATTCTCTTTTTCAAGCCGGATCACTTCTTCAGCAAGCTCATTCTTTATATCTCCAGATAGTTTTTTTCCGTCAAGTATTTTTGCCATTTTGATCCCTTTCCCGGAAATTTTTATTTTTTATTTTATTTAATCATAGTTCTAATATTTTCCATTATTAAAGTATACTCACTTTATCATCTTTATCAAGTATTAATTATTTTTATTGTATTTTTTTACTCAATTGTTGATAGAGTTATATTTACAGCTATCAATATTTATGCTAACATTTAGCATTTGTAATAAGTCAGCTGTAATAAATATCAACGGGGAATTAAAATTATGAAAAAAGATATACATCCGGAATATTTTGACTGCACTGTCATATGTTCCTGCGGAAATAAATTTAAAACCAGATCAACAAAAAAAGAACTAAAAGTTGAGATATGCTCAAACTGTCACCCTTTTTATACCGGCAAGCAGAAGCTGGTTGATTCCGGCGGAAGGGTGGAAAGGTTTAAAAAGAGACTTACAAAATCCAAGAAATAAATAAGGTGTTTGAATGAAAGTCAATTTGGTCAAATACACCCAGAAGCCGGAAAAGATAATAGCAGTGGCTGCAAGATTGTGCTATTCGCCGGTAGGCGTAACTGAACTTGAAGATGAACTCAGTGATGAGGATGTTGAAAAATTAGTCAGATTTGTTATTAAAAGCGGTCACCACAGTACTGTTGAACATGCGAATTTTACATTTGCGATAGAAGGTGTATCCAGAGCCCTGACACACCAACTGGTAAGGCACAGGGTTGCTTCTTATAACCAGCAATCACAGAGATATGTAAAATTTAAGAATAATTTTGAATATATTACTCCGCCAGCCATAGAAAAAGATAAAAATTCAAAAGAAAAGTATGATAGTCTGATTTCAAGTATTCATAATTTATATATGGAAATGCTGGATAGCGGTATAGAACCTGAGGACGCAAGGTACATCCTACCTAATGCTTCAGAAACAAAGATAATCGTTTCTATGAATGCCAGAGAGCTTTTACACTTTTTTACCGTAAGGTGCTGTAACAGGGCACAGTGGGAGATAAGGGAGCTGGCAACACGGATGTTAAAAATGGTCAAAAAGGTTGCTCCTGTGGTCTTTGAGAAAGCTGGCCCAAATTGTCTGAGAGGTTCCTGCCAGGAAGGTAAATTTACCTGTGGGAATCCTCCTAAAGCGAGTGATTTTGATGCCGAAAGCCAATAAGAAGTATGACATCGGAGGCCAGGCAGTAATAGAAGGCGTGATGATGAGGAGCAAACACTTCTGGGCTCTGGCAGTAAGAAGACCCGACAAAATCATATCTACAAAACTTTTTAAAAATGTTTCTTTGGCTAATAAGCATAAAGTATTAGGATTTATGTTTATACGTGGAGTGATAGTACTTATTGAGAGCATGACATTGGGATTTAGATCCTTAAGCTACTCAGTAAACGAAGCAACAGAAGAGGAAGTAAAATTTTCCAAAAAAGAGATGACAATATCAATAATAATTGCCGTTATACTGGCTGTGGGTATTTTTTTTGTTCTCCCTACTGTCATAGGGAGAAGTTTTTCTGATTTCTTCCCCAATGCCATAGTTTATAATCTACTTGAGGGATTGATTAGAATTGGTTTTTTTCTTGCCTATATTTTACTGATATCACAGATCAGAGATATAAAAAGGATTTTTCAATATCATGGTGCAGAACATAAGACCATTAAGGCTTATGAGAATGATGAGGAACTTACACCTGAAAATGTAAAGAAATACAGTACTCTGCATTTAAGATGCGGGACCAGCTTTCTTCTTATTGTAATGGTAGTAGCTGTTCTTGTATTTGCGCTTCTGGGAAAGCAGACCATGCTTTGGCGTATTATATCAAGGGTTCTGTTAATACCGGTGATTGCGGGTATTTCATATGAGTTTATAAAACTCGCGGGGAAATTTAGCAGGTACAGGATTGTAAATATTATTTTTTATCCCGGGCTTCTGATTCAAAAGATCACCACCAGGGAGCCTGATAAAAGCCAGATAGAGGTTGCTATAAGCTCATTTAAGAAAGTTCTGGAAGCAGAAGAAAAACTAAAGAAGGCAGGTTAAAAATGTCTGATTTACTGGACAGGCTAAAAATATATGATGACAATTACAAAAAACTTGCAGACAAGCTTTCGAGTCCTGAAGTATCTTCCAATCCTGATAAAATAAAAGAATACGGAAAGAAGATAGCTGAGATAGAAGAGATAGTAAATACCGGCAGGAAGTACGGGCAGGTCATTTCTTCAATTAAAGATGCAGAAGAAATGCTCAAAGTAGAGAAGGAAGAAGAGATGAGAGATTTCCTGAAAGATGAACTCAAGGAAAACAATAATAAAAAGCAAAAGCTTGAAAAGAAAATAAAACTGCTTCTGACTCCTAAGAATCCCGATGACAAAAGAGATGTCATAGTTGAGATAAGAGCTGGTGCAGGGGGAGATGAAGCAGCACTTTTTGCGGAAGTACTTTACAAGCTATATACAAAATATGCTGAGAGAAAGAAATGGAAATGTTCCATGCTCAGTTCCAGCAGGCTTGGTATTGGAGGATTTAAGGAAGTAATATTTGAAATTGAAGGGAGCGGAGTATTTGGGACAATGAAATATGAGTCCGGAGTGCATAGAGTCCAGAGAGTCCCAACAACAGAGTCCCAGGGAAGAATACATACATCTACAGCTACAATTGCCGTGCTCCCTTCGGCAGAAGAAGTTGATATTAGAATAGAAAATTCGGATTTAAGAGTAGATGTCTTCCGTTCCAGTGGTCCGGGCGGGCAGTCTGTAAACACTACAGATTCTGCGGTAAGAATAACTTACATCCCGAGTGGCATGATCGTGACCTGCCAGGATGAGAAATCACAGCTTCAAAACAAAGAAAAGGCTTTAAAGATCCTAAGAGCAAGACTTAAAGAAGCTGAGGAGCAGAAGCAGATAAACGAGCAGGTTGAAAAAAGAAGGATGCAGGTCGGTACCGGGGATAGGAGTGAAAGGATCAGGACTTATAATTATCCACAGAGTAGAGTGACCGATCACAGGATAAATCTGACTTTATATAAACTTGATGAGATCCTGGAAGGTGGTCTTGATCTGTTAATAGAACCGCTAAAAACCGCGGATAATAAAAAGAAAATAGAAAAGATTGGGGCTTAATTTATTTGCAGGTATGGGATGTAAAAAGTATTTTGGACTGGGCTATAGATTATTTTAAAATAAAAAGCATCCCCCAGCCCAGACTATCGGCGGAACTTCTTCTTAGTTCGGTACTTGATCTCAACAGGATTAATCTGTATTTGAACTATAAGCGTATCTTAAATAAACAGGAACTTTCGATATATAAGAAATATATTCTTAAAAGACTCGAGCATGTCCCCATTCAGTATATATTAAAAGAAGCATATTTCAGAAAAATCAAATTATATACCGACAGTAGAGTATTGATACCCAGGCCTGAGACCGAAATCATCGTGGATAGGGCATTTCAACTTTTAAAGGAAAAGATTGGCAGTAAGAAAATAAATATTCTGGAAATCGGGACCGGAAGTGGTGCTATTGCGGTAAGTATTGCGTATGAGATTAATGATGAACTTGGTATATCTGATTCATCCTGGCATATTATAGCTACTGAGAATGACCCCGGAGCATTGGAAATAGCGGAGAGAAATGCCGGAAATATTCTTGATGATAGTAAATTCAGAAACATAGAATTTATAAGGTGTGATCTGGTACCGGAGAAAGATTCAGATTTGTTCAAGTATTACCAGAAAAAAATCAATCTGCTGATTTCAAATCCTCCCTATATTTCTGAAAACGATTATAAAAATTTACCCCGCGAGGTAAGAGATTATGAACCTAAATCTGCTCTGGTGGCAGGCGAAACAGGGCTGGAAGCATACCGGGAAATACTTTCAAAAATCAAACCGTATCTATCTGAAAGCATGTGCTATATTTTATTTGAAACCGATCCCAAAACAAGTATTCCTTTAAAAGAAATGTCTGAGAATATTATAAATCCAAAGCAAGTGACTATTGAGAAGGATTATAATCAAAGGGACCGCATTTTAATAGTTGAAGTATAGATGAATATAAATACATCTGAGAGATTATTTTATAAAAAAAGCTGCTTTTCATGTCTTATAGAAACTTTTTAGTGTGTTTGTTTTTTTAAATCTTAGGTGGTAGGATTTTAATAATTTTATTTAATTAACAGGGTATGCAGGAAAGAAATTGAATTCACAGTTAATAGCGATAATAGTTTTTGCGCTGACTTATATAATTATTGCTACCGAAAGAGTAAACAGGACTGTAGTGGCATTTGCAGGTGCCCTGCTGCTGATAATTACTGGTGTTTTTGATATAAATGAGGCGGTGAGCTTTATCAGCTGGGAGACCATAGGTTTACTGTTTGGCATGTTTATTATAGTCTCAGCTTTATCGGATGCGGGTTTTTTTAAATTTTTAGCTCTTATACTTGCAAGATTGCTGAGATATTCTCCGGTAAAGATATTCATCTTTTTCCCCATAATGACCGCGCTGCTCTCAGCTTTTATGGACAGTGTTACTGTGATGCTGTTTTTTGCAACTCTTTCCTACGAGCTATGCAAGATGCTTAAAATGAATGCAGCCCCCTTGATAATTACCGAAGTAATCCTGGCTAATATCGGAGGGTCTGCAACTATGGTAGGTGATCCGCCAAATGTCATTTTGGGTCTGAAACTAGGCTATTATTTTAATGATTTTGTTACTCATAATGCTCCTATTTCCATAATTGCAGGAGCGGTCACTTTATTTTATTGCTACATGGTCAGCAGAAAGTCAATTACTCCATACGGACACATACCCAAGAAGGAATATGAAGCTATGGATCCTGCTGAAGCTATAGAAAATAAAAAACAGCTTAAGGTCGCACTGGCTGCATTTGGAACCGCAATATTGTTTTTAATTACTCACAGTTTTATAGAGAAATATTTCCATGTCCCCTTAACAGTGCCTCTTGCTGCCATGATACCCGCTTTTGTCATGCTGCTTGTATTGGGTAGGAGATCAGAGGAAATTTTGTTGAAGATAGACTACGGAGTATTGTTATTTTTTATGGGATTATTTGTAGTAGTAGGCGGCCTGGAACATACAGGGGTCATAAGCACAATTGCAGCCTCCATTACCAATATCTTCAAAGATAATCATATGGGGCTTTTAAGTACTCTTGTATGGGGTTCAGGCATAGCAAGCGGCATCATAGATAATGTACCCTTTTCTCTTTCTATGGCCTATATCCTGGAAAACATAGTGAAGTTTGCCGGGGTTCCCGCACTGGCCATAATGGTATGGGCGACCTCATTGGGGGCAGACATAGGAGGTAACTTTTCGCCCATAGGAGCTTCAGCAAATGTGGTTGCATATACTACTATGGAAAAAAGGGGTAAATCAATCGGCTGGAAAAGGTGGCTGAAACTTGCAGTACCGGCTACACTGATTGCCCTTGCCGTCTCCAATATAGGGATTTATATTAAATATATCACCGGATTTTTCTAAAAGCGGCCTTATAAATCACCTCTTGGTTAATTCTTTATTTTCTAATCCATAATTTTATAAATTATCGGTCTAATAACAACATGAAAGTGTAATTCTGTTTGAAAAAAAATGAAAAATCATTATAATAGGTTTCTGCGATAGAGAAAGATAGAGGTATTTCATATAATAAAATTCAACGCGGGGTGGAGCAGTCTGGTAGCTCGTCGGGCTCATAACCCGAAGGTCATAGGTTCAAATCCTATCCCCGCTACCAAATCTTTAAATTATCTCCTCATTTTGTATTCAGTGGATTTTTATTTAAATTGGTTTTAAATTATAATTTATAAGAAATTCTTATAGGATTTATAGATAAGTTATCTGCACAGGTGATGAATAGTTATTTTAAAAAAAATAAATATAAAATTTTGATCAGAAGGATTTTTATGGCAGTTCTGGTAGTATTTTTGTGTTTAAATTTTTCTGCATGTACTGTTTTCAGCAACATAAAAAGTTTTTTTACGGAAAGATTTTCAATCGAAGATGATGTCAAGGATATAACCGAAGTCTTAAATTCATTTTTCGATCTGGTTGAAGATAACAATTACCAGAGTGCATATGAATATTTAAGCAGCGGGGACAGGTCACAGGGGACTTTAGAAGATTTTGAGCAGGATTTTGCAAATGTTACGGATATTATCTCCATAAATATTAATTATGTGGAGGTCAATAATGATACAGCTGTAGCAGGTATAGATATAACTGATTCATATGACGGAGAAGAAAAAATCTATAAAAATATGGCAGTGTCTCTTGTGAGAGAAGAAGGCGGAAGCTGGAAGATAGTATTCTGGAACCCTGAAGTGGAATAAAATTAAAGATTTTATAGAATTGATTTTAAAAATAAAAGACAGGAAGGTATAAATTGATAGTATTATTTTTAGGAGATGTTTTTGGAAAACCGGGAAGATTTATTTTAGAGAGGAAAATTCAGACCATCATACTGGAAAATAATGTAGATATAATAATAGCCAATGGAGAAAATGCAGCCGGCGGGATAGGAATTACGCCTGCTATATGCAAGACCTTGTTTAATATAGGAATAGATGTCGTGACTTCAGGTAACCATATTTATAAAAAGAGAGAGATCTATGATTATATAGACAATCAGCCCCGGCTCTTAAAACCAGCAAATTATCCACCCGGGACCCCCGGCAGGGGATATTATATTCTATCAGACAGTAAAATAGGTGCAAATAAAATTGCTGTAGTAAATATTTGCGGGAGGGTTTTTATAGAAAATTTTGACTGTCCCTTCAGATGTATGGATAAGATACTGGTGAATATAAAAAAAGAGACACCTATAATAATCGTGGATTTCCATGCCGAGGCCACATCAGAAAAAGTTGCCATGGGGTGGTATCTGGACGGCAGAGTAAGTGCATTGATCGGGACACATACCCATGTTCAGACTGCTGATGAGAGAATACTTCCCGGAGGTACCGCCTATATCACCGATGTAGGAATGGTAGGTCCGCGGGATTCAGTTATAGGAGTAAAAAAAGAAAATATAATCGAGAGGTTTTTAAAGCTTATGCCTCAGAAATTTATAGTAGCGGAAGATGATTATTTGATAAATGCGGTGCTGGTCGATATTGATGAAAAAAGCGGAAAGGCAAATAGTATTAAGAGAATAAATTCTGCTGTTAAAAGCGATAAACTATAAATCAGAGATATCAGATCCAAGATGAAAAAAGAAATATATAAATACGGATTTGCAAAAGATAAAACTATAATCAGTGCCATAAAGACTATTGAATCTTTTAATATGATAAAGGATGGAGATAAAATATTGATCTCTGTATCGGGAGGACCTGATTCAGTCTTTTTAACTCGCCTGCTTTATCTGATGCGTCCGGTCTTTAATCTGACACTTTACGGTTTTTGCCTGGATCATATGACAAGAAACGGAGAATCTGCAAGAGATTCTTTATTTGTTAAAAAATTATACAGGAAACTGGGTATTGGATTATTCAGCCAAAAAATAGACGTAAAGAAATGGTGCAAATCAAACAATCTTTCCTTCCAGGAGGGAGCAAGGAAACTGAGGCTTGAAAGACTGTTTAAAATTTCAAAGAAGAAAGAAATGGATAAAATTGCTGTCGGCCATAATGCTGATGATAATATTGAGACTTTTATTATGCGCCTTATAAGAGGTGCAGGAGCGAGAGGTCTTTCCGGTATAAAACCGGTAAGCGGGAAGATTATAAGGCCTCTTATTAATACATTAAGAGATGATATCATTACTTATCTGGAAAGCAGTGGTATATCTTACTGTTTGGATAGGACCAACCTTGAGAATATATATTTCAGAAACAGGATAAGAAATATCATAATCCCATTTATAGAAAAAGAAAGCTGCGCGGAATCCTTTAAATCTAACGTGTTGAGATCTATAAGCATATTGAAAGATGAAAGTGAATTTATAGAAGAATACTCATCAAATAAACTTTTAAAGGCAGCTTTAGTAGAAAAAGATAAGCCGGGAAAAAATGTTATCTTTATCAAAGTCCCTGTTTCAATCATAAAAAAGGAGGCTGTGGCAGTCCAGAGAAGGATCATATTATCAGCATTGGAGATGACCGGCGGCACTCTTGAGGATATAAGTTTTAAGAATATAGATGATATTTTAGGGATCTGTACTTCAGGAGGAGAGTATAAGGCTGTTTATCCTGAAAAAAAATTAAGGGTATTTAAAATAGGCAGTTATATTTATTTTATCAATGTCGGAATTACCCGAAGCTTGCCTGATGAGATTAAGATTTTTTTAAAAGATATCAGGAGTGTAGACAAAAAAAATAAAGCAGAAGAAGTAAAAATCGGAACCAGGATTAAGCTGGATTACTTCAGTATGGATCTGTCGTCTGAACTTATGAAATCAGACAGTAAGAAAATAAATTTCAACCTGGCAAAAGATGCAGAAGCCTTTTTGGATTATGATAAGATCAAGGCCCCGCTTAAAGTAAGGATCTGGAAGAGAGGAGATAAATTTTGTCCCCTGGGTATGCAGGAAGAGAAAAAAATCCAGGATTTTTTTATTGATAGCAAAATTCCGGTAAACCTGAGAAGGCTGGTCCCTGTATTTATAGATAGTGAAAAAATAATATGGATAGGAAATTATAGGATCGATAACCGGGTTAGAGTGACTGAAGATACTAAAAATGTTTTACATTTGAAGTTGTTTAAAAAATGATTTATATATGATTTAATGAACTGGGGTAACCAATGGGATTGTTTAAACTTAAAAAAATAAAAGGCGAAAAAGGCCTGATATATAATAATAAGAAAATCATAGTTCTGATAGATGAAAAGCAGCTTAAAGAAAGAGTAAAAGAGTTAGGGCGCAAGATCACTAAAGACTATGAGGATAAGAGTCCTGTTTTAGTATCAGTTTTAAGAGGTTCTTTTATTTTTATTGCTGATATCTGCAGGGAGATAAAGATACCAGTTACTTTTGATTTTATGGCTGTTTCAAGCTATGGGGATTCTAAAGTAAGCTCCGGAATCGTAAGGATAACCAAAGACCTGGAATTCAGCATAGAAAATAAAGAAGTGATCATAATAGAGGATATAATTGATTCGGGCAGGACTTTAAATTACCTGATAAAGAATTTGCAGGCAAGAAATCCAAAAAACGTGGAAGTCTGTGCGCTTTTAGATAAAGATGTTCCCAGGAAAACCAAAAATAATATTAAATATAAAGGATTTGATATTCCTAATAAATTTGTGGTAGGATATGGTCTTGATTTTGCAGAGAAGTACAGGAATTTCCCTTTTGTGGGGTATATTGAAAATGAATAGTAATTATATTATCATCTATGGGGTAGTATGGGAAAAGCATTAAGGGAGTTATTTTGAATCAGAAAAATAATAAAGGTTTTAAGAGTTTTAAAAGCAGAGGGTTTAAAAATATAGCCTTGTTAATACTGCTTATAGTGGTTATGTTTTTGATTTTCAGGAATCCCCTTTTCCTATCATCCGAAGTGAAAGAGTTTAATTTAAATGAGTTTGTTGAAGCAGTAGAGCAGGGAAGAATAAGTACCGCAACACCGATGCTGATAAAGGGTGAGAACAGGACAATAGAGGGTGAATTGATAGATGGAACCAAATTTACGGTATCATTTTTGGAAAATTACGAAGTGACACAATTGCTGTTGGATAATGATCTTCCCTTTAAGGTTGACAATCAGCAGCAATCAGTATGGCTGCAGATTTTAATAAGTGCCATACCTTTTATTATAATGTTCGGTCTTATTTTCTTTATGATGAACCAGCTTCAGGGTGGAGGTTCTAAAGTGCTTCAGTTTGGAAAGAGCAAGGCAAGGATGGTCACCAAAGGTAAGAAAAGAGTTACCTTTAAGGATGTGGCAGGAGTTGATGAAGCCGTAGAAGAATTGAGAGAAATCGAAGAGTTCTTGGAAAACCCGGGTAAATTTAAGTCTATGGGTGCAAAGATACCCAAGGGTGTACTATTATACGGACCTCCCGGTACCGGAAAGACACTTCTTGCCAGAGCGGTAGCCGGAGAGGCAGGTGTGCCGTTCTTCAGCATAAGCGGTTCAGAATTTGTTGAAATGTTTGTGGGTGTGGGAGCATCCAGAGTCAGAGATCTCTTTAACAAGGCAAAGGCAAGCCAGCCTTCAATAGTGTTTATGGATGAAATCGATGCAGTAGGGAGACACAGAGGAGCAGGATTGGGCGGTGGACATGATGAAAGAGAGCAGACCTTAAATCAGCTTCTGGTTGAGATGGACGGATTTGACATTGACAGTACCGTAATATTAATTGCAGCTACAAACAGACCGGATATACTGGATCCTGCTTTACTCAGACCTGGAAGGTTTGACAGGCAAATTGTAGTGGACAGGCCTGATTCACTTGGCAGGGAGAAAATATTGGAAATACATGCCAGGGGTAAGCCGCTGGATAAAAGCGTTAATCTAAAGACCATAGCAAAGCAGACTCCCGGGTTTACGGGAGCTGATCTTGCCAATCTTTTCAATGAAGCATCTCTTCTTGCAGCAAGGCATAACAAGAAAAAAATAAGTATGTTTGAAATAGAAGAAGCGGTAGAGAGAGTCATAGCCGGTCCTGAGAAGAAGACCAGGATAATATCAGAGGAAGAAAAAAGAATAATAGCCTATCATGAATCAGGCCATGCGATACTGTCATATGTTCTTCCCCATACAGACCCTATACATAAGATATCTATAATTTCAAGAGGTAGAGCGCTTGGTTATGTGATTACTCTTCCCGAAGAAGACAGGTTTCTAAAATCAAAAAGAGAACTTTTGGATAATATTACACAGCTTCTGGGAGGTAGGGTAAGTGAAGAAATGAACTTTAATGACATAACCTCGGGGGCGCAGAACGATCTTGATAGAGCTACAAAGATAACCAGAAAAATGATCACAGAGTATGGAATGAGTGAAAAATTAGGCCCGGTCACCTTTAAAGGTGAGGAAGAAGAAGTTTTTTTAGGAAAAGAATTAGGATCAAGACCCCATTACAGCGATGAAATAGCTTCTGCTATAGATAAAGAAGTCCATAATATAATTATGGATAGTTATGAGAGGGCAAGAAAAATACTTTTAGAGAATAAAGAGACTTTAAATGACCTTGCAAATGAGCTGTTGAAGAAGGAGACCCTCACCAGAGATGAAATACTCAAGGTATTATCTAAGGTAGAAAGTAAGAAGAGAAAGAGGGTTGAGCAGCTGGTTTCAAAAAGCGAATCTTCAGGAACTGCAGGCGGAAAAAGTAAAGCGGCAAAAAAGAGAGTTACAAGGTCAGTTGATAAAAAATAATAGGTATAGAAAATTTTTATCAAAGAAGCTTTTTTAATATCCAAGAAATAAGCCATACATTATACCAATCAGTTTTTAACATTATAAACAGATTAGGTGCACTGATAAACAGTGATGATGATGATTAATACAAGGATTTTTAATTATAAAATTAATTTGAGATAGGAGCAAGCCAGTGGACAGTAAAATGATTGAAAAAGGAGTAAGCATGATACTGAAGGGTATCGGAGAAGATATAAACAGAGAAGGTTTGGTGGGGACTCCAAAAAGGGTAGCTGATATGTATAAGGAAATATTCAGTGGGATCGGAGTAGATCCTTCCGATGAGCTCGAACCTTTGTTTGATGAAAACCATGATGAAATAATATTGATCAAGAATATACCCTTCTACTCGGTATGTGAACATCATATGATTCCTTTTATAGGAAAAGCTCATATCGCATATATTCCTAATAAGAATGGGAAGATAATTGGTCTGAGCAAGCTTACAAGAGTATTAGATATCGTGGCCAAAAGACTGCAGGTCCAGGAGAGATTGACATCGATAGTTGCGGATACCATCGTAAAAAAGATCAAACCAAGAGGTGCTATGGTCATTGTGGAAGCAGAGCATTTATGTATGAGTATGAGGGGGACAAAGAAGCCGAAAGCCGTGACTGTGACTTCTGCAGTAAGGGGCTTGTTCAAGGAGAATCCGGCTTCAAGAGCTGAAGCAATGTCATTAGTTAAGTCAGATAAATAAGAAATGAAGTTTAAGATCAGGGCATTAGACATTAAAACTGAAGAAGAAGGTCTAAAAGAGTTTAAAAAGATCGGAGCTTCTAATATCGGGTCTTATATAATGGTAGGTAAAATATTTCCCCTGTCTTTGAAAATAAGAGGTGTTAACCAGGTGGCTGCAAGTATTTTAAAGCAGGAGATGCTGGCAAGAGGTGGAGATGTAGTCACTTCCCGTAATTCACTTACTGAGACTAAAGGAAGGACAGATATTATTATCCAGGGTTCGGTAAGCAGTATCAAGGACCTTATCGCCAAGATAAAGCAGCAGCCCTTTGGACTTAAAGACCTGTCCCGAGAACTAAAAATCTATTTGGACAGGTTAAATGAGAATAAAAAAACAAGAGAGCTAACAATAGGCAGCCAAAAATTCAATCTTGATAGGGATGTACTGATAATGGGCATCTTAAATGTCACACCGGATTCTTTTTATGACGGAGGATATTATTTTGAAAAGGAAAAAGCATATAAAAGAGTTGAAACCATAATCAGCGAAGGGGCAGATATAATTGATGTAGGAGGGATGTCTACCAAGCCCGGTTCACTGCCTGTAGATACCAGCGAGGAGATCAAAAGGATTATTCCTGTCATAGAATATATCAATAAAAATCATAATATTTTAATATCTGCTGATACCTACAGGTCAGAAACAGCCTTAAGAGCTATAGCATCCGGAGCGCATATGATAAATGATATAAGCGGGCTTTCAATGGATAAAGGTATGGCAGATGTTATTAGGAAGAGTAATGTTTCGCTGGTCATCATGCATATAAAAGGGACTCCTGAGAATATGCAGGAAAACCCGGAATATGAAAATGTAATAGATGAGATTTATGATTATCTTGAGGATAAAGCAAATACTGCAGTGAATTCAGGAATAAAACCAGAAAAAATAATTGTAGATCCCGGTATCGGTTTCGGCAAGACCACAGAACATAATCTGAAGATAATAAACAAAGTCCGTGAATTTAAAATGCTTGGATATCCTGTACTTATAGGGGTTTCAAGAAAATCTTTTATCGGTAATGTATTAGATTTACCAGTAGAAGAAAGACTGGAAGGGAGTCTTGCTGCGTCAGTCTGTTCAGTTATGGGAGGAGTAAATATTCTAAGGGTACACGATGTAAAGGAAACTATAAAAGCGGTAAAGATCGCAAAAAGTATTATCGATGAGTTTTAGTATTATTTGATATGTTTAAGATACTGATAAAAAATCTTAACTTATTCGGCTATCATGGTGTAAAAGAAAGCGAGAAAAGTGAGGGCCAGAATTTCCGTTTCAACATTGAAGTCTTTATAAAAAAAGATGATTTTTCAAAGGATGACAGCATAGAAGATACTGTAAATTATTCTGAAATAATAAAGCTGGTAAAAAGAATAAACAGCAGCAGCAGTTTTGATCTCCTGGAAACGCTGGCACAGGAGATAGCCGGACAAATAGAAAAGATGTCTCCTCTAATAGGAAAAGTAGCAGTAAAGATAGAAAAAACATCTCCTCCCATTAAGGAGAATCTTGAATCAGTGGGCGTGGAATATGTTTTAAACAGCGAAGAAAAGGCTAAAACTACTTCAAAAAAAACAGCAGCTGATGTTTATTTGTCAGCAGGTTCAAATATGGGCGGTAGAGAAGACAATTTAAGAAAGGCTGCCGATATGATTGAAGCCAATCCTAATATCAATGTGATTAAAGTGTCTTCTATATATGAAACAGAACCTATGTATGTTAAGGATCAGAATTATTTCTATAATATAGTTCTGCAATGCCGGGTCGATAAAAAACTCGGGCCGTTTGAGATGATGGGTTTTTTAAAAGGTATAGAGTATAAGCTTGGAAGACAGAAAATCGATAAAAAATACGGTCCGAGAATAATAGATATAGACCTTTTATATTATGGAAAGACTACTCTGCAATCTGATTTTTTAACTGTTCCGCATCCAAAAATAATGGAAAGAAAATTTGTACTGTTCCCCTTAAGCGAGATAGCACCAGATTTTAAAATAAAAGGTAAAAATATAAAAGAAATCCTTAAAAGTACCACTCTTACCGAAAAGGTGACCTTGATAAAAAACTGGTAAAGAAATTTTAGTTTTTATTCTCATCCAGCTTCTCT
>CAZLOE010000017.1:0-25348 GCA_964561115.1 uncultured Actinomycetota bacterium
ATAAAAAAAAATTCTTTGGAAAAATTTAAAATTTATTATATAATGCCTATTTAGTTTCATTTTAAAACAGGGCAGTAGGGATTTTTATTAAAGTATGTAAATATAAATAGAATTAATTCTTCTTAATTGATCCTATCTAATTCTTTTATTCCACATTTTTTAAATAATAGTTTCTACTACTGTTTTATATATAGAAAAAGGCAACTTAAAGAAAGGCGATTTAGTGAACAAGAGAATGTATGTTGGTAATCTGGACTACTCTACCACTGATAAGGATCTTGAAGATTTATTTGCCCAGGAAGGTACTGTTACCTACTCTAAGGTAATAATCAGAATGGATGGTAAATCAAGAGGTTTCGGATTTGTGGAAATGGAGAGCGAAGACCAGGCAAAAGCAGCTATGGAGAAATTGAACCAGAGCGAGTTCAAGGGAAGAACTATTGTTGTTAATGAAGCAAGAGCTCAGAACAGCGGAAATTTCAACTCCAGGAATGGTAATCCCGGTTATAGAAAAGAAGGAAGCGGAGATCTGAATTACAAGCTCAGAAAACTAAGAAGAAACATGGGCTAGGCATAATTTAGAATTTTCACTTGTTTTTTTATCTATAATCTCCTATAGTATCTGTTGAGCAGAGAACAAAACTGAATAGTATCAACCTTTAAAATAGTCCGGAGAGGCTAAAAAGGAATGAAAAAAATGTTTATAAAGTATTTTAAGGTTTACGATGTTTTAACCTTCTTACCTATTTGGTAAGGAGGTTTTTTTATATGGCAGGGAGTCATGATGGAAAAGACACAGATATTGAGTGAAAACGATATAGACAGGGTGGTAAAGAGGATCTCGCATGAGATACTGGAAAGAAACAAGGGATCGGAAAGCCTGGTCTTTATAGGGGTCCAGAAGAGAGGTGTCCCTCTGGCAAACAGGATAGCTGAGAATATCGGCAAATTTGAGAGGACCAGCTTAAAGACCGGTAAACTTGATATTGCCTTCTACCGGGATGATATAGGGAAGAATCTAAAGCCGGGGGTACAGATAACAGATATACCATTTGACATAGAGGGCAAAAACGTGATTTTGGTAGATGATGTACTGTACACCGGAAGGACGGTAAGGGCGGCGCTTGATGCGATAATAGATTTTGGAAGGCCCAGGAGCATACAGCTTGTTGTTTTAATTGACCGGGGCCACAGGGAACTTCCCATAAGGGCGGATTATGTGGGAAAGAATCTTCCCACCTCCCGCAGTGAAGCCGTTGAGGTCAGGTTAAAGGAGACCGATGGTGTAGACAGCGTTACTCTGGTAAAGAATAAGGAATAACTATGTTAAGTAAAAAAAGCCTGCTGGATATAGAAAGCCTGGATCTTGAAGATATAAAACTGATACTTTCCAACACGGATTCTTTTCTTGAGATATCAAAAAGGGAAGTAAAAAAGGTCCCCACGCTCAGGGGCAAGACCGTGTTTAACCTGTTTTTTGAAGTGAGCACCAGGACCAAGACTTCATTTGAGATCGCCGCCAAGAGGCTGAGTGCAGATATTATTAATTTTTCGGCCGCAGCCAGCAGCATCAAAAAGGGAGAGTCAGTAGTGGATACCTTAAAGACCATACTCTCGATGAAAGTGGATCTTATAATCATAAGGCATTCCGACAGCGGTACAGCCAGGATGATAGACGGGTTTGTGAATGTGCCGGTCATAAATGCCGGCGACGGCAAGCACCAGCACCCGACCCAGGCGCTGCTGGACCTTTACACCATAAAAAAGAGATTCGGAGATTTCAAGGGACTAAAGGTGGCAATTGTGGGAGATTTTATTGACAGCAGGGTGGCAAGGTCGGATATAAGTCTATTTGAAAAAATGGGAATGGATATCACCATAGTGTCACCGACCATGTTTCTACCGGAAGATTTTTCGGAGCTTAAGGTGAGATACCAGATAGACGACGTAATAGAAGACTGCGATATCCTGTATATGCTGAGAATGCAGTTTGAAAGGCAGGACAGGAAGTTTTACCCATCCATTATGGAGTACAACCGGTTTTTGGGCCTTGATATGGAAAGGCTTAAGAGGATGAAACAGGGTTCAATAGTCATGCACCCGGGGCCGGTAAACAGGGGAATAGAGATAAGTGATGAAGTTATGGATGTAGGAGGAAAGCTTGCAGAAAGGGTTGTGATAGAGGAGCAGGTGACCTATGGGGTGGCAGTAAGGATGGCCATACTTTATTTAATACTGGGTTAAAGATTTTTAGGGATATGGTAAAAGAGAAAAATATATTGATAAAGGGCGGCAGGGTAATCGACCCTGAAAAGAGAAAGGAATCCGTTGTTGATATTTTTATCAAAGACGGCATTGTGGAAAAAATAGATAAAAACATCGGTACAGCCGGAGGCGGCACAGAGGTGATCGATGCTGCAGGGCTTGTAGTGAGCCCGGGATTTGTAGATATGCATGTACACCTCCGGGATCCCGGATTTGAAGATGAGGAGACTGTTGAAAGCGGAGCGCTGGCTGCAGTAAAAGGCGGTATTACCACAGTGGCATGTATGCCCAATACAAATCCACCAATAGACAGTGAACATGCAGTCAAGTATATTATGGAAAAATCCCATGATGTTGCCTGCAGGGTACTGCCTGTTGCCGCTATGACCAAAGGCCAGAAGGGCAGGAGTATTACTGAAATGGGGCTTCTTTCCCAGGCGGGAGCGGTAGGATTTTCAGATGACGGAAAGTGTGTGGCTGACGCGAGACTCATGTATGAGGTCATGAGGTATTCCATCCAGTTTGGTCTTCCCCTGATACTGCATGAAGAGGACCTCCGCATGTCAGAATGCGGCCTGGTACATGAAGGAAAATATTCTACGATACTGGGTCTTGAAGGAATATCCAGACTTAGCGATGATCTAATGATCGCCAGGGATATAATGCTTGCGCAGAGGAGCGAGGCAAAGATCCATATAACACACTTAAGCACTGCCGGAGGGGTGGAAATGATAGGCAAAGCCAAAAAGAAGGGCATTGATATAACCTGTGATGTGACCCCGCATCACCTGTTCTTTGACGACAGCGTTCTTACTACATTCAATACTAACTTTAAGGTAAAGCCGCCCATAAGAAGCAGCGAGGACAGAGAGGCGCTGGTGGAGGGCGTAAAGAGCGGTGTGATAGATGCAGTAGCAAGCGACCACGCCCCGCACCTGGATACCGAAAAGAACACAACTTTTAAAGAGGCGGAGTTTGGGACCATCGGGCTTGAGACTCTTTTTAGTGCTTCATTTACTAAATTATGCCTCAAGGAAAATATGAGCCTTCCCGAGCTTATAGCTCTTATTACCTGCGGCCCTGCAAAGATTTTAAATATAGATGCCGGGAAAATAGAAAAAGGAAAGACAGCAAATATTACCATAATCGATAATGAAGCGGAAAAAAGTATCAAGAGAGAAGATTTTATATCAAAGAGTAAAAACAGTGCCTTTATAGGCCAGAAGCTTTCTGGAAAGATAGTCTATACAATAAGCAAAGGTAAATTGGCATACATTAATAGATAGCGCGGAAGAAAGGGAAGAATTTTGAAAGCAATTTTAATGCTGGAGGACGGGAAGATATTTGAAGGAGAAAATATTGGATGCAGCGGTGAGACCATCGGTGAAGTTGTATTCAATACCTCTATGATAGGTTATCAGGAAATTCTGACCGATCCTTCTTACTGCGAGCAGATAGTCAATATGACCTATACCCAGATCGGAAATTATGGAGTAAACAGTGAAGATGTGGAATCAGATAAAATACAGGCCAAGGGTCTTATCGTAAAGGAGTGTTTTGGTTACTACTGCAACTGGAGGGCAGAAGGCAGCCTGCCCGATTATCTTAAAAAGTACAAGATCGTTGGACTGGAAGGGATAGACACCAGGCAGTTGACCAGACATATCAGGTTGAAGGGTTCAATGAAGGGCATCATTTCAACCGAGACAGATGATAAAGGTGAACTGATGGAAAAGTTAGGAAGTTATCCCTCTATTATTAACAGGGACCTGGTAAAGTATGTCACCTGCGGAAAGCCGTACGTTTATAATCCTGAAAATATCGGCTGCAGGCATACCATTGTAGCGGTTGATTTCGGGGTGAAGCTGGGTATTTTAAAATGCCTGGACTGGGAAGGTTTTAAAATAATCGTGGTACCCGCATCTGCAAAAACTGAAGAAATCTTAAAATATGAGCCTGAAGGGATTTTTCTTTCCAATGGGCCCGGCGATCCTTCAGCTGTAGGATATGCAGTTAAGACCATTAAAGAACTGATAGGGAAAAAACCTATTTTCGGGATCTGTCTGGGGCATCAGCTTCTGGCTATTGCCCTGGGAGCAAAGACTTACAAGTTAAAGTTCGGCCATCACGGCGGCAATCATCCCGTTAAAAATCTTGAGACAGGGAAAGTCGAGATAACATCACAGAATCACGGTTTTGCGGTCAGTGAAGAATCACTGAAAAACATCAAGGGTACTGATTGCAGAGTTACACACATTAATTTAAATGATAATACCATTGAAGGGCTGGAGTTTGCCGGTATAAATGCATATACGGTGCAGCACCATCCTGAAGGGAAACCCGGTCCCCATGATTCAAGATATGTTTTCAGCAAGTTTACCGAGCTGATTGAAAATTTTAACAAGTAAATACCAGAAAGATGATTTATGCCCAAAAGAAAAGATTTAAAGAAAGTCCTGCTTATAGGCTCTGGGCCGATAGTGATAGGACAGGCCTGTGAATTTGATTATTCCGGGACCCAGGCCTGCAAGGTCTTAAAACAGGAAGGTTATCAGGTGGTGCTGGTAAACAGCAACCCTGCCACCATTATGACTGATCCCGAGTTTGCAGACAGGACCTATATTGAGCCGCTGACCCCCGAGTTTGTTGAAAAAATAATCAAAAGAGAGAGGCCGGATGCAATGCTTCCCGCGCTTGGAGGGCAGACCGGACTTAATATGGCAGCTGCCCTGTCAAAAGAAAAGGTTTTAACCAAATATGGAGTGGAGCTTATAGGGGTTGATATTGATGTCATCAACAGGGCGGAAGACAGGGAACAGTTTAAAGAAGCAATGAACAGGATAGGCCTGTATGTCCCTGCCAGCGGGTATGCGCACAGTTTAAAAGAAGCTTTAAGTTTTAGCGTAAAATTAAAGTTTCCTCTGGTGGTAAGGCCAAGCTATACCCTTGGCGGAATGGGGGGAGGAGTTGCCTTTAATAAAGAGGAGTTTATAGAAATAGTTACCAGAGGGCTTGACATGTCACCTAAATCGGAGGTGCTGGTGGAAAAATCGGTTGCGGGCTGGAAAGAAATCGAGCTGGAGATGATGAGAGATAGAAATGATAATGTAGTCATAGTCTGTTCCATTGAGAATTTTGATACCATGGGAGTGCATACAGGAGACAGTATTTGTGCCGCTCCCGCCCAGACCCTGACCTATAAGGAATATCAGAATATAAGAGACGCCAGCATAAAGATAATGAGGGAGATCGGAGTCAATGCAGGCGGGTCCAATATCCAGTTTGCGGTCGATCCTGAAAATGGGAAAGTCGCGGTTATTGAACTGAATCCCAGGGTTTCCAGAAGCAGCGCGCTGGCTTCCAAGGCAACCGGTTATCCTATTGCCAAGATTGCCACCAAACTGGCTATAGGATATACCCTGGATGAGATACCAAATGATATAACCAGAAAGACGCCGGCTTGTTTTGAACCCTCTATTGATTATGTAGTGGTAAAATTTCCCAGGTGGACGTTTGAAAAGTTTCCCGGGAGTGATCCAAGCCTGACCACCAGGATGAAATCAGTGGGCGAGGTACTGGCAATCGGAAGGACTTTTAAAGAAGCTCTCCAGAAATCCATCAGGTCTCTGGAGATTGACAGATACGGGCTTGGCGCCGACGGCAAAAATGACATAAAGGAATCACTTCTAAACAGCAAGTTATCCATTCCTAATCAGGACCGGGTCTTTTATATCAAATACGCTTTTGAAAAGGGGATGAGCATAGAAGAAATATCAAGTTACACCAAGATAGACCCCTGGTTTTTATACAATATAAAGCAGCTGGTAGAGTTTGAAAAAGGTTTTAAGTGCAGTGATATTAAAAATATAACCGCCGGAGATTTACATCAGGCAAAAAAATTAGGGTATTCTGATATCCAGATTGCCAATCTGTGCAGAGCCGGTGAAGACGACGTAAGAGCCATGAGAAAGAAGTTTAATATTAAAGCGACTTTTAAGCCGGTGGATACCTGCGCAGCAGAGTTTGAGGCCTATACACCCTATTATTACTCCACCTATGAGTCTGAAAACGAGGTCTTGCCCTCGACCAAGGAAAAGATCATAATTTTGGGCGGAGGCCCCAACCGTATAGGTCAGGGAATAGAATTTGATTACTGCTGTGTCCATGCCTCATTTGCGCTGCATGATGCAGGCTATGAGACCATAATGATAAACTGCAACCCCGAGACTGTCAGTACCGACTATGACACTTCAGACAGGCTTTATTTTGAACCCCTGACCTTTGAGGATGTCTTAAATGTTGTTGACAATGAAAAACCTTTTGGAGTTATTGTGCAATTCGGGGGCCAGACTCCTTTAAAACTTGCCCTCCGTCTGCAGGAAGCAGGAGTAAATATTTTAGGCACATCACCTGACAGCATAGACCTTGCTGAAGACCGGAAGAGGTTCGGCAGCATGCTTAGAAAACTTGATATACCCCAGGCGGAAAACGGAACAGCCATGGATGTGGAGAAGGCAAAAGCAATCGCCAGGAGTATAGGCTATCCGGTTCTGGTAAGGCCTTCCTACGTGCTGGGCGGAAGGGCTATGAACATTGTCTACAATGAAGAGAGTCTTATAAATTACGTGAAAAGCGCTGCAGTGGTATCCTATGATAAGCCCATTCTGATAGACAAGTTTTTGGAGGGTGCAATAGAAATTGATGTTGATGCAATTTTTGACGGTGAAGAACTTTTTATCGGCGGGATACTGGAGCACATTGAGGAAGCAGGTATACATTCCGGGGACAGTGCATGTGTGATACCGCCTTTTACCTTAAAGAAAAAAGTAATTGAGACTATTAGAGAGTACACTTTAAAAATAGCAAAAGAACTTAAAGTGATAGGGCTCATGAATATACAGTATGCCTTAAAGGACTCCATTGTTTACGTGCTGGAAGCAAATCCCAGGGCTTCGCGTACGGTCCCATTTGTAAGCAAATCCATTAATGTTCCCCTGGCAAAGATCGCATCTCTGGTCATGACAGGAAGGAAATTAAAAAGTATTGATTTTAAAAAAGTTGATCCCACATCTCTTGGCTACTACAGCATAAAAGAAGCAGTTCTGCCCTTTAACAGGTTTCCCGGTGTGGATACAATACTGGGTCCGGAAATGAAATCTACCGGCGAGGTGATGGGTATAGACAGCAGTTTCGGAGTAGCTTTTGCCAAGACCCAGATCGCGACCAACCAGGTATTTCCGACTTCGGGCTCGGTATTTATCAGTGTTAATGACAAGGATAAGGAAGCCATAATTGAAATAGCGAAAAACCTGTCGGAGATCGGATTTAATATAATCTCCACCAAAGGTACGGGAGATGTGCTGGAAGAAAAGGGGATCAAATGCCACAAAGTCTTAAAGATCAGAGAGGGAAGGCCCAACGTTCTTGATATGATAAAAAACGGAGAGATAGACCTCATTATAAATACTCCTGAAGGAAGCATTGCGCGTAGTGACGGGTACTATCTCAGGACCGCAGCGGTTCTCCGCAATGTGCCCTCTGTTACCACCATATCGGGTGCTTCGGCTCTGGTCCAGGGAATACAGGAGATGAAAAACAACCCTAAGGTCGGGGTAAAACCCATACAGGAGTACTGATGAAAATATTAAGCGGTGAAATCATTTCTAATGAGAAATACAGCGACAATCTCTACCGGATGGAGGTTTTTTCACCCTATATTTGCAAAAATGCAGGAGCGGGCCAGTTTGTCAATATAAAATGCTCCAGGGATGATATTCTACAGCCTCTCCTGAGGCGCCCCTTCAGTATTTTTTCCGTAGAGGAAAAATTTAATGTTTTTTCCATATTATATGTGGTCAAGGGAGCCGGTACCAAATTTATGTCCGGCCTTGATAGGGGAGATATACTTGACTTTGCAGGGCCGATGGGAAATGGAATAAGTCTGGATGAAATTAAGGACAAGCTGCTCCTGATAGGAGGAGGCATTGGCATAGCTCCCTTAAATTTTGTGGCAAAGCTTGCAGCCGACAGTGAAAAAAGCGTGTTCTTTGCTGCAGGATTTAAGAATAACAATTATAAGAAATGGGAAAAAGATTTGATAGAGCTTAAGGCGGGATACAACATTTGTACCGAGGACGGTTCCTGGGGAGATAAAGGCATGGTAACTGATTATATAAGAGAGAATTTAAAAACTTTTGATGATTACGATGTTTACTGCTGCGGGCCCAGAAATATGCTGAAAGTCATACAAAGACTTTACAGCCAGGAAAGCAACAGAGTAACAGCATTTCTTGAAGAAAGAATGGCATGCGGGGTAGGTGTCTGTGCAGGATGTGTGGTAAAAATAAGAAAGGGTAAAAAAAGTTTTTCCTACCAAAAAGTATGTCAGGACGGCCCAGCCTTTGACCTTAAGGGGGTAATATTTGACTGATCAGGGCAGTTTGTTTTCACGGGAAACGGGCAGCGGAAAAGATGATACTCCTCTGTCGGTAAGGCTGGGGAGGATAAAGCTGGCAAATCCCATAATTGCCTGTTCCGGGACTTTTAATTTCGGAGTTGAGTACAGCCAGTTTTATGATGTTTCGATGCTGGGTGCTGTTGTCACCAAAAGCTATTCTCTTAAACCAAGACACGGCAATCCTCCGCCCAGGACCTGCGAGACTCCCTGCGGGATGTTGAATTCAATAGGTCTTCAAAATGATGGAATAGATGAGTTTATAAAAAAGCATCTTCCCAGGGCTGAAAAGTTAAACATAAACATTATTTTAAGCGTATTTGGAGAGGATGCAGAAGAGTTTAAAAAGGTGGTCTCAAAAGCAGCGATAATAAAGGAAAGGATCGCTGCTGTGGAGCTGAATCTTTCCTGCCCCAATGTTAAAAAGGGAGGGGTGACTTTCAGCGAGATGCCCGAGGAAGTGCGGAAGATAGTAAAATCAGCCTGCAGGATTATTAAGATACCGGTTATAGCCAAGCTCAGCCCGAACCATAAGAATACAGTGGAGGCGGCTGCTGCAGCTAAAAAAGGAGGAGCAGAGGCGGTGTCACTTATTAATACCGTGGTGGGCATGGCAGTAGATATAGAGACCTTCAGGCCCAGACTTGGAAATGTGCTGGGAGGGCTTTCCGGCCCTGCGGTAAAACCCATTGCCCTGGCAAAAGTCTACTGCCTGGCAAGAGAAAAAATACTTCCTATAATAGGAATGGGGGGAGTATTTGACTGGAAGGATGCCGTAGAGTTCATGGCAGCCGGAGCAAGTGCAGTGGGGATAGGCACGGTCAATTTTGTCCAATACGATGCAGGTAAAAAGATAGTAGAAGGTTTGAAAAACTATGTGGAAGAGAGAAGGATCAGAGATATAAGTGAGATTGTGGGAAGGCTTAAAACATGAAAAGAAAAAAACTTAAAGCCCGGGACAGGTTGATAGTAAGCCTGGATGTTGCAGGCAAAAGGGAGGTCATAAGCCTGTGCAGTAAAATTTCCGGAAAGGTGTCCACTTTAAAACTGGGCCTGGAGCTTATATACAGCATTGGTCCTGAAATAGTAAATACGGTAAAGAGCTTTGGCTACGGGGTAATGCTTGATGCCAAGCTTTTTGATATACCAAACACGGTGGCTGGTGCTCTAAAAGCCATCGGAAGGCTTGATGTAAATATGGTGACAATACATACCTTAGGGGGAAGAGCGATGCTTGCCGGTGCGGTAAAAACATTAAAAGAGCAGCGGGAAAATAAGATAAGGCCGCTTCTTCTGGGTGTCACCATACTTACCAGTCTTGATGACTCTGATCTTGATCTTATGGGTTTTAAAAAAAACCATATAAATTCGGTTTTAGACCTGGCAGGTTTTGCGGCAGAGGCAGGACTTGACGGTGTGGTATGTTCGGCCGGTGAGGTTGAAAAGATAAGAGAGAAGACCGGCAGCGATTTTTATATTGTGACTCCGGGAATAAGGCTTCCAGAGGATGACGTGGGGGATCAGAAAAGAGTGAGTACCCCCCGTGATGCAGTATCGAAAGGAGCGGATTTCATAGTGGTGGGCCGACCCATAACCAGAAATAAGGATATAGGTGGAGCTGTTGACCGGTACCTTGAAGAAATAAGAGGAGCGCTAAAAGATGATTAAGATAATAGACCAGGTCAAGGGGCTTGACATGTATAAAATCCTTGAGGAAACCGGCGCAGTGATGGAAGGTCATTTCAGGCTGACTTCCGGTTACCATTCCAGATATTATCTTCAGTGTGCACAGCTTCTGCAGCATCCTGACATTACTTACAGACTTGCCGCAAGTGCCCTGGATCTTATGAGGAAAAGTATTGATACAGAGAAAATAGATACTGTGGTGTCGCCGGCAGTAGGAGGCATCCTGTGGGGCTATATGCTGGCATATATTGCAGGGTTCAGGATGGTGTTTACAGAAAGGAAACCAGAAAAAATGGAGCTCAGGCGCGGATTTGAACTAAAGAAGAACCAGAAGATAATAGTTGCAGAAGATGTGATTACCACCGGTGGTTCGGTCAAAGAAGTAATAGATATATGTGAAAAAAGAGGGGCGTCTGTAGTGGCAGTGGTAAGTATAGTGGACAGGTCGGATGACCTGGAATTTAAATGCCCTTATTATTATCTTATCAAGCTTGACATAGATATATATAAACCTTCTGAATGCATGTTATGTAAAGAAAAAATTCCTCTCACATACCCCGGCAGCAAGAAAAAAATTGGTGACAATCGATGAAAAATAGTTGATATTAAATATATATATTTGTATACTCTAAAGTATCTCATTTCTTTTAAACAACGGGAAACTTTATGGCTTTAAACAACTTAAATGACAATGACCGAAGAAAGGGTTTAGAGAAAGCCAGGCAGGTAAGAAAAAAGAGAGCAGAAATCAAAGAGCAGCTTAAAAAAGGAAAAACAAACCTAAAATCTCTTTTTAAAGATCAGAAGCTCATTACGGAATATGTATCAAATATGAAGGTCATAAGTCTTATAAGTGCGCTACCTGGGAATGGAAGAGTCAACGCTCTTAAGATATTAAAGGACCTGAAAATAAGCCCCAATAAGAAGATTGGCGGATTGGGCAGAAATCAAAAAGCCAGTTTCTATAATTTTTTCAAAATAACTTAAGGCCGCCAGTTCCGCTACCATATATGACAGCAAGAGGAAAATTATTCATCATCTCCGGACCTTCGGGTTCAGGGAAAACCAGCCTGATTGATGATGTACTTAGCAAGTCCATTGATTTTATAAGATCCGTTTCTGTTACCACAAGACCCATAAGAAAAGGTGAGACCGGCGGCAGTCACTACCATTTTATAAGCAGAGATGAGTTTAATGAACTTATAGAAAAAGATATGCTTCTTGAGTGGGCGCCCTATGCAGGTTATCTTTACGGTACTCCAAAAAAGTTTGTAGAAGAAGAACTAAACCAGGGTAAAAACGTCATTTTAGTAATCGAGGTCAAGGGCGCCATGCAGGTGGTAAAAAAAGCAAAAGATGCCTATCTTATTTTTATAACCACCTCTTCCTATGAAGAACTGGAAGAAAGGATTAAAAAGAGGGGTACCGACAGTCCTGAGGAAATGGAAAAAAGACTGAAGACTGCAAAAGAAGAACTTGATTATATGAAATATTATGATTGCATAATTGTAAATAATAATTATAATGAAGCTTTGCTAAATTTAAAAAAAGTTTTAAATACCAAAAGGAAAGGAAGACAGGCAAGTGAAGGTAGAGTATGTTGATGAGTACAAAAATAGAATGAACAGCAAGTATAAATTATGTATGGCAGCGGCCAAGAGAGCAAGGGAACTGGGAAATTACCTCTCCGCACAAAAAAACATGGAGAGAATCGATGTGATAAAGCCGCTGGTTGATATTGAATCGCACGATCCGCTGGAAATTGCCTTTAGTGAAATAAAAGAAGGAAAAGTAGTTTTTGAAGAGAAAAAAAAGGAAACTAAGTAGCCTTGGTTTTAGATAAATCCATATTTGCAAAAAAAAAGATTGTTCTTGGTATTACTGCTTCTATTGCAGCATATAAGGCAGCTTCGATCTGCAGCAGGCTTACAAATATGGGTGCAAAGGTGATCCCGGTAATGACTCCCAATGCACAGAATTTTATAGGCCCTCTCACTTTTAGTTCCATAAGCGGTAACAAGACTATTGTGGAACAATTTGTCAATCAGGATAAAATTTATCACATTTCACTTTCTCACAGTGCAGATATTTTTTTAATTGCTCCTGCTTCAGCAGATATCATTTCAAAATTATCCTACGGAGTATGTGATAATTTCCTTACCACTTCTGCAGTTTCTGCAAGCTGTCCTGTTCTTATCGCTCCGGCTATGAATGAAAGCATGTATCTTGATCCGGTAGTTAAAAAAAATATCTCCAGGCTGAAAGAGGAAGGCAAGTATTTTTTTATAGGGCCAAAGACTGGAAATCTTGCCTGCGGTGAGAAAGGTCTGGGAAGGCTGGAAGAAGAGGATGTCATTCTTGAAAGGCTGGGAGAACTTTTATCATATAGTAAAGAACTTAAGGGCAAGAAAGTAATAATAACTGCAGGCGGAACCAGGGAATTTATTGATACCGTAAGATATATTTCCAACAGATCCAGCGGTAAAATGGGGTATGCCCTGGCTGAAGAAGCGTTCTTCAGGGGTGCGCTAAAAGTGCTGCTGGTAAGTGCAGCCAGAGATCTTCCGAGGCCTTATGGAGTAGAGATAAAATATGTTGAAGGCAGCAGCCAGATGAAAAAGGAAATACTAAAGGTTTTTGAGGACAGTGATATTACCATTATGACTGCTGCGGTAAGCGATATTGTACCTAAGAAAAAATATGATTTTAAGTTAGAGAAAAAAAATGGTATATTATCCAAAATAAAGTTTAAAGAAAACGAAAACATTTTAAGTTGCTTATCCGAAAATAAAAAAAGAGGCCAGTATCTGGTTGGCTTTGCTGCAGAAAACGGTATCAGTGTCAGAAAGGTTTTAGAGAAAGTCAAAGATAAAAGCATTGACATGATGGTAGCAAACGATATCTCCAAAGAGGGGATAGGGATGGAAAGCGACTACAACCGGGTGGAAATAATAAGAAAAGACGGCACGGTAAAGAAACTGGCCAGAGATAGGAAAAGAGTTATTGCCAGAGGTATCTGGGACGAGGTTATAAAAGATTTAGACTGACTTTAAAAGTATTGTTAGGAGGAATGATGCCAAAGAAAAAAGAATTTTTATTTACATCGGAATCGGTGACCGAAGGCCATCCAGACAAGATGGCGGACCAGATTTCAGATGCGATTCTCGATGCTATTATAGTAGATGATCCCCAGTGCAGGACTGCCATAGAGACCTTACTCAAAACCGGAATTGTGATAGTGGCAGGAGAAGTAACCACTTCTACCTATGTTGAAATACCTAATATCGTGCGGGAAGTCGTTAAAAACATCGGATATACCAGGGCAAAATACGGTTTTGACTATGAGACCTGCGGTGTTATCACTTCTATCGGAAAACAGTCACCAAATATTGCCCAGGGTGTCACCAGTGCTTATGAGACCAGAGTAGGTGAAGGATATGAGAATGAGTTTGACAGCCAGGGTGCCGGTGACCAGGGGATGATGTTTGGTTATGCCTGTAATGAGACCGAAGATTTTATGCCCCTTCCCATTCAGCTGGCTCACAAGCTGGCTCACCGTCTGTCCGAAGTAAGAAAAGCAGGTTTACTGTCCTATCTAAGACCTGACGGAAAATCACAGGTGACTGTTAAATATGAAAACGGAAAACCAGTTTCTGTTGAGACTATAGTGATAGCCACACAGCACGCCCCCAATATCGATCCGGAGACACAAATAGAGCCTGATGTTAGGGAATTTATAGTAAAACCTATCATACCTGATAAGTATATAAGCAAGAATTTAAAATTATTTGTAAATCCTACCGGAGAATTCACAGTCGGCGGACCTATGGGAGATACCGGCGTTACAGGAAGGAAAATAATCGTAGATACTTACGGCGGAATGGCAAGGCACGGCGGGGGATGTTTTTCGGGAAAGGACCCCTCAAAAGTTGACAGGTCCGCTTCATATGAAGCAAGACACGTTGCAAAAAACCTGGTAGCAAGCGGGGCTGCCGACAGACTGGAGATCGAGATAGCGTATGCTATTGGAGTATCACACCCGGTATCGGTTATGGTGGACACCTTTGGCACTGAAAAAGTGGATATCAAAAAAATTGAGAATGCAGTAAAAGAAATATTTGACTTGAGACCGGCAGCAATTATTAAGAACCTGGATCTTCTAAGGCCGATCTACAGAAAAACTGCTACTTATGGACATTTCGGAAGGCATGATAGAGATTTCACATGGGAAAAACTGGATAAGGTTGATGAGATCAAGAGCATGCTGGGCCTCAAATAATTATTGTGTTTTAGATGGGCATAAAAAATAAATATGCAGAGGTTTATGTAGATATAAAAGCCTTTGATATAGATCATGCATTTGACTACAGGATTCCTCCCAATTTATATTCAGACATTTATACCGGAAAAGTTGTTCTTGTCCCCTTTAAAAACAGGACCGAAGTCGGCTACATCGTAAGGACCAAAGACAGCTCCGAAATTGAAAATAAGGATATAAAAGAGATTTTTAAGGTAGCAGAAAGCAGGCCGATTTTTGATGCCGGGAAGCTGGATCTGATACGATGGATCAGCGGTTATTATATCCAGCCGTTGGGCAGCGTGATAAAGTTTTTCCTTCCCCCGGGAGAAAAATATAAACAGGCAATAATAAGTCCCAGGGTGAGATTTAAATACAGGGATTATATAGATTTAAATCATGATGAATATCAAGAGCTGAAAGAGGGCATAGACTGGAAAAGGAATTCTTCTCAGAAAAAAATAATTGATTATCTGTTAAAAAAGGGCGCTACTTCAAAGGGAAAACTTATAAAAGATACCGGTGCAGGCTATTCAAGCCTGGCTGCCCTTTCAGATAAAAAGATAATATCAGTGGTAAGAAAAAGAGAGAAGAGGGATTTTAGATATGACTACAGCACCGGGGACCTAAGCAAACAAAAGATAATTTTAAACTCATATCAAAAAAATGCCTTAGAATCAATAGATGACTCTATTCAAAAAGGTGTTTTTCACAAGTTTTTAATAGAGGGAGTAGCAGGAAGCGGAAAGACTGATATTTATATCGCGGCCTGTAAGAAGGTGCTTGAGAAAAAAAGAAGGGCGCTGGTCCTTACTCCGGAAATATCTCTGATACCCCAGCTTTTTTCAAGGTTTGAAAATGAATTCGGAGCAAGGGTATGTGTGTATCATTCCAATATGAACCAGGCGGAAAGATACGAAAGATGGCTGGATATACTGGAAGGAAGATTTGACATAATAATAGGGACAAGGTCTGTAATTTTTACCCCTGTCAGCAATATAGGCATAATAATAATAGACGAGGAGCATGACCCATCCTATAAGGAAGGGACCCGGGTAAGATATAATACCAGGGATGTTGCTGTAAAACTGGGGAAAATACTGAGTATTCCGATAGTTATGGGCAGTGCAACACCGTCAATTGTGACCAGGTATAGAGCCGAAAGGGAAAGCGGCTTTACGCTTATTAAGATACCGGTCAAAGCCCGGACCAGTGTACCTCTTGATATGGAAGTAGTAGACCTTAAAAAAATAGACCGGTTTAAAGAAGATATCGATATCACGAAAAAATTATTTACTGCTGTCAGGGAGGAACTGGATAAAGACAATAAGGTAATAATATTTTTAAACCGAAGGGGATTCAGTAACTTTGTCATATGCAGAAGCTGCGGAAATGTCCCAAAGTGCCCCGCATGTGATCTTTCCTATAATTATCACAGTGACAGGAAAAAATTAGTATGCCATCACTGCGGAAGGGAACAGGATTATACAGGAAAGTGCCAGGTATGCGGTGGAAATAATATCTTTTTATACGGTACGGGAATACAGAGGATCCAATCAAAACTCAAGACGAGATTTAAAGATACCCCGGTACTGAGGATGGATTCGGATATAACCAGAAAAAGAAAATCACATCAGGAGATACTGAAGAAATTCATAACGCCAGGCAGGTCCATCCTTATCGGTACCCAGATGATAGCAAAGGGCCTGGACATAGGAGATGTGACTTTAGTAGGGGTTGTAAACTGTGATGTGATGATGGGACTTCCGGATTATCATATGAATGAAAGAGTTTATCAGCTTATCACACAGGTTTCAGGAAGAGCCGGCAGGGAAAAAAAGAAAGGAAAGGTCGTGATACAGACCTACAATCCCGGATCCAGTGTGGTGAAAAATATACTGAATATGGATTATGAGTCATTTTACAAAAAAGAGCTTGAAGACAGAAAAGAGCTCCGCTATCCACCCTTTTCAAATGTAGTCAATATTATAATTTCCGGAAAGAATGAAGACAGGGTGAAGAAGGATATTAAAGAATTATTTGCAGAAATAAGCAAAGCTATTAAAATTGATAGTAGAGTCCTGGGGCCGGCACCTGCTCCTTTTTACAAAATAAATTTGTTTTACCGCTGGCATATGATGATAAAGTCGCAAGATATGGAAGTCATGGCTGAAAAACTTGCCGCGGTACTGAGGAGATTTAAAAAGTCTGGTGAGAACAAGATAATCGTAGATGTAGATCCGGTATGGATATTATAAATTCAAGTGAGGTTTAAAAATGGCAGTTAAAGAAGTCAGAAAAATAGGAGACCCTGTTCTCAGGGAGAAAAGCAAAAAGGTGAAAAAAATAGATGAAAGTATCATGCAGCTTGTCAGGGATTTGACTGACACATTAAAGGAGACGGGCGGGGTAGGTATGGCTGCTCCCCAGATCGGAATAACCAGAAGAGTGTTCATTGTAAATGTTGATAATAAGATACATGTGTTTATAAATCCGGAGATTGAAGTCCTGGATGATCAAAAAATAAAGAGTGACGAGGGCTGCCTGAGTATTTATTCCATAAAGGATTTTAATGTTAAAAGGTTTTCCAAAGTAAAGGTAAGGGCAAAGAATTTGAAATGGAAGGATGTGGAGATCATAGCAGAAGGCCTTTTGGCAAGGATATTCCAGCATGAAATCGATCATCTAAGCGGGGTATTGTTTATGGATCACCTTGACCGGAAATCAAAACAAGAACTCCTGTCCAGGGTCAATGATATAAAATTAAATATTTGCGACAGAGGGAGCATTTGATTGAACATATTATTTTTTGGTTCTTCGGAGATCTCAGTACCTTTTCTGGAAGAAATTAACAGGTCCCGGCATAAGATATCTTCGGTTGTGACTACAAATGACAAGCATGCCGGCAGGGGAAGAAAGGTCACCCCCAATGTAGTAAAAACCAGGGCTCTTGAACTGGGAGAAGGGCTTATACAGGTTGAAAAATTTGATGAGGGCTTTTACTCTAAATTTAAAAAGCTTAATTTTGATACTGCACTGGTAGTATCATTCGGAAAGATAATCCCTGCTAAGATGTTTGGACTCAAACCAGCAGGGTGGCTTAACGTCCACCCCTCGCTTCTGCCTAAATACAGGGGGCCAACACCTGTTATGAGCACTCTGCTAAATGGTGATGAGACCGGAGGGGTCAGTATAATAGAGGTGGTACCCGAAGTTGATGCTGGACCTATTTATGCCCAGGTAAGTTTTACAGTAGAAGCATCCGATAACAGGGACAGCATGGAGCGAAAGTCGGTAGTATTTGGAAAATCGCTGCTGATGGCAGTTTTGGATTTAATAGAGGAGGGATCATTAAAACCATATCCCCAGGATGAAAGCGGTGTTGTTTACTGCAGTAAAATAAAAAAGGAAGACTTGAAGGTGAACTGGGAAAATACAGCCCGGGAGATAGTAAATAAAATAAGAGCCTTCAGCTCCAAACCGGGAGCTTACTGCCTGTGGAGAGGTATAAGGATAAAGTTACTTAAGGCGCAAATCCTTTCCGGTGATGAAAAAAGTATGTACCTTAATGGCATCAAAAGCGGCGGCAGGAACGGCCTTGTTGCAAAAGCTGATAAAAAAACAGGGATCTTGATCAAGTGCAGTAAAAATGATCTGATCAGGATAGAAAAACTGCAGCCGCAGGGTAAAAAAGAAATGTCGTCAGTAGATTTTATTAACGGCTACAGATTAAAAACCGGTGAAAATTTTGAGTGATAAAAAAGACGGTACCAGTCCCAGGAAAATCGCGTTTCTTATTCTAAACCGGTATTTTAAGACTCAAAAATCATTAAAAATCATAATAAACCGCTGCCTTGAAAAATACAGCCTGTCCGGTCTTGACAGGCGTTTTATTTTTAACCTGGTCAAGGGAACGGTAAGGTATTTTTTAAAGATAGATTTTTTACTCTCTCTTTTTTCAGATAAAAAAATAAAAGATATTGATTTTAAAGTACTTAATATTCTCCGCATGGGGACCTATCAGCTTATGTATATGGATAAGATACCTTCATATTCTGCAGTAGACGAATGCGTAAAACTGGCAATAAAAGAGGTTTCCAGATCCTCTTCAAAATTTGTAAATGCGGTGCTGCGCAGGGTAAGTTCGGTTTCAGATCCGGAGCTGCTGGTAGAAGAGAAATTGAATAAATCAGCCCGGAAGGATGCAGATAAATTAAGCCTGAAATATTCTTACCCTGCCTGGCTGGTAAGATACTGGCTTGACTGGTATGGAAAGGAAAAGACGGTTTTGATCTGCAGGTCGCTTAATGAAAATCCGCATTTTTATCTGAGGTTTGATAAAGAAAGGATCTCAAAAAAAATACTTGCTACAAAGGTTAAAATGGTACCGGCCGGGCGGAGCCATACGGCCGGGGATATAATGGAAGGCGCAGCAGAAGTCTTAAGTGTCCAGGATATCTCTGGAACAGATATCTACAGAGAAGGTCTTATCTCTGTCCAGGATCTTTCTTCACAGATTGCGGTTAGGTATTTTCTTGACCCCCGGGAAAATGAAAAAGTACTGGACTTGTGCGCGGCACCGGGAGGCAAAACTGCCTATATCTCGGAACTGGTGGGAAGCAAGGGAGAAGTCTTTTCAATTGATATCAGCAGGGAGAGGCTTAAGGTGCTTAGAAGCAACCTTGACAGGCTAAAGATAAGAAACGTAAAAATTTTATGGGCTGATGCGGCGGAACCGGATTTTTTAAATAAGAGCCGGGATATGGAGGGTAAAAAACAATTGGGAAAAGAAGCAGAGCCCGAGGATTATGAGAGATACTTTGACAAGGTATTAATAGATGCTCCCTGCAGTGCTTTTGGGACTATTTCAAAGGATCCCGATGTAAAATACAATAAGACTGTGAGTGATATAGCACGGCTTTCAAGTATGTCTTACAGAATGATGGTAAACTGCGACAGATATCTTAAGGCAGGGGGAAGGATAGTATTTTATACCTGCACGCTGTCTCCGCTGGAAAATCAGAAAATCATAGAAAAATTTTTAAAGAATTTTAAGGACAGTCACAGACAGGAAAGACCTGAGAGTCTTGGCAGCCTGCTGTCAGCTTCGGGAATAAAGGAAGACGATGCCAGTTTAAATGGAAAAAGCTTTTTTGAAATAATGCCCTATTATTTTAAAAGCGAGGGCGGCTTTGTTTCCAGCATCATTAAGAAAAAAACTGGTTAAGAGCTTTTCCAGCAGTTATATCCTTTTAGACTTTATTAATAATATTTAGTAATATTTATTCTATATATTGATTCAAGGAGTGAAACAAGGAAATGAGTATTGATCTGCTGATAAAACATCTGCAGGATCCTAAGAACGTGATATTAATCGCGGTTGCATTTCAATATTTGTTCTTTGCTGTTTTTCTCTTCAGTCAGAGAAAAGCCAGGTTTATCAGCAATAACTTATTTGCAGCTTACATGCTTTTTAACGGATGGGTCCTTGTAGGGTGGTTTTTGATTAATTTTGAGAATATCATGCAGAGATATCCCTATCCTATTTTAATATCTGAAAATTCGATTTATTTTTTAATTCCTCCCATGTTTTTCTTATATGTGGTCTCGCTTACCCGTAAGGATTTTGAATTTAAAAAAATCCATCTTGTTCATATGATCCCATTCCTGATAGATTTTATACATCTCACTGTAAGATATTTCTCCAATAGCTCTGTTTTCATCAGCAATCTGACAAATTACCAGTGTTTTTTTAGTTCCGGTGAGCAGCTGGTCCGTGACATAATCTTAAATGTTCAATTCATAGGTTACCTGATTGCTTCACTGTATGTAATAGAGATGTATAGGTCACGGATAAGAAAAATTTTTTCTTCCATAAAAAAGATAAACCTGTCATGGCTTAAGACTGTCATTATATGCATGCTGGTAATAAGGTCAGTAGATATTGCAAATGCTTATATTTTTGAGCAGGCAGGTTTCACCGGATCGTTTTTGACCTTTTTCTTGCTTATAAGCCAGTATATACTGGCAATCATTATAATATATAAAGGTCCGAGACAACCTGTTATTTTTCCGGAAGCTAATGGAAACTTTTAGGTAAAATATAAGTAATAATATCACGGAGGTATATGATGGGATTTTTTAGAAGTAGAAGTAGGAAAGAACCCGAAAGTATTTCATCAGGAGATGAAAGAAAAGAGCTGTCTTTAAATTTATCAGACCTTCAATTTATAAGCATTCTAAAGCTCTCAGAAGAAGTAAAGAAGAGGGTAAGCGATGCAAGAGAAATGCTAAAGAAAAAGGCACTTGAAATATGTGGAACTGCACCTGGAACTGACGAATTCAAGGACATAGTAAGGATGCAGACACTTGTAAGCTCAGACCCAAAGACTGCAGAACTTATAAGCCAGGCAAAGCAGACCTACAGATGTGTTTACGGGCTCAATGTCATTATGAGCTTTACCAGAAAAGAGATAGAGGAGATGATCGAATCTTCAAAATCGATTTACGGTTCATGGGGAGATGGTGCAAGAAGCAAGTTATCAAATGCAATAAAAAAGTAATATTTTTTTGGTTTTAAATTACTTTTTTAACCTTACCTGACTTAAGACATTTAGTACATATGTTCATGGTCCTGATCTTACCCTGGTATTCGACCTTTGCCTTGTGGATATTGGATTTAAAGGTTCTTTTAGTTTTCCTATGTGAATGGCTTACAATATTTCCAAAAGCTGTTTTTTTACCGCAGATTTCACAAACACCGGACATTTTCTCTCCCCGTATATTATAAAAATTATATTAATTATTCTTTTTATATTTGATATCATTCATAAATAAGTCAGCAAGGAATATTAGCATTTTATTATTTAATTTTCAAGGTCAGTGAAGAAGTAAATAAAAATGGCAAGAAACAATTTTTATTAAAAGTAGTCTTAATTTGTGTAAAAATATATTAAAATATCTGTATGAAACTGGCCGCAATAGGTTCGTGATATATTAAAATATTTTTAGTGCGATTTTTAATTTTAACAGGAAGTTAAGATGGCAAAGATAGATAAGATAAATAACGAAAACCTAAAAAAGGTCGTTGACATAATACTGGAGAATTTCAAAAAAAATGAGGGCAAGATCAATGACCTGAATGTATTCCCTGTTCCCGATGGAGATACCGGGACCAATATGCTGCTTACCCTTAAATCGGTCAGGGAAGAGCTTTTAAAACTTAAAGACTTTTCAGTGAAAAGTGTACTGGATACAGCTTCTTTCGGTGCTCTTATGGGAGCCAGGGGTAATTCTGGCGTAATATTGTCTCAGATACTAAAGGGTTTTTTCGATATAATAGTCAAAAGTAATAATTTGAGCCTGGATGTAATAAAAGAGGCGTTAAAATCATCAAAAGATCTGGCTTACAGTTCTGTACAGGACCCGACTGAAGGTACTATGCTCACAACCATTAAGGATATTCACAGGTTTGTTGAGGAACTGACAGACAACACTGAAAAAATAAAATTAATAGAGCTTTTAAATAGGATTATTTATGAGGCTGAAAAGTCTGTTGAGAGGAGCACTTTTCTTCTTCCGGTATTAAAAAAAGCCGATGTAGTAGATGCAGGAGCACAGGGTATTTTAGACATATTAAAAGGAACCAGAGTAGCCCTTAATAAAATTGAAAGTGCCAACGGTGAGTTGAAAAGGACAACAGGTAGTACTAAAAAAAACAAAACTTCAGAATCAAATAGCAAAAATAGGCCAGGAAGCGGTGATCCGGGCAGTGATCCCAAAAGCAGTGCTGAAAAAACTGCAAAAGACAGATTAAAAGAAGTAAAAGCCACCTACGATATTAAATATACTTACTGTACAGAATTTCTACTGAAGGGCAGTAATATAGATGTGGAGAGATTGAAGGAGCGTATAGAGACTTTTGGAGATAGTGCAATGGTTGTTGGAAATGATAGTTTGGTAAAAATACATGTGCACACCAATAATCCGCATAAAGTTTTAAAAAGAGCAATAAAGGAAGGGTCTCTCCATGAGATCCAAATACATAATATGAAAGATCAGAGAGAAGAAGAAGTAGAAGAAATGGAGGGAGCGGAACAAAAAACAAAGGAAGAAGAGGAAGCAGGAGAAGTGAAAAAGAAGGCTGCTTTGATCGCAGTTGTCAGCGGAGAAGAATTAAAAGAAATATTTAAGAGTATCGGGACAGATGTTATTATAAGCGGCGGGCAGAGTATGAACCCGTCAACATATGACATAGTCAAGGCTATAAACAGTATAGATGCAACAGAAATTATTATATTCCCAAATAATAAAAATATTATACTTACCGCAAATCAGGCCAGGAAGATTGTAAGGGACAGAAATGTTTATGTGGTCCCGACTAAAGCTATTCCGGCAGGGATATCGGCCATACTAAGATATAATCCTGATTCAGATATGGAAGAAAATCTAAGTAATATGGAAGAAGCGGCCGGCAAAACCAAAAGCGGTGAGGTAACTGAGGCGGTCAGAGATGCTAATCTTAAGGTCGGTGAAATAAAGAAAGGCGAATATATAGGACTGTCCAATGGTAAATTAAAGGTAATCTCGGATGATATTGTGGATGCGACTGTCGAACTTATAAGAGATGTTGCTGAAGGGTCCGAAGAAGTCATCACCTTTTATACCGGAGTGGATGCTTTACCTGAAGACATGGAAAATATTAAGAAAAAGCTTAAAAAATATTATTCCAAAATGGATATAGAAATGCACAGAGGGGGACAGCCCTTATATCCCTATATATTTTCAATAGAATAATAACGCTAAACGGTGGTAAGCTATTAGAATTATTTCCGGCAAATTCAAGGGTAGAAAATTAAAGCCTCCTTCGGATTTTAAAATAAGACCTACTTTGGACAGTGTAAAAGAGAGCATTTTTAATGTTATCGGTGAAAGGATAGAAGGTTCAAATGTACTGGATCTTTTTTCAGGTACAGGGTCACTGGGAGTTGAATCTTTAAGCAGGGACTGCAGCCTGGTATATTTTGTGGATAACAGCCACGAGTCAATAAATCTTATTAAGTATAATACCAAGTTTATTAAAGATGCCGTTAAAAGATACAAGATAATGAGGAGTGATGTTTTAAAATTTATAAAATCCTGCAGCAGCCCAAAGTGGGATATTATTTTTCTGGATCCACCATACAAAATTGAAAGTGGTATAATGAAAGAAATATTTGATGCTCTGGCATATAAGAAAATTACCAAACCTGATTCTCTTATTATATATGAGTACTTTTTTAAAAAAGATACAAGTACAGAGACAGAAAAATTAAAGAAGATAAAAGAATCATATTTCGGCGATAAAAAAGTGATTTATCTCTCGCCTTATTAAAGCAAAAAAGATAGGATTTATTATGGAGAAAATAGCATTATGTCCGGGAACATATGACCCTTTGACCGAGGGACATAAAGATATAATTAAAAGGTGTTCAAAGATTTTTTCCAAAGTAATAGTTGCTGTATCAAAAAACAACAGAAAGAAACCATATTATTCAATAGATAAGAGAGTTGATTTTGTAAAGAGGTCTCTGCGCGACCTGGGCAACATAGAAGTGATAACTTTCGAGGGGCTTCTGGTGGATCTCGCCAAAAAAGAAAATGCATCGGTCATAATAAAGGGCCTCAGGGCCATATCGGATTTTGAATACGAGTTTCAGATGGCGCAGATAAACAAAAAATTAAATCCGGAAGTAGAGACCATGTTTATGGTGACCAATCCTAAATTTGCCTACCTTAGTTCCAGTGCAGTAAAAGAGGTAGCAAGATTTAAAGGTTGTATAAAAGGACTGGTTCCGGATGAGATCGAAAAAGATATCTCGGAAAGTTTTAAAAAAAATGATTAATCAGAAAAAAAGATATGGAGCACAGTATGAATGTAATTGAAATTGTAGACAGAATAGAGGAATTTCTGGAAAAGAGCAAAAGAATCCCGTTTTCATCTAATATAATTGTTAATGAAAACGAGATATTTGATCTGCTGGATGAACTCAGAAGTGTACTGCCTGAAGAATTCAAGCAATCCAGATGGATTGTGAAGGAAAGAGAGAATATGATCGAGGAAGCCAAGAGGTATTCCGAAAGGATAGTATCTGAAGCAAGAGAAAAAGCTAAGATGCTTGTAAGTGAAACCGAGATATTAAAAAATGCTAACAGAGAGTCAGAAGAAATAATGTCTGCTGCAGAAGCAAAGGCAAGGACCATCAGGCTGGAAGCCGAGGATTATGCGGACGAAAAACTTGCCAATCTGGAGGCTGTACTGCATAAACTGATAACAGCAATTGAAAAGGGAAGGGAGCAGTTTAGAAGAAGTGTGGATTCTGGAGAGAAATAATATTTATTGAATAATTGTTATTTTATGTTATATTAAGATGTTTATTTTTTTATAACAAGTTTATAACGATATAACATGTAGGAGGAAAAGCATTGGCGGTTCCCAAGAGAAAAACATCAAAGTCTAAAAGAGACAAGCGCAGGACTCATCATAAATTAAAATTACTCTCAATAGTAGAGTGTCCCAGATGTCACAGTAAAAAGATTTCCCACAGGGTTTGTGAGAACTGTGGATATTATGCCGAGCATGAGATTATAATATTCGAAGAAAAAGG
>CAZLOE010000018.1:0-23732 GCA_964561115.1 uncultured Actinomycetota bacterium
TAGATATCTGCACAGCTTAAAACATTTTTTTTTGCAATTTTTTCTCCTATATTTATTCCATGGCTTACTGCATTTTTTACAAGGATCAAATCTCCGAAAGTATCCAGATCCCCCATTTCAATTTTATCAAGGATTACTCCCTCACTATCCATTAAAAAATATTCATCCCTGTAGAAAATCATAAGATCCGGTCTCCTCTCAATTAATTTTACCACAATTCTATTGGGAAAAATCTTACTGAGCTCTGCATCTTTGACCCAGTTCAATTCTTCCGCTATAGTATCCTCTACTACTTTCTTATTTATATCAAATAAATTAGCCCCTATTACTTCCGGTATTAAAATTGTTACTTCCTCGTCTTTATAATGCTCGTTATCCTGCACATCTATATTTTTAACCTTAAAATAATCACTGTGGTAAAAATAATTTAAACCCCATACTACCGCTATAAAAAATATGGAAATCAGTAAAAACTTTAAAAAATTCCATAATCTTCTTCTGAAGACCTTTCTTTTCCTTGCTAAAATAATATCCTTACTATCTCTAATTTTGCCACCTGAAATTATAATTTTAAACTTGCCGAATCCAGTATTATCTCCACCAACAGGGCAAAATCAATTCCTGCCGCTTTCGCTGCCTTTGGGACCAGGCTCGTAGCAGTCATACCAGGCATGGTGTTTAATTCAAAAACATAAGCATTACCAGTATCATCCAGTATAAAATCTACCCTTGAAATTCCGCTGCATTCCAGTACCCTGTGGCACTTCAACGCCATTTCTGAAACCCTATTTGCTACTTTCTTATCAAGCTCCGCCGGAACTATATACCGGGTCATATTTTTAGTATATTTAGACTTATAATCATAGAAGCCGCTTTTTGGTTTTATCTCAATTATGGGAAGAGCAACCGGCTCACGACCGATGATGCTTACTGTTAATTCCCTGCCTTTTATATATTCTTCAACCAGGATCTTATTATCATATTTTACTGCCTCTTCGACAGCATGTTTAAGCTGGTCTTTTTTTTGAACTATATTTACTCCTATAGTAGAGCCCTCACTGTTAGGTTTTACTACAATGGGGTAATCAAATTTTTTCTCAATAACAGAAACCATTTTCTTTAAGTCCTCACCGCTGGCAGAATTTAGCTCGATGTACTCCGGTGTAGGAATATTTTCATAGATTAAAATTTTCTTTGACATTATTTTATTAATAGCAATAGCACTTGCCAGTACACCCGGACCTGTATAGGGGATCTTCATCAATTCAAGAAGACCCTGTGCAGTACCGTCTTCCCCATATCTTCCATGAATTGCCAGAAAAGCTAAATTTATCTCTTTTAACTTAGAGTAAAAATCATCCTTCAAGTCAATGAATAATGCATTATAACCCGACTCTAATAATGACTGGTAAATGTTTTTCCCGGTTAGAAGAGATATGTCCCTCTCAGAAGAAATACCTCCGGAAATCACACCTATTTTAAGTGACTTTTTCTTTTCTCTTATTCTGATATTATTGAATCTATTTGATATATCTGACATGCTAAAATCCTATTGTCTTTACCTCATATTCAAGTTCTACTTTAAACTTTTCCATTACCTTATCTTTTATTATATTTGAAAGAACAAATATATCTTCCGAGCTGGCATCATTAAAATTTTCAATAAAATTTGCATGTTTGCTGGAAACTCTGGCACCACCGTAGACAAAACCCTTCATTCCGCACTTTTCTATTAAACTACCTGAGGATTCAGAGATACTCCGAGCGTTCTTGAAAAAACAGCCGGCGTTTCTGGTATTCACCGGTTGAGTAAGTTTTCTTTTTTTTATCCTGCTTCTGATTTTCTTAAGAATATCATCTCTTCCGGATCGTAGAGTTTTAAAGACAACTCCTGTCAAAATCACAAGATCCGGTAGGTAAAAATTTCTATAATCAAAATCACCGTTTTTTAAGATCCTATTCTTTTCCTTTACATTTCCACTTTCATTTGACAGGTAGGTTATCTTTTCTATAAAATCGCAAACACTCTTATGTTTAGTTCCGCTGTTTCCTATAACACTTCCGCCTACTGTACCAGGTATACCTGATAGCTCGGAAAAATCATACCCTCTATCTGCAGCCGAAACTACCATCCTGAAAAGTCTGCAAGCTGCCCCTACAGAAATTCTGTCCTTATCGGAAAAATCAATATATTTAAAATCCTTACCCAGTTTTATCAGCACCAGATCAAGGTGCCTATCATTAAATAAGATATTGGTCCCGTCACCGATCATTATAAAATCAACACCATTATCATTACAGGCTTCAACTATTTTTTTTAGATCTTTTATGGTGTCTGCTATAAAATAACAAAAGACCTTTCCTCCCGCTTTTATGGAAGTCAGCTCAGTAGTGTCCATATCAAATATAATATTATCTGACTCAATATTCTTTATTAATTGTTTTATTCTCTCCCTGCTCGATCTTGCCATAAAACCTGCCTTCATCCCAATTCTAAGATTTTAATATCTCTTCAGTGACCCTTGTTATATCCCCGGCACCCATTAACAAGATCATGTCATTCTGCTTCATATTAAGCTCAAGATACTCAGTTACATCCTGAAGTTTTGGAATATAGACTATTTTATTCTTAAAACCACTATCTATTATATTATCGACCAGAATCTTGCCGGTAATACCAGGTATGGGTTGTTCACCCGAGCCGTAAACGTCAGTAACGATAAGCAGATCACTTGCATTAAAGCAGCTGTTAAATTTATTTTTCATATTAGCTAATCTTGAATATCTATGCGGTTGAAAAACTGTAATTATTCTTCTGTTCTTTTTTTCCGCTGCAGCTTCAAGTGTTGCTTTAACCTCCGAAGGATGGTGGGCATAATCATCAAATATAACTGCGCCTTTCTTCTCTCCTCTTTTTTCAAATCTCCTTTTAACTCCTGTAAAAACTTTTAATATATCTGCAGCTTTTTGTAAGTCCATATTCATACCATAACATACTGCAAAAGAAGCCAGGCTGTTTTTTATATTATGAATACCGGGAACATTCAACTTGACTTTTATTTTCCTGAGCTCTCGCCCGCTGCGGGCTACCAGATCATATGATGAAGTAAAGTTAGAAAATTTTATATTTTTAGCATAGATTTGGTTTTTATTGCTGATACCGTAATATATTATTCTTTTATTATCAGTTCTCAACAGATCATTAAGATTTATCTCGTCACCGTTCAATACCACCAGACCTCCGGGTCTGGTATTCTCAATAAATTTAACAAAACTCTGTTTTATCTCGTCAAGATTTTTATAGAAGTCAAAATGGTCCTCTTCAATATTTGTAACAACACTTACAGAAGGCTTGTATTTCAAAAAGGACCCGTCACTCTCGCATGCTTCGGCTATAACATAATCTCCCTTCCCGTATCTGGCATTTGATCCCAGCTCATTTAATTCTCCACCCACCATTATAATGGGATCCATTCCCAGACCTCTAAAGATCAATGAGATCATAGAAGTAGTAGTAGTCTTTCCATGAGTTCCTGAAATAGCTATTGCCTTCCTGCTGTTAAGAATCCACGCCAATATATCAGAACGGCTGAACAATGGAATCTTTTTTCCCTTAGCAGCTTTTATTTCCAGGTTATTTTCAGGTATTGCCGTAGAATATATGACTGCATCTGAGTCTTTAATATTTTTTTTACTATGACCAATATAAATTTTAATACCCTCATTTTTTAAAGCACTTGTATAGCGGGACTCCTTTATATCAGATCCTGATACAGCCAATCCCATACCGTGAAGCACCCTGGCTATAGCACTCATTCCTGCTCCGCCTATTCCGACCAAAAAGCACTTCTTCATTTTTTTTAAATCATGATAATTATTTTTCAATTTAATTCTCCATCAATTTTGAAACGATGACTTTCAAGCAGTTGACCCTGTCATCCCTTATTTTCTTTTCTTTCATCTCTTTGTATTTTTTACCATTATTGATTAAAAATGAATTTACTGCTTCAATTATTTTCTTTTTATTCAAATCATAGTCTTTTATAAGGACAGCCTTCCCCTTACTGACTAAAAAATTTGCATTATAAAGCTGGTGGTCTGCAACTGCACCAGGGTAGGGTATAAGTATAGAAGGTATATTACCTTCTTTTATTTCTGATATTGTATTTGCCCCTGCCCTTGATATTATAACATCTGATATCCGGTATATTTCATGTATTTCTTTTATATATGGAAAAATCTTAAAAATCAATTTACCTTTACCTTTGAGAATATCTCTTTTTTCTCTCATCAGCTTATCATAGAAACGTCTGCCGCAGATTAGAAGGACCTGAATCCTGCTATTTTGCTTAAAATAGTAACATAGATCAAAAACCGCATTATTTATTTTTTCAGCACCCAGACTGCCGCCAAATGCAGTTATGGTAAATCTTCCTTCTTCCAAGCCCCACTTTTTAAAATTCGGACCGATCTCTTTTAATTTCCTTATTGCTTTTCTTAATGGATTTCCGGTAAATATTACTTTGTTCTTGTTTACTTTAAAATATCTTTCCGTATCCCTGAAACTAGTAAAAATATACCTTGCAAACCTTGAAAAAAGGCTGTTTAATCTCCCGGGAATATAGTTTTGTTCGTGTAAGGTAATTTTCTTACCGGTAAAAATACCGGCTGAAAGAACAGGACCGCAAATATAACCGCCCATACCCAGTATTATATCAGGTTTAAACTTCAGTACTATCTTAATTGATTGAAAAAAACCTAATGTATAAAGAGAAAAAAACTTAGCTGCATTAAAAATTTTTCTAAATATGCTTCCTCTTAAAACTAGCCCGCAGGATTTTACTGTTCTGTAATCTATGTTGAATTTTGATATTGCCTCTCTTTCCAGTCCCCTCTCAGTTCCAATAAAAAGAATTTTGCATAAAGGATAGTTGTCTTTAATATATTCTATTATTGCCAGAGCGGGATATAGGTGCCCTCCGGTTCCTCCGCCGCATATTAAAACTTTTTTTTCCATCTAAATAGTATCCACCTGATTTAAATATAAACCACTATATTCTAGTCCTTTTTAATCTTCACTGTCTTTTTTAAGTTTAGCACCATGCCTCGATATATTCAGAAGGATGCCCACGCTTATCATACTTACCAGCAGTGATGATCCTCCATAACTTATAAAAGGAAGTGCAAGACCGGTGACAGGAGCCAGTCCGACGACGACAAAGATATTAATTATTGCTGGAACCACTATAATACTTGTAAGCCCTACAGCCACTACTTTACCAAAATAATCTTTGGTCTTGAAGCAAACTCTGATTCCGAAAAACATAAAAAGAATAAATAAAATCACCACCAGTATTGTTCCTAATAAACCAAGCTCTTCTCCAATAATAGCAAAAATAAAATCGGTATGTGCTTCAGGAAGATAATAATACTTCTGTACGCTATTACCCAGCCCCAATCCTACTATATTGCCCGAACCCAGAGCAATCAATGACTGCGATACCTGAAAGCTTGCTTCTCTGATTTCCTCGTTGCCGTTGACCAGAGCAACAATTCTTTCAATAAATTCAAAAATCCTTTCTCTCCTATAATCCTCTAAAAACATATAGCCAAAAGTCACCAGGGCACCAATAAATCCAAGACCCAATAAATGCTTGAACCTTACCCCACCTGCAAATAATACTATAAATGCAACTAATCCTATGACAATCATCGCGCTCATATCAGGTTCCAGAAATACTAAAATAGTAACCAGGCATAAAACCAAAAATGAAGGAAAAATTACATTTCTGATACGTTTGTCGTCTTTATATCTTTTATCAAGGTTGTCACAAAAAAAGATGACTAGGGCTATCTTGACAAATTCAGAAGGCTGGATACTAAAAAACCCGAGGTTTAATGCTCTTCTAAAACCGCCGATTTCAACCCCCATACCAGGGATAAGAACCATTGCCAGAAGCCCAACCGATATAATCATTATATAAATGGAAAACTTCTGATAATAACGATAATTTATTCTTGAGGTGATAATAAAAAAAATAAAAGATATCGCCCACCATATTATCTGCCTTCTGATGAACCAGTAAGGGTCGTTAAAATATTTTTCCCCTACTGAAATAGAAGAACTTGATATCATTATCAAACCGATTATTGAAAGCACCAGAGTCAAAACAAATAAAGAATAGTACTCCACATCGATTTTCATAACACCATATCTATTAATATTTATTCCTCTTCTCATGTCTTCTTATTTATTCTGAAAATACCAGGCTTTTAAACTTATTTCCCCGCTGTTTGTAATCCTTAAACATATCCATACTTGCACAACCAGGAGAAAGCATCAAAACTTCTCCAGGCATAGCAACGTCGAATCCTTTTTTAACTGCAGCTTCAAGAGTCTTGTATCTGTATATTCTGTAATCATGTTTCCTCTTAACCACGCTGCTATAAATTCTGGAAGCGGCTTCCCCTATTAAAATCAGATTCTTGACTTTTTTATTGAGTACTGCTGCCAGTCCGGAAAAATCCATATCCTTGTCCTTGCCCCCCATGATCAAAGTGATTTCCTTTCCAAAATCACTAATAGCCACTATGGTAGCATCCGGATTTGTTGATTTTGAATCATTAAAACATCTTATCTTTTTCACAAAACCTAAATATTCAATTCTATGGTCCAGAGGTTTAAAGTCCCTTATTGATTTCTCTATATTCTTTTTACCTATGTTCATCAGTAATGCCGGTGCTATGGAAGCCATAATATTTGAAACATTATGTTTACCTCTCAAAGAAATATTTTTTAAACTTATCTTACCGCTCTCTTTTTCTATACTGTAGTAAACAATATTATCCTTATAAAAAATATCTGCTCCGCGGCCCGGTTCAAGACTGAACCTTATAAATTTAGGTAATGATTTTTGTGTTTTCGAAATATGGTGTATTCTTTCCTCTATATGACTGTCGTCCATATTAATAACAGACCAGTCATACCTATCCTGATTTGACAGCATTTTTATCTTAAGACTTCCATAATTTTCAAAAGATTTATGTCTGTCTATATGATCACTGGTAATATTTAATATTATGCTTATATAAGGCTTGAAACTGTATATTCTCTCCAGCTGAAAACTGCTTACTTCTATCACCCTTACTGTATTCCCCTGCAGTTCGCCGCTTTTATAATCCTTATTTACAGTATCGATCAACGGCAGCCCTATATTTCCACAGATCATACATTTTTTTTTAGAATCTTTAAAAATCTTGCCCAAAAGGGTCACCATTGTTGTTTTGCCATTGGTTCCGGTCACAGCAACAGTATTGCTTTGCTCTTCTCTGCTTAGCAGGCTCCATGCCAGTTCCAATTCGCTTAAAACGGGGATCCCATTTTCTTCTGCAAGTTTGACCGGCAGTATATCACCGGGAACACCGGGGCTCACCACTACCATGTCTATTCCTTCTACAATTTTACTCTCCCTGAACACATCTTCACCCAGCATTATCTTTAGATTCTTGTATCCGATATACTCATTTCTATTGAATGCACTTTCAAGATCTAAATAGGGATTACTGTCAATCCCGGTTATGTAAGAGGTAAAGTCAATTGTATTTCTTATCACTGAAATCCCGGTCTTTCCCAGACCTATTACCAATAATCTTTTATCTTTGATCAAATCAAATCTGCTTTTCATTTCTCAATCAATAAACTTTAAATAATAGATAAAAAATCCTACTCCGGAAAAAATGATGCTTATCACCCAGAATCTGATAATAACTTTTATTTCCGGCCATCCCAGGAGTTCAAAATGATGATGTATGGGGGCCATTTTAAACACCCTTTTTTTGAAAATCTTGAACCAGACGACCTGGATTATCACCGATAAGGTTTCAATGACAAACAGTCCACCGATTATTATCAGCAGGATATCCTGTTTTAGCACTATTGCCACTGCCGCTATCAGGCCACCCAGCCCGAATGATCCGGCATCTCCCATAAAAATTTCAGCCGGAGCCGTATTCCACCACAAAAATCCTATGCATGCGGCAAGAGTCGCACCGCTTATTACTGCTATATCTATTGCGTAGGAAACATTAAGAATATTCCATTCAAAAAAGGCAATGAAACAAAATACAACCAGAACGAAAGATGAAGCTCCTGCTGCCAGGCCGTCAAGACCGTCAGTCAAATTGACTGCGTTAGTGGTACTGACTATTATCAGCACTACTATAATATAATACCAGTTACCAAGCTCCAATCTTATATCGGTAAAGGGTATATTTATAAATGTGCCGATTTTAAGTATATATTTGGAATATAATATAAAGTATATGCACACTACAGCCAGAAGTGAAAGCTTTACCCATCCTCTAAGGCCGAGCGATCTCTGCCTCCTTAGTGATATATAATCATCGATGAATCCTATCAGGCTGCACAACAAAAATACTGAAAGAACAAATATACCCTCTATACTATAAACATTATGCCTGTAATATTTAATAAGACTTACTGCTATAAAGGCAACCGTAGAAGACAATATGAATATTATTCCCCCCATTGTCGGCGTACCTGTTTTTACCGTGTGAGTCTTTGGGCCGTCAATGCGGATCTTTGCTCCGACTCCCCTGCTTTTTTGAAATTTTATAAATAGAGGCGTGATAAGAAGCGACAGCAGGCCCCCGATTATAATTGATAAAAATATCCAGGTCATATATCACTTCCACCTATATTATATTAATGATATCTTCCATTTTATTTGCCCTTGATCCCTTTATTAAAATCAAATCCTTTGATTTAATCAAATCACCTATTCTACTGATCAGTTCTTTTTTAGTCTTAAAATAAAAACACAAATTTCTTCTTTTATCAAAATTGCCGCCATTTTGGAATCCATTAAATATATTTTCAGCAAGTTTTCCCACTGCAATCAGGACGTCTACTTTTTTTTCAGATAAATATCTCCCGATTTCATAGTGAAACTTAGGAGAATCATCGCCCAGTTCCAGCATATCCCCCAATATCGCTATACTTCTCATATTATTTTTCTCTGAAACCAAAGTCAGGGTATTGACAGCTTCTCTGGTTGAAATGGGACTGGCATTATAACAATCATTTATTATTATTTTATCCTTTTTCCTTACTATTTCCATCCTTGAGCCTGCTATGGCTGCCTGTTCAATCCCTTTCTTGATATCATCTTTACCTATATTCAAATATGAACTTATAGCTGCCGCACAGCAGGCATTATATATATTATGATAACCCGGTATATTTAAAGCTATATCAGTTATCTTTTTATCATTTTGGTAATAACCAAAAGTAAATCTTCCAATGGTATCCATACTTCTTTCCATAAAATTAAATGCAAGTTTATTGTTTCTCCCGAATCTTATAACTTTACAGCTGGCGATCTTCTCTATCAAATCGCTATTTCTGTCATCATGGTTTAAAAAAAGGACTCCATTATTTTTTTGAAGGACTTCTGACATCTCAGCTTTTGCTTCAGTTATTTCTTTTAAGCTTTTAAAAAAAGCCAAATGTGACTCTCCTACTGCAGTAATAGCTCCTATATTTAAATTACACATTTCGGAAAGCACCCCTATCTGGCCTTTCGCTCTCATACCAAGCTCGGCAATAAAAAATTCCGTTTTTCTGTCAATATTTAGAATTGATTTGGACACACCTATTTCAGTATTATAATTGGCAGGAGTAAATATGATCCTTCGTTTTTTAGCCAATATTTTTGCTAAAAAGTCCTTGGTAGTTGTTTTACCTACACTTCCGGTAATACCTATTACCGTGGGATTAAATTTACGTATATATCCGGAAGCAAGCTTTTCCAAAAAAGTCAAATTATTATCTGACTGCAGTATTAATAAATCATTAAAATTTCTGGTTCCAGAACTTTTTTCCCATGACTTTAATCTAGCTTTAAGCCTTGGCTCAAATACAAAGCCTGCTGCGCCCTTCTTCAAAGCTTCTTCTATAAAATCACTACCGTCATAATTCTCACCTTCCAGAGGAATAAAGAAATCTCCTCTTTTAATAGTTCTGGAATCAGTTGAAACACGATAAATAAACTTTTTTATATTTCCCGAAACTAATCCGCAGTTTGTCCAGGATAATACAGTTTCGACCTTTATTTTTTCTTTCATTTTTGTTGATCAGCCCACTCTTTTACCACTTTTCTATCACTAAATTTTTTTACATAATTTTCAAACTCCTGATATTTCTCATGACCCTTTCCCGCTATAAGTACCACATCTCCCCTTGCTGCCATGTCAAGAGCTTTAAATATTGCTTTTTTTCTGTCAGTTTCCCTGACATATTCTTTACCCCCCGATTTGATAAATCCTTCTTCAATCATATTGATTATAGATTCCGGCGCTTCTGTCCTTGGATTATCTGAGGTTATCACAGTAAAATCAGCCAGTTTTCCCGAAATACTGCCCATAATTTCTCTCTTACCCTTATCACGGTCCCCGCCGCATCCGAAAACTGATATAAGTTTTCCTCCTGTTTTTATGACTTCCTTTATAGTTCTTAGAACATTTTCAAGACCGTCAGGTGTATGAGCATAATCTACCACTGCTATAAATCCTCTACCGGTATCCATTTTTTCGAACCTGCCCTCTACTCTTGTCGTAGAACTTACACCATCTTTAATAGAGCTGGTATCAATACCCATATCAATGCACACGCCAACAGCTGCCAGTATGTTATATAGATTAAAACACCCGCATAGAGGAGAAGATATTTTTATCTTTTTGCCACCTGATGCATTTATATTCATTTTAATCCCCGAGATTGACTTTTTTACATTACTTGCCCAGAGATCTGCCCGGGCAGATTTTAGTGAATATGATATTTTTCTTAAATCGGTCGATCTAAAAACCTTTTTTCCATAGCTGTCATCTATGTTGATTACCGCCTTTCTGCCGCCGTATATATTTCTATACTTTTTTAAAAAAAGCTTATTTTTTACTCTGAAATAACCAGCCATATTCTTATGATAGTCCAGGTGGTCCTGGGAAAGATTGGTAAATACAAAGTAATCAAAATCAAGATAATCGACTCTGTGTAAATCTATTGAATGTGAAGATACTTCCATACAGGCAGCATCTACTTTGCTCTGCCTGCTTTCCGAAAAGAATTTATTTAAATCCAGGGACTCAGGAGTAGTGCAGTCAAGAAAAAACCTTTTTTTACCCAAAAATGATTCTATGGTAGTAATAATCGATGTCTTCATCCCCGCACTTCTCAAAATAGAATCAATAAGATAACAAGTGGTCGTCTTTCCATTAGTCCCTGTAATGCCGATCAAATTTAAAGACTTACTGGGATCCAGATAAAAATTTCTGCATAAAATCGGCAGGACTTCCCTGGCGTTTTCAACCAGGATAAGGGTCTTATTGGAAGGAACCTTTATATCCTCCTGGGTTACTATAGCAATAGAGCCATTAGAGAATGCTTCTTTTGCAAAACTGTGTCCTTTATACCTGAATCCCTCTACAGCTACAAATATGCTCCCATCCTGTGCCTTTTTAGAATTTGTAGAGAGACTTTTAATATCTATATCAGCACTTCCATCAACTTTCTTGCAAGCCACATCTTTTAATAATACATCTAAATTCATATCTATTAATACACCTTTAATCTTTTTAAAGAAAATTCCATTATTTCCTTAAAGACAGGTGCTGCAACAGTACCGCCCCAGATTGTATTTTCCCCACCCTGCGGCTCATCCACGACTACAAGTATTGCAATTTCCGGGTCCTCATAGGGTGCAAAGCCTATAAAAGATGTTATACTCCTGCCCTCATCATATCCTATTCCGTTCCTATTAACCTTCTCAGCAGTACCTGTTTTCCCGCAGACTTTTACATCTTCTATCTTAGCTTTTGTCCCTGTCCCTTCCTCTACTACTGAAAGCATCATATCCCTCATCGCGCTAGCTGTTTCAGGACTTAATATCCTGTCACCTTCTCCTATCTCTATATCACTATCTTCTTCATTTTCCAATAATTCTACTTCCTTTACAATAGACGGTTCGATTAGATAGCCTCCATTGGCAATAGCACAGGCTGCACGCAGTAATTGAAGCGGGGTCACAGAAATACACTGCCCTATGGCCAGAGCACCTATATCCGGCGTGTTCCAATTCTCATAGTTGTGAAAGATACCTCTTTCTTCACCGGGTAACTCTATTCCTGTCAGTTCACCAAACCCAAAATTTTTTATTCCTTCCCAGAACTTTTTTTCTCCCATGCTCAGGGCTATAGTAATAGCTCCTATATTACTTGACTGCTTTATTATTTCCTTGGTTGTAAGACTGACGCTGTAATTTCTTGAAATCTCTTTAAACTGCTTGTCACCGATCGTAATCGAGGGCGGAAGGTCAAATAACCAATCACTCCCTATTGAATTGCTTTCAAGTGCTGATGCAACATTGATTATCTTAAAAGTGGAACCCGGCTCATAGGTAAAGTGCATACCTAATATCTTGTATAATTCCTCATCTGCATCCTGGTAATTATTTAAATCAAAACCGGGGTAATTTGCCATTGCATAGATCTCACCATTTTTGGGATTCATCACAACTGCAATTGCCCTTAGTGCATTATATTCTGTTACTATTTCCTGTAATTTCTCCTGTGCTATATATTGAATCTGGGAATCAATGGTAAGTGCCACGTCTTTGCCGTCAATAGGCTCTATATAAGTATTATTTTCTCCCGGGATTATATTTCCAAAAACATCTTTTTCGATAACTTCCTTCCCATCAACCCCTCCGAGAACTTTTTCATACTGTAGTTCTATCCCTGAAAGGCCGTTGTTATCCGTTCCGGTAAATCCGATTATAGAAGCCGCTATATCATTTTGAGGATAATACCTCTTTGCCTCATCCTGAAAATATATACCCGGCAGGTCATATTCCATGATTTCTTCAGCTTTTTCCAAAGAGACCTTTCTTTTTATATATGCAAACCCCGACTCTTTATTATCCAGCTTTTCCTTTACTTCATTCTCGTTTAGCTCTAATATTCCTGCTAAAATTTTTGCCTCGTATCCGGAGTCCAGTACAAATCTCGGATCCGCATATACAGTCTTTTCAATCAGACTTGTCGCCAGCTCAATACCGTTCCTGTCAAGTATCTTACCTCTTTTCGAGCTGATAACAAATTCACCCGTATGCTGAAATTCCGCATAGCTTTTAAATTCTGATGCATTTATATACTGTATAGAAACCAGCCTGTAGATTATCAGTAAAAAGGTCATCAAAAATAAAATAAACAGGAAATATATTCTTTTCCTGTTTACCTTGATATTATTTTTAACTCTCATTTTTAAATTACATAATAATTAGGGAATAAAAAATGTCAACACACTTTCTGATACTACCAGTACTATATCCTGAATATAATAAATAGTTCCAAGAAAACCGTCATAATTCCTAACAGCAGCAGTACCTGTATCATTTGATATATAATTATATATTTTTTCATTATTTTTGAGACCGCTGTCCGAAATCTCAACCACCTGAAAATCATCGGATATACTCATATTCAGATCATTTGTTGCGACTTCAATAATCCTGGATGGTGATCTTAGCTCTGATATCTTCATCAACAATCGATCACTCCTTTCTTCTTCCAGGGATATCATCTCATTGATTTTATATACACTTTTTTCATAACTCACGCCCTGTATCTTAAGCCCTATGCTTAATAAAATACCCAGACAGGTAAAGATTATGGCTATCACAATTATATAAAACAATCCTCTGTTACTGTAAATGACATTCTCTTCAGCTCTTCTACCATCAGGCCTCTCTACCAGATACAGAAGAGGATTAGATTTTCTTCTATAATTTTCTCTTTTTTCTGCTAATTCTAAATTCATATTAAAAAAATCAAATAAATATTTTTTAAAAAAATATGACTTATAATTTTTCCAGGGCTCTTAATCTTGCATTCCTGGAACGCGCATTCTGTTCAATTTCTTCCTGGCCCGGCTTAACCACTCTTCTGGTAATTATCTCAGCTTTTTTCTCTCTACCGCAGGTGCATACAGGTAGTCCTGGAGGACAAGTACAAATACCTTCAAATTCTAAAAAACTACTTTTTACTAACCTGTCCTCCAGTGAGTGATAGGATATTATCACCATCCTTCCTTTACTTTTTAGCATTTTAAAACCGTCACTGATTGCTGTTCTTATATTGTCCAGTTCTTTATTGACTTCCATTCTGATAGCCTGAAAAATCCTTTTGGAATGATTACCTTTCCTGCGATATTTATATTTCTCTGGGATTGAGTCCTTGATAATCTCCACCAGTTCACCGGTAGTTTTTATATCCCCGGCTTTTCTCTGGACTGTAATATTTCTGGCAATTGATTTAGCCCACCTTTCTTCTCCATACTTCTGAAAAATCTCCACAAGTTTGTCTTCGGTGTAATCATTGACCACATCAGATGCCTTTAGGCTCCCATTTCCAAATCTCATATCCAGTTCCTCATCTCTAATGTAACTAAACCCTCTTTTAGATCTCTCGATCAAAAAAGAGGATAATCCCAGGTCCAGCAGCATTCCGTCTATACTATTTATATTTAAACCTTTTAAAATTTTTATAATATTTACAAAATTATCATTTACCAAAATTACATTTTTAGAAAATTTCTCAAGTCGGGTGGAGGCGGTGCTTAAAGTCTGGCTATGAAGATCGACTCCAATTACTTTGCCTGTGGGGGCAATTGCTTTAATTATTTCTACAGTATGACCAGCACCGCCAAGCGTACCATCAAATATGACATCACCCTTCTTTAAATTTAAATAATATAAAACCTCTTTTAAAAGAACAGGTACATGAATTTCTTTAAAATTCATTTATCATACTCTTTTATAAATCCAACTGTTCAATTTCTTTTTCATTTCTAAATTTAGAATCAGCTTTCTCGTAAAACTTCAGCCATTCTTTCTTGTCCCATATCTCAGCTCTGTCCGGTAGTCCAACTATGACAATATCTTTTTTAAGCCCTGCATATTTTAGTAATTTTATGGGTATTTTTGTTCTTCCCTGTTGGTCCATAGACTCTTCACTGGCAGAAGAAGAAAACCATCTGGAAAATTCTAAGGTATTACTTTCAGACATCTTTTTAGACTTTATTTTCTCCTCCATCCTCTTCCATCCTTCTTTAGAAAACATAAAAATGCACCTTCCGCCAAATCCCTGTGATAAAATCACACCCTTTATTAGATCCTCCCTGAATTTGACAGGAATAAAGATTCTTCCCTTGCTGTCAATTATCCTAAAATGTTCACCTACAAACATGTTAACCTCTTCCTCACCGCTGAGTGGGGATATACATTACTTTCGCTCCATTTCGCTCCATTTTACAGCAATAATACTACATATTAATGATTTTGTAAACTATTTATTTAAAAGAAGATATGAAGGTAAATATGATTATTTAATTTATTATTTATTTAAAAGAATATATAACTATATGTAGCTAATCTAAATAATTTTTATTTAAGTATCTACCATATATAGTTTTTCTTAAAAACAGTCAAATTATATACTGTAAACAGATAAATAATAAAAAGTACTGGTAAATTTCATTATTTTTCTTTTTCCAGGTCCAGTTCATCTGCAATCAGCTTTCCATCTTTGGTTCTGGTCAGCTTCTCTATCTTGCCCTCCGCTTCATTTAATTTTTTTAGACAATTAGAAGAAAGCTTGATCCCCATCTCAAATTTCTCCATGGATTCTTCCAGAGATATGTTTTCATTTTCAAGCTCCTTTACGATTTCTTCCAATTTCTCCATAGACTGTTCGAAACTCATTTTTTCAATCTTCATTTTTAAATCCCAATTCTGACTTTTTATAAATTCTATCAAATATTTTTGCTTTCAATACCCCATCCCTGAGCATTATCCGTACCTTTTGATTGATCTTTACTTCATCTATACCTTTGATATTTTTATCTACTTTCTCTTTATATATCAGGGCAAAACCCCTGTTCATCACAGCAATTGGATTATTATCCTGTAAATTTTTTAATATCATTTTTAACTCGTTTTTCTTTGACAGAAGATAATTTTTAATATTTGAGATCATCACGATATTCTTATTTTTAATTTCCATTTTAAAGGCGTAAATTTTCCTGAGTATATTTCTCTCATCCACCCTCCGGTAATATTCAGACACAGATCCTGCCTTAGCTGCTATGACCTTTCTTAAGTTTTCCATCAATTTGATTCGAGCCTCACCGGCAGCCTGGCTAAATCTTCCTAATATAAGCTCGGGTTTTATAAAGATTCTTCTATTGATTAAAAAACCAACCTCTCTTTTATATTTGCTTATCTTCGATTTCAATAGATTTTTGATCTTTTTGTTGATTTCTTTCAGATTTTCAACTGCCTCTGTCTTATTCAATATGACAATCTCTCCAGCCACCGAAGGCGTGGCAGCACGCTTATCAGCTACAAAATCTGATATGGTATAATCAGTTTCATGCCCAACTGCCGAAATCACAGGTATGGGACAATTAAATATTTTATCAGCCAGCATTTCTGTATTAAAAGCCCATAAATCTTCGAGAGAACCGCCTCCTCTTGCCAGTATGATAGCATCTACTCCATACTCAATAAGATCATCTATGGCACTGCATATTTCATCAGCTGAGGTAATGCCCTGAACATTGACATCTCTTAATACAAGGTGGAAATTTTTAAACCTTCTCTTCAAAACTGAGATTATATCACTTATGACCGCACCGCCAGCAGAAGTAGCAATCCCTATTTTCCCCGGGATAACAGGGATTCTTTTTTTAAGTATACTTTCAAAATATCCTTTTTTTTCTAGTTTTTCTTTCAGATGCTCAAACGCCAGAATAAGAGAGCCCTTTCCCACAGGTCTGGCATCCAGAGCTATTAACTGGTATTCCCCTCTTTTTTCGTAGACTGAGATGTAGCCGTTGACTAAAATATGCAGTCCTTCTTCTATGTCAAACAGCAGGTTTCTATTATTTTGATGGAACATTACTACTCTGATCTTGGATTTTTCATCCTTCAGATCAAAGTACATATGTTTTTTATCTTGGAAATAAAAGTTGCTGACTTCCCCTTCAAGCCATATATCAGAATAACCGGATTCAAGACTTTTTCTTATATTGGAGTTGAGCTCACTGACAGTATAGATTTTTGCATTTAAGTCTTTATGGTCTCTCATTTAGCTTTCTACTGCAGATTCCAGTAGATTATCATTATTTGTGTTCTGCTTTCTTCCAGACCTTTTATTAAGACATTTACGACCTTATCTTTTTCTAAATTGGAGTAAGTAAATTTAGAAACCTGGATACTCTCACTATCAGAGTCAAGAAATTCTTCTTCAACCTCTTCCGAACTTTTTTCGAATATCTCTGATCTTATCCATACTGATTTGACCTTTATATCCTTATAGTATTCTTCTACATTTCCAAAATTATCTTCTGACTCTAATAATATAAAAAGTAGATTTTCATCGCCTTCTACCTGTTTAGCATCTTTGACAGTAGAACCCTCGTAATCAAAAGTGCCAAGTACATCTAAGAAATCTTCGTTTTCCAACAGGATGTCAATTTCCTCATCCGGATTGACACTTTCCTCCTCTGAAGTTTCAACAGCCTGTACCAGTCCTGTTTCCTCAGCACCTCCGAAAAGAAAACAAGAAACAGTTACCAAAGGTATTAGTAATAAACAAATAACCAGACAAGCAATATAGACTTTCTTTATACCCATATTTATACCTATCTCAAAATCATAAGCTTATTAAAAAAATAAAACCAGATCTATAATCTTTGGTGAAAATTTTATCATAGAATTTAAAGTATAGCCAACAAGTATGGTACTTCCTATTGTCACTATTATAGCCAGTGGGAGCAATAATAATAACAGAGAACCAGGTGAAATATCTTTCTTAATTTCTGCTGCAACTATATTTTTTTAATCCTTTTTATCTTTCTTTTCTTTTACCGCATTTGTAACTTTTTTATCAGAAGAATGGGTCTCAGGCTTTTTACCATCTTCCCGGTTATTATTTAAAGTGCCTTCATTACCAGATCCTCTACGACTGGATCTATAATCCGTAGAATAAAAACCAGACCCTTTTAATATTATACCAACAGGAGAAAAAATTCTCTGAGCTTCGGAATCACAATAGACACATCTTACATTTTTGTTTTCATCAGCTCTTTGAAAACTCTCAAAAGTTTTGCCGCACTTTTTGCATTTATAAACATATATAGCCATATAATCTATGCTCCCTCCTTTGAAACATTTAGAAAATATATATCAATTAAAAAATTAAGTCAAATAGTTTGATTAATTTATAGCCAAGTATAAAAATAACTTTTATAATAACCTGAAAAACCTGTTAATATTTTTTTATTATAATCAGATGGGTAAACGAAATATAATCATTATAGTGATCATCACCATAGTTTTAATAATAGCTGCTGTAACTATTATTTATACAAGACCAGACATTAAAAATTTATATCTGTGTTCCGATAAAAACTCCAGCATTGATGAAAAAAATCAAAATAACATCTATTATTTTAAAAACACTGATACAGATATTTACCTGGTAATAGAAGTAATAAGCATTACCACAAATGATGAAATAAAAGCAATGTGGAGAAAAATTGAGAAAGATTCCAGTGAAATAATCCAAAAAAATATTATCTATCCGGAAAAGAAGGGCTCGGGCAGGATTGTGATCTCACTAGTTAAAAAGGACGATATATATTCTCCCGGTATTTATTCTGTGGAAGTTTATTTAAACGGTCGCAAGAAAGCAACCGAAGAATTTTATATTTTAGAATAACCTCACCTGACTTTTGTGTACTCAGTTCCTATTTTACTGAATTCGCTCTTTACTCTTTGGAATATTAATTCCAAAACTTTATTAACTACATTATCAAGATTATAATTTTCAATAATCCTGACATTTTCATTCTTTGCCAGTTTTTCTATATAGTTCTGGATGATTAAAATCTTATCCAGGTGCTTTATATATTTTTCCATTGGCCTTGAACCCTGGGTTTCAACTGTCCTTTTGGTGAAGTGCTCTTTATGGACTTCCTTATCAGGTACTGATATTACTATCTGCTGGATTATTGCCTTAGAGGAATATTCATTTATATTATTAAGATAACCCGGTACAACATGAGCGCCTTCTATTATAGAATCGGACTTTTCTACAATATTTCTTTCAATTATTGCCTCAATACCTACACTTACTGCCAGCACCTGTTCCCTAAATCCTAGAATAACCGGTTCTACACCAGAAGGTGGCAGGGTTAAATTTTTATAGGCATTATATGAAGAACCTCTGAGAGGCCTGATCAATTTTTCTGATACCGAAGCCCTCATCACCTCCCTAATAGCGTCTGTTGAAGCGACCCTGTTTATATTTAACCTACTAGCCAGTATAGTCGCTATAGTCGATTTTCCCACACCCGTCGCTCCTCCTATAAGTATGATAATAGGCTTTTCAAGTTTTCCAACTGACTGCCATATTAAATACCTCTCTGCATATTCCAGGCTGACCTTATCTTTTATAAATCTAAATGCAAGTGACCTTAATTCGTCAAGAGAGAGGGAATATTTCTTTTTCTCCATAAAGTAATCCTGTATCTCAAGAGCTATTTTATGAGCAGTTAATATATCCAAGCCTGTTATCGATATGGATGAGGCGAGTATTCCTTTGGAAAAAGGTAATCCCTGCTTTTTATCAGAGATCACTATTACTCTTGGCTTTGATCTATCTTTATTTTTTGTATTCATATTAATCTTTTCCTTTTGAAAATATATTTTTTAATTCTTTTCTTAAAATCTGTTCTCCATCCAGTATAATAGGAATATTGTTCATATATACTATCTCTTTTTTATGCTTTACAGCATAGCGAGTCAATAGATCTACAGATGCAGCCTTTAACTCTGTAAGTATGGTATTATAATCATTACAATTTTGCAGATCTCTTTTTAGCTGTTTCCTATTGGAAAGGCTAAAGCTCATCTGCCTTATCTTACAACTATAATTTTTCTCCATATATTTTTTAATTCTTGACTTTATGATCTCACTGGCAGTCATAGCCATAAATATTTTTTTCCCGCTGATATCAGATAAAGGTTTCGGTCTAAAAACTGACCTTATGATCTTTACCCCTGGTTTTATTTTTTTAATCTCACTCTCTAAGAAAGATATTTTCTTCTTATCAGCTGTGGGCTCTTCGCACATTGTGATTATTATCAGGTCAGCACGCAATATCCTGTAAATCCCCAAATAACCCACTATGTTTTCCCAGTACTGGCCAGCACCTATTATGCATATAGTTTTATTTACTTTTATATCCGGGATCGAGGCACCGCTTCCTTCCACTATTATTAGATCAGAGTCCAAATTTTCGGCTATATTAACACCTGCTTCTACATTTGACATAAAAATCTTCCCGCCAAAACCGCCTCCGCATCTTCTACAGCCAACAGTAATCACTCCAGCGGTAAGAGCATCTTCTATATAGTCCGAACTTGCATGCATTCCCTTACTGCTTATCTCCAGAAGATATTCGCGAGTAATATTTATTTTATCACCTCTAATCACCTGTGGAGTCTCAGGTCCTCCTCTGCCCATGGCAATAATACAGACATTGACATTCTCCTCGGTATATATTTTAGATATATAAGAACTTACTGCAGTCTTGCCGATCCTCTTTCCGGTTCCAATAATGGACAGTGATGGCTTTTTACAGCTTATACTTTCTCCATCATAAGAAAATAAAAAATCAGGTCCCATATAACTGCATTTGCAATAAAGACAAAAAGAAGCTATTTTCATCCTGATTATATGATTTACCACCGGTTCATCACTTAGATCATAAACAATGTCAGGTTTAAATTGATCAAGTGCTTTGATAAAGTCCAGGTCAATATCTTTGATCTTGATGACTCTTTCCCCGAAAAAAGCCTCTAAGTCATCTTCTACCAGTTTTTCGGTTCCACCTAAAAATACAATTCCTTTGAAATTGCCTGGATAAATCTTTTTCAGCATCGCTATTGCATCATAGGTCACCTGGGGATAGTGTTCGCCGTCTATTAATACAATAAGATCTTTATCCTTATTGCTTTCTCTCTTTAATAAACTTATCACAGAGTTTACTCTTTTGTACTTTTCTTTTTACATCCAGTATCTTCTCTATCTTGTCAAAAGGAGACCTTCGGTAAATATCTAATTCTTTTTCTCTGACATATATAATATTATAACTAGGTTCGATCCTTCCTCTTAGCCTGAGGCACGAAACCGTCCCAGCGGTGACTACCAGTAGATCCTCCACCCTCCAAAGATAAGGAACGTGCTTATGCCCGCAGAGTACCATGTCCACACCGGCACTGACTACTGTCTCAAGGACATCACCGGCATCATTTACAATATTCCTCTCCCTGCCGGTATTTGGGACAGATATCAAGTGGTGATGCATGGCAAAAATTTTAAAATCTTTTTTATCTGACTTACTAAATTCATTTTTAATCCAGTCATAGTGCTCTCTCCCGATCTGCCCGTTGTCTAGATCCGGTTCGCTTGAATCAGCTGCTATTATAGTCACCCCGTTGCCGTTAAATGAAATATACCGGCTGCCGAAAATGTCCTCAAAATGCAGATACCCTACATTTCTTGAATCATGATTTCCCAGCTGGACCAGTAAATTTTTACATCTTATAGGAGAAAGATAGTTCTTTACAGTATCATATTCTCTTCTGAAGCCATTGGCAGTAAGGTCACCTGTTATAATCACTATATCCGGGTCCAGCTCGTTTATCTCATCAATACATCTGGTAAGAAGGCTGGGCACAAAATGTTTTTCACCCACATGAATATCAGATATCTGGACTATTACTGTTTCTTTGGTATTTCGTGACATTGTCTTTCCCTTGAAATATATTTTTATTTAAAGTTTATCCATTAATAAATTATACCATTAAAGTCGTTTACTTTTTTAATTTTATAAAAAGAAAAAGTAAAGCACAATATTATAGTATTATTACCGCACTACAGGCTCAAAATCAAGTTTTAGATCCATTTTTCCACGCTCATCAAAGTTGATTAATAAACACTTGACTATACTTAAAATTTTGTTATAAAATATATGCACGCGCGTTTAAACGCGCGTTTATATAAAAAATACTATTAATAGAATGATATTGTGTATAGCAAAGATATTGCAAAATTAGCCGGAGTTTCAAGAAGTACCGTATCAAGGGTAGTGAACAAATATACTAATGTATCAGCCGAAACAAAAGAAAAAGTAAGCAAAATCATTAAGAAATACCACTATATACCACACGGTCCGGCAAGAACATTAGCAGGCAAGCACAATAAAGTAATAGGAGTTTTTATAACAAACATTGGCCACGAAGATGAAAGATACATTGTTTTCCAGAATACATATTTATCTCCCTTTACAGGTGCAGTAATAGATTGTGCTGATAAGTTAGAGTATAACATACTTGTTTCAATAATTGATAAGAATAATGATTTTAAAAAAATAGAAGAGCTCTTTAATAACAAGACTTTATCAGGGGGTATATTTATTGGAGCATGTAAAAATCCCCCCGAAATCTTAAATCTGGTAGAATCAGGACACAAGCTGGTAATAATAGACCAAGATCCAAAGTACCAAAATAGGGTAAAGGGTAAATATATTATAGTCAACTCCAATAATTTCGAAGGTGCCTGTATAGCTACAGAACATCTAATTGAATTAGGTCATAAAAATATTGCTCACATATGCGGAGATATGAAAAAACTTTCCGGTTCCGAAAGGCTTAAGGGTTATAAAACGAAAATGAAAGAATCAGGGCTTAAAATTAGAAAAGATTTTATAGTCAACGGAGATTTCACTGAAAAAAGCGGATACATATCCGCTAAAAAACTTCTAAACGGTAAAAGGAAAAACAAAGTAACAGGTATATTTTGTTCAAATGATGCCATGGCGATCGGAGCTATAAAAGCTGCGGTGGAATTAAGACTCAGAGTCCCTGAAGATATTTCAATCATCGGATATGACGATACGGAAATCTCAAGTTATATTTCACCTCCACTTACAACTATCGGAAGCTCCATTCAAAAGATAGCCGCAGTTGCAACAAAAAATGTGATAGATTTTATCGAGAACAGTATTGATTCTTCTAAATACTATATCGTTCCGACAAAACTTATAGAGAGAGAATCGACTAAGAAACTGGTTAATTAAATTTTTAAAACATATTGAATTAATTAGAATAAATATAAGTAAATTATAAATTATATCGATTAGAAAGGAGGTTATATATAGTAAAAAAAATGAGGTTTGTCAGTGTATATGATTAAAAATCTGAAATCTTTATACCGGCAGATCTCAGGTAAGTTTTTGCAGAGACTGATTTGATGATTAAAAAATTAAGAGGAGGTTGAATAGTGAAGAAAATAGTTTTATTACTTGTTATCGTATCATTAGTTGCAGTGTTTTCCCTATATGGATGCGATAAAGCAGAAGGAGCTGAAGAAGAAGTAGTAGCTGAAGAAGAGGAGGAAGTAGTAGCTGAAGAAGAGGAAGAAGGAGCAGGAGTAGCAATTCCTACAGATACTTTCTATTACGATCCTGATATAGCTGCTGCAATTCTTGCAGAGGCCGGATATGTCGACACCGATGGTGACGGTCT
>CAZLOE010000019.1:0-23425 GCA_964561115.1 uncultured Actinomycetota bacterium
CCTTGATAAAAAACTGGTAAAGAAATTTTAGTTTTTATTCTCATCCAGCTTCTCTCATCCATACTTGACTTATGGGCATATGACCATTATAATAGTTTTGGTCTTATGCCTATAATGTAAAAAAGAGGGCAAACAGTGAAAATATAAGATTTAAATTGTTTGAACTTTAATAAATTATTATGTAAAGGAGGAAAAATGCCAAGAGGAGATGGAACAGGGCCTGCCGGAATGGGTCCTATGACTGGAAGAGGCGCAGGATATTGCGCAGGTTATTCTGCACCCGGATATGCCAATGCTTATAGTGGGAGATATCCGGGCGGTAGAAGAGCTTTAGGAGGAGGTTTTGGCCAGGGAAGAGGATATAGGAATTGGAACTATGCCACAGGTCTTCCGGGATGGTCAAGATATAATATGGGTCTACCAGCCTGGGGCGGAGCAGCAAGATACCCCTACTACGGTGATCCTTACGGAGCTGATATTAAACCTGAGCAGGAAATAGAAATGCTGAAAAGCCAGTCAGAAAATATAAAACAGCAGTTAAATGATATAAATAAAAGAATTGAAGAGATAAAAAAAGAAGAAAAGGGCGATAAAAAAGAATAAATATTATGTCAGATAAAACTGTTAATAATGAGGGTAGATACAAAAGCCTGCCTGCTGTATCTACCCTCATTTATATTTAAGCTGAAGCTGGATCGGATTTTATGAGAGACAAAATGGTTTAGTTGATATAGTATTAAAATAATAAAAAAGAAATAATAGCAAGGAATAACAAATGGTGGAAGATAGAAAATTAAAAGAAAACATATCAGATATTAAGCAAAAGCTGATGGTCATAAGTGGAAAGGGAGGAGTAGGGAAAACTACTATTGCGGTAAACCTGGCTTATGCGCTCTCCTTAAAAGGATACAAAGTAGGACTGCTTGATGTAGATATCCATGGTCCGAATGTTGTTAAGCTGTTGGGAATTGAAAATAAAAAATTAACCGGCAGCGAAGATTCTAAGATCGATCCCATCAAATTGTCTGAAAACTTAAAAGTGATAAGCACTGCTTCAATGCTTGAGAATTCCGATACCCCGGTGATATGGAGAGGACCATTGAAGATGAAAATAATCAGCCAGTTTTTAAGAGATGTGAACTGGGGTGAGCTTGATTATTTGATAATAGATTCACCTCCGGGAACAGGAGACGAACCTCTAAGTGTAGTCCAGCTTATAAAGGATCTATCGGGAGTAATAGTGGTTACTACCCCTCAGGAGGTCGCTATGCTTGATTCCAGGAAAAGCATTCAGTTCGCGAGGCAATTAAATATTCCTCATATAGGGCTAATCGAAAATATGAGCGGATTTACGTGCCCTCACTGCGGTAAAAAAATAGATTTATTCAAGAAAGGCGGGGGGAAAAAGGCTGCAGACGAACTTGATGTAGATTTTTTAGGTGATATACCTATTGATAAAGAAATCGTAGATCTAAGTGACAGCGGCAGGGTATTTGTAAAACATGGAAATATGGATTCAGCTGCATTTAAGAAAATGGAAGAGATTGTTAAAAGAATTGAATCAGCCTTTAATCCAAATAAAAAGAATAAAAATAGGAGTAAAGATCGATGAGTATGATTTACGGTCCGGTACTATCCAGGAGGTTTGGTTATTCATTGGGAATTGATATTATTCCATTTAAAATATGTACCTATGATTGCATCTATTGCCAGCTGGGAAAAACTACAAATAAGACTACTAAACGGAAGAGATACGTTGATATAGATATGAAAAGTTTTTTAAAAGATCTAAAAAATGTAATAGAAAGTGAAAAAACAATTAATTACATTACTTTTTCAGGTTCAGGTGAGCCTACTTTAAATACAGATATTGGGATTTTGATAGACAAGGTAAAACAATTGACCGACATACCTATTGCGGTATTGACCAACGGGAGTCTTCTTTACAGAAAAGAAGTGGTAAAATCGCTTGAGAATGCGGATCTGGTAAAAGTCTCATTTGATGCTCCCAACGAGATATGTTTTAAAAAGATAAACAAACCTTCTTCTGTTATTACTTTTAAAAAAGTCTTAAAAGGACTTGACTTGCTTTTAAATGACTTTAAGGGAAAGATATGGCTGGAATTGATGATAATCAAGGACATTAATGACAGTATTAAGTATACGGAGCAATTTAAAAAAATAATTGACGGTATGGATAAAATCGGCAGGGGTGTAGACAAGATACATTTGAACACACCGGTAAGGCCGTCAGGACCGGGAGATGTTTTAATACCAGATAGTTTGCAATTAAAAAAAATAGAAAACATTTTAGGCAAGAAAGCAGAGATAATAAGAGATGCAAAATTAAAATCTCAAGAGCTGGTAAACATCGATCTTGAACGGGAAATAATAGAACTGGTAAAAAGAAGACCTGTTAGCGCAAGGGAGATAAGCAAGTCATTGCAATCAAACATTAACGAGGTCATCAAAAGTTTGAGAAATCTTTTAGATCAAAAGAAAATAAAATCAAAAATATACGGTGATAAAAAATCTAATTATTACTATTATAAATGTTAGTTTTTTTATAATTTATAAAGAAAGGTAAACATAATGAAAATCGCAATTTCAACAGATGGTCAGCATGTATCCCCGCATTTCGGAAGGTGCCCGGCGTTTACAATATTAGAGATCAAAGACGGTAAACTGATAAATAAAGAAACAATAAGCAATCCAGGACATCATCCCGGTTATCTCCCCCAGTATTTGAGAAAGTATGGTGTCAGCTGCATAGTCGCGGGGGGAATGGGAATGAGAGCAAAGGAGCTTTTCGGGCAGGCAAATATTGATGCTATACTCGGCATTGAAGGTAAAATTGACGAAGTGGTAAGTAAAATTATAGATGGTTCTCTTGAAGGTGGCGAAAGCATCTGCAGGCCGGGTTCCGGAAAGGGATATGGGATAGAAAAAACAGAGTGTGATCATGAATAATCATATATATTATTTTAATAATCTTGAAAGGAGTATTAATTATGCCAAGAGGAGATGGAACTGGACCTACCGGCCAGGGTCCTGGAACAGGTAGGGGTTTAGGAAAAGGTGGAGGTAGAGGTAGAATGGGAGGACAGAGCATGGGTCCCGGTGGAAAATGTGTATGTCCAAGCTGCGGCAGTAAGGCCGATCATAAAATAGGTGTTCCCTGTTATGAAATGGTCTGTCCAAAATGTGGTACCAAGATGGTCAGGGATAGTATATAAAGATGACAGCAAGACCGATATTGGACAAAATAGTAAATACAGTACCGCTATTTGTCTATTACAAACCACAGGGTATTCCCATTACTAAATTAGATGAACTAAATTTGACCCTGGAAGAGATTGAGGCTTTTAATCTAAAGGACAGGCAGGGATTAAATCAGGTAGAAGCTGCAAGGGAGATGGGTATATCAAGGTCTACCTTCCAGCGGCTCTTAAAATCAGGAAGAAAGAAAATAATCACCGCAATTGTAGAAGGAAAAGCAATAAAGCTTGAAGGTGGTAATTATATCCCGGACAAGGATATTATTAAGAAAAAGTGCCTTAAGGGTACTTATCATTACCTTGTTAAAAGGGAAGATCTAAATCACAGTAATCAGGAATATAAATTAAGCAAGATAAAGTGCTCTAAATGTGGTAAGAGATTGATTACGTTTAAGTGGTTCTAAAATTAATATAAAGTAATAGATAAAGGAGCGATAATATGAAAATTGCAGTTTCTTCGGATGGTGCAACTCTCGAGTCTAATGTTGACCCCAGGTTTGGGAGGTGTCCCTATTACATCATCTATGATACTGAAAGTGATGACTTTAAAAGCGTTGAAAATAAGAGTGGTCAGGCAGCTGGAGGCGCCGGCATTCAGGCAGCGCAAATGATTTCGGATATGAATATAAAATCAGTGATAACCGGGAACATAGGGCCCAATGCATTCAGGGTTTTATCTGCAGCGTCAATAGAAGTCTATTCAGGAGCAACTGGTAGCGTAAAGGATTCTGTAGAAAAATTTAAAAAAGGTGAATACAAGCAGACTGCCGGTCCTGATGTAGGATCACATTTTGGAATGGGCAGGCGGTAAACAGGAGCGGGTGAATAATTGATAATATCAGTTGCGAGCGGTAAGGGCGGAACCGGTAAGACAACTGTAGCTGTTAATCTGGCTTTGTCATTAAATAATGTACAACTGCTGGATTGTGACGTTGAAGAACCTAATAGTCATATTTTTATTAAACCACTTTTTAGGCGCAGGGATCCTGTTTTTGTTCCCATTCCCGTAGTAGATCAGAAAAAATGTGATGGCTGCGGGCGCTGCAAGGAAGTATGTGCATATAATGCTATTGCAATTACCAGTAAAAAGGTGCTCATCTTTCCTGAATTATGCCACGGTTGCGGTTCCTGTACATATTTTTGTCCGAATGATGCCTTAAGGGAAGAAAACGAGGAGGTAGGTGTTTTAGAGATCGGAAGAAAAGATGGGATTGAGTTTATACATGGGAAACTTAATATAGGAAAGATGGCAGCACCGCCGGTTATCCGGGCAGTTAAAAAGCATATCAGCAGGGAAAAAACTGTGATCATTGATGTACCTCCCGGGACTTCCTGTCCGGTGATTACGGCAATAAGAGATACTGATTTTGTTATTCTTGTAACCGAACCTACACCGTTTGGATTAAACGATCTGTCGCTGGCTGTAGAAGTGGCCCGCAAATTGGAAATTCCATTTGGAGTCGTGATCAACCGTTCCGGTCTGGGGAATAAAGAAACAGATAAATATTGCCAAAAAGAAGATATTCCTATACTGATGAGAATACCTTTTAGCAAGAAAATCGCTGAAATTTATTCCAGGGGAGGTTCCATTGTCAAATCACTGCCGGAATACAAGGAAAAATTTCAGATATTGTTTAAGGAGATAGAAAAGATAGTAAGCGGATCAAATAAAGCCGGGAGTAACTAAAATGAAAGAAATCGTCATTATAAGCGGAAAAGGCGGTACGGGGAAAACAGTTATAGCTGGAGCGTTTGCTGCATTAGCAAAAGATAAGGTTTTAGCTGACTGTGATGTCGATGCGGCAGATCTGCATCTGCTGCTTGATCCCAAAATAAAGGAATCTCATACCTTCAAAAGCGGTTTTACAGCTTTCACACACAAGAAATACTGTGAGGGCTGCGGTACCTGCAGTATGGTATGCAGGTTTGAAGCGGTAAAAGAAGATTTTTCCATAGATCCTATTTCCTGCGAGGGGTGTGCATTCTGCAGTCTCGTCTGCCCGAAAAATGCTATAGAAATGAGATTAAATACTTCTGGTGAATGGTTTATATCCCAGACTAGATTTGGCCCGTTAGTTCATGCAAAATTGGGTATTGCCGAGGAAAATTCAGGAAAACTGGTTTCCCTGGTCAGGAAAAAGGCTAAAGAGATCGCCGAAGATAAAAGTTATAAGTGGGTCGTCATTGATGGGTCGCCGGGCATAGGCTGTCCGGTAATCGCATCTATTGCAGGTGTTGATTGTGCGGTAGTGGTGATAGAACCGACTCTTTCAGGGTTGCATGACGCCGAAAGAGTGATCGACGTTACCAGGCACTTTAATATTCCGGTAAAAGTAATAATAAATAAATATGATTTAAATTGTGATATTACAGAAAGAATAGAGCGCTGGTCTAAAGATAGAAATATTCAGGTACTTGGTAAGGTGGTTTTTAGCAAAGCAGTAGTAAAATCAGTTGTTGAGGGGAAGACTATAATAGAGTATTCGAATAATAAAGTAGCAAAAACATTAAGTGACATATGGAAACTGTTAGAGAGAGAATTGGCAGGTTAAGTCTACTTAGGGGAAGGCAAATGCAGTTTATTCCTGATATATCTACAGAGGAAGTCAAAACTAATTATAAGAATTTTAAAAGACGGATTTCTGTTTATAAAAGAAAGGGTCTTGATTTAATAAAAAGCCGGGAGTTTATGTTAAATAAGGCTAAACCCCTGCGGGGGAGTATCCTGGAGATAGGTACAGGATCCGGGTATGCAACTATTGTATTGGCAAGAGCCGGCTCTAAGTTTATTTCAGTAGATAAAGACGAAGAGTCTTTGAAGAAGACTGCACTTAAACTTGCTTATGAAAAGATACTTGACAACGTTAAATTTTATTTAATGGATGGAAGTTCACTTGCCTTTAATAATGAAAGCTTCGATAATGTATTTGTTATTGATCTCTTCCATCATATAAATGATATTAATAAAATGCTCTCTGAGATAGACAGGGTGCTTTGCCGCGACGGCAAGGCTATTCTGGCGGATTTTAACAAAAGAGGAATGAAAATAGTAGACTGTGTACATAAGGAAGAGGGGCACATTCATGAAGACAGCGGTGTCAGTAGAGATTTTGTATATTCATATTTTAAGGATCTGGGATATGGTATTAAGTCATATGATGAAAAGTGCCACTGGCTTTTAATTATTAATAAACTACAGAGTAAATAAACAATGGAAGTGAAGACTCTTTTCGACAATGAGACGATTAATAAAGACCTGCGTAGAGGATGGGGACTGTCTTTTTTAGTTGATCAGAAGATACTATTTGATACGGGAGAAAACGGCTTCTGGCTTTTGGAAAATATGAGAAATCTAAATGTAGATATCGAGAGGATAAAGACAGTCGTGATATCTCATGATCACTGGGATCACACTGGAGGACTCTGGGAGGTTTTAAAGAACAGGAAAGGGCTTAAGGTTTACGCTTGTCCAAATTTCAGCAGTGAATTTAAAAAAAAAGTAAGGGGATTGAAGGGGGAACTTATAGAATCGGAGAGAGTAACAAAGGTTGTAGAAAATATATTTACTACAGGTGAGATTGCCGGCGAGTATAAAGGAAAGTATATGTCCGAGCAGGCTCTGGTGGTAAAAACTGATAAAGGGCTTGCAATAATTACAGGGTGCTCACACCCCGGGATCATAAAGATTGTAAAAAAGGTAAAAAAGGATTTTGGCCATGGAAAGATTCACCTTGTTTTTGGAGGATTCCACTTGATCGATAAATATGAGCCGGAAATAAGATCTTTAGCAGAAGAGCTTGAGGAAATGGGAGTAGAAAAGGTCGGACCTGCTCATTGTTCGGGATATGATGCAAAGCTGATTTTCAAGGAAGTATATGGAGACGCTTTTGTTCCCATAAAAGCAGGCGTAAAATTTGAGATTTGAGAAGGGGATAAAATTTTAAAAAATAAGTCTTTAAGAAATATAAGCTGGTTGGTTAAAAAGGGGGTGAAAATATGCCGATTTATAGTTATATCTGTAAGGATTGTGGGGAGAAGTTTGATTTGTTTATCAGAAGTGGCGGAAAAGGTGAGAAGTTGATCTGTAAAAAGTGCGGAAGTAAAAATATCCAAAAAACCTTTTCTTCCTTTAGTCTGGGTTCATCATCCAGCAAAGACAGCGGATATGATAGTTCTTGTCCCACAGGGACCTGTCGGCTTGACTGACTTTAGAAAAATGTGATTGTTTCTTTAATATTATTATATAGTTGGTATAAGGAGGTTGAAGTGATAGGACAGATAAAAAAGCCTATTGAGGAAATTCTTGATTATCTTGACGGTAAAAAAAAGGTAGTGATTTATGGTTGCGGCGGTTGTGCAACTGTTTTTCATACCGGTGGTGAAGCTGAAGTCAATGAAATGAAAGATATCCTTATTAAAAACGGAAAGGATGTGTTGGCTGCTATAGCGCCACCATTTGGAGAATTTACCTGCTATGCTCCCTGGAGTAAAAAACGTATGGAAGGTTATAAGAAGCAAATTAGTGATTGCGACGCTGTCCTAATGCTCAGTTGTGGAGATGGTTTACAGGTAGTACGGGAATATATATTAGAAAACGAGTTTGGTTTGACCAAGGCTATTTATCCGGCAACTAATCCCATAGGACATATGGGTGGTGGACCCAGCTTGTTCAGGGAAAAATGTATTCAATGTGGAGAATGTGAACTGGGTAAGCTGGCCGGTATATGCCCTATGACCCAGTGCGCAAAGGGTTTGCTTAACGGTCCATGCGGTGGAACAAGGAAAGATGGAAAATGCGAGGTAAATCCTGACAATGACTGTGCATGGGTTCTAATATATAAGAGGCTAAAGGAATTAGGAGAGCTGGATAAGATGCGGGAAATTTTACCAACAAAGGATTGGAGTAAGATGCAAAGACCCAGGGAACTGGAAGTGGAGCCTCTTTCTCTTGAGTAATATATTTATCTTGGGAAAGTTTTGAAAAGTTTTTAATTAATAACGGGAGGAAGTAAATGGTTGAGTCGTTTAAAAAAGTATTAAAAAAAGATAATTTTATAATAACAGCAGAAATTGGCCCGGTAAAGGGCACCAATACACAGGAAATGGTTAATAGTATAAATCTCCTTAAGGATAAGGTTGACGCATTAAATGTCACAGATAACCAGAGCGCTGTTATGAGGTATCCTTCTCTGGGAGGATGTCTTCTTATAAATGAGCGTGAAGGAGAGCCTATATTTCAGATAACCTGCCGTGATAGGAACAGATTATCAATTCAGGGCGACCTGCTTTTTGCATATTCCAGGGGTATAGAAAATGTCCTCTGCCTTACCGGAGATTCCCTTAAGATGGGGGATCACCCGGAAGCGAAGCCTGTTTATGATATTGATTCAGTTCAATTAATACAGCTTGTACGAAATCTAAATTCAGGGAAAGATCACTCCGGCAACGACCTTGATGGAGGAGTTGATTTTTGCATAGGCGCGTCTGCCACCCCGTCTGCAGATCCGATTGAACCACAGCTTATTAAATTTGAGAAAAAACTAAAAGCTGGAATTGATTTTGTTCAAACCCAGGCTGTTTATGATTTAGATGAGTTAAAGAGATTTGTAGATTACAGCCGAAGTATAAATAAGAGTGTGAAAATACTGGCAGGAATAGTCCTGTTGGTCAGCGCCGGGATGGCAAAATGGATGAATGATAATATTCCCGGTATTTTTGTTCCCCAAAATCTGATAGATGAACTGGCTAAAATGCCAAAAGGGGAAGGATTATCACAAGGAATAGAAATCGCCGGAAATCTAATAAAAAGAATAAAAGATGAAAAGATATGCGATGGCGTGCATATCATGGCTATCGGCAAGGAAGAAAAAGTCCCTGATATACTGAAAGCGGCAGGGATTTTAAAAGTCTAAAGAGAGAAGTGTTAAATACTAATAATGCCACGTAAGATAGCCATAGTTAATTATAATAAATGTGATCCTAAGGAATTTAAAGACGGTATATGTAGAGCGATAAGTGCCTGTCCTAAAAAGATCATCAAACAAGAAGAACCATATGAAGCACCTATAATTAATACAAGTCTTTGCTCGGGATGTTATAAATGTATTAAAGCCTGCCCTAGAAAAGCTATTGAAAAAGCTAGATAACTTATCAAATGAAGTGCTGTCCACACATTAATATAATTAATGATTGTGAGGGATACCTTTTATATGTAAAAGGAGATGTTTATAATCATTTATATCTGAGATCCATCCATAGTTGGAATCTGGCTTGGAATCGAGGTCCTTTACATATGGCTTTATATCAAGTAGCGGTGTTCCATCAAATACATCCAGGCCAGATGTGAAAATCCTGCCATTTACAATATTCTTTATACGGACAACGCTAAGTCCGATGGAATTCGGGCGGACCGGTGACCTGCTTGCAAATACACCTACCCTTGTGCCGTCAGTCCACGGTGTGGATATAGTCATTGATAATTTCTTTTTTATCCGGTGTATATGATATATGACATAGATATAGTAAAATTTTGAAAGCTTATCAAGCCCGTCTACATATTGGGGATTGATTTCTATATAAAAGGTTCCTTCATCTGCATGCACAGGCTGGTAAGGCGCATTATCTTTATACGGGGTTCTAATAATCCCGATCTGGTTAAAATTAATACTTTCTGATTTATATTCCACCTCGCCTCTTCCTGATTTTACCCGGGGTTTTTTTTCAGATGTTTCTTTTAGTTCTGAAAGGCGGTCTTGTCCTAATTTTTTATTTGCCATTTCTATATGCTTGTTTGCTTCTTTTGAAAGTTCAATAAATTTTTTAAGATCGGCTGCAACTTCTTTAAGTCCCATTTTTTCTATCTTATGGAGCCAGACCTGATTGTCCTGGATATGTTCTTTATTATGTTCAATCCAGTAAGACATTAATAGTTTTAATTTATTGATATCAGATTTAGATGTTTTTTTATTTTTCATTCTTTATCACTTTTTTTGGCTAAAATTGTGGTGCTCTTGAGAAAGTCGACCTTTTTTATGTAGTAGCCTTTTATTTTCTTATTTTCACCTAAAATTGAATAAACTTCAATGGTACCCTGGTCATTTACTATACCGGAAGCTTCTTCTATAAGTATTTTATCTTTTTCTTCCTTATCTAAATATACTTTAGAAAGACACATTCTAACCTCCTATTGATATTTTGTATCTTATTTTAAAAAATAGCTTATTTAATATGCTTATTAATAATATTATGGCATTTTCCTTGCTTTTAACAATCTTATATATTTCTTAAAGTAGAGATGTTCTGAAAAGTTGCCAAATCCCTGTCCTTCTAAAAGTTTTTTCCAATCTCTTTCAATGAAATCAAGAGCATAAGGGCATTCAAAACGTTTAAAAAGAAACCTGGAATAAAAAGGCATTTTTTTAAAAGAAAGTTCATTATAATCCAATATAAAGAATTCACCATTCTTTTTTAACGCCTTGAAGGCATTCCTGATAATCTTCTTCCTTGCCTCCTGGGGAAATCCATGTAAAACAAAAGAGATAAAAGCTTTATCAAAATACATTTCATAGTCTAAGTCTTGGTCAATCCTTTTATAGATAACTTTAGCATTGGGAAACTCGGCACACTTTTTTTTAAATTGGGTAATCATCTCTTTAGAAGTGTCAAGACCTAAAAGCTCCCCTTCTAGAGAGAGTTGATTCATCATCAAACAGGCATTTCTTCCTGTTCCAGTTCCAAAATCTATTATTCTGTGTCCTGGTTTGATTTTCATTAATAAAACTATTTTTTTAATCAATGAAGAGTACCTGCCCAGTGTTACAATATTTAATAAATAGTCATAGTATTTTGCAAAAAATCCGCTGATTTCAACTTTTGATTCTGGATAAAATTTGCTCATTATCAGATTCCCATAGTAGATTTTAATTTACTATTTTTATTACCTTTATATTTTTTATTAAATAATAATTAATTTTTATACTAGTCAAGAGGCCAATTTTATTTCTGGTTCCAGGATTATTTCAGCCTTTAAAGAATTTGAAATAAAACAGCTATCTTTAGAAATTTTTAACAGATTTTTCGCTGTCTCTATATCACCTTTGGAGCTGACTGTTATTTTCGGTCTGATTGTCATTTTGGAAAAGGAATATTTCATTTCAAACAGTTCAATAATACCTTCAGCTGAACTTTCATAACTTATGAATTTAAAATCCTTTTCCGCAGCATAATAGGAGAATGTTGTCATGAGGCAGGAATTGACTGATGCCACTAGCAGTTCTTCTGGTGTCCATATTCCAGCTTTGCCGCCAAATTCAACCGGAGTTGATAATTTAATAGAAGGCTTGTCTATTGATTCTATTGTGCCTTCTCCTTTTCCTGTCAACTTTATACCAGTACTGTACGTAAATCTTTTACCTCTGACCTTACCTTTGTAATCATTCATTTTTAAACTCCTGAAAATATTTAATGTTTTAAATTTATTTTTTCATACTACAGTCTGTATATATAACATAAGATATTTTAAATAAGAAAGAAATAAAAATCTTATCAGGTATGATTATGTTTTATAATTTAAAGTCATATGATCAGGTTAATTGAGATTTTAGTTGGTTAAGTTTTTTCTTTTTACTTCTTAGTTCTTCTTCCAGTTCTTCTAATTCCAACATCATTTCAGGTTTGACAGAATGAGCAGGAAGACTTGATTCTTTTTCTTTTATTTTATTCTTTATTTCTGTTATTTCCTGTTCTAATTTTTTAATTTTTTTAGAAGAATCCATTATATTACCTGATCCTAATGTAATAATGATTTTTTATTATAAATACCTTATGATACAAGGCTAAAGGGCAGTTTATTAAATCAGTCAATTGATTCAAGTTCTTCCAATGTTTTTTCAGCGATTACTTTTTCATTATTAAAGTGTTTTTTCATCCTGGTAAGACATTTCCCCCTTTCGTCTTTGTTGCCAAGATATTTTTCACAGTCATCCATAAATTTTTTTGTTTGTTCTATATTTGCTTTTATCCGGTCGGGTGTTTTCTCACTATCATGCCTTACTGCGTCTTCAGAGCAAACGTCATGGCACTTTCCACAATGAATGCAGCCGGTCATGTCTATTACAGCAATATCATCTTCTAGAAATATGATATCTACGGGACACTCATCTACACAGATTCCACAACCTATACATCTATCCTTATCTACCCAGGGCATTTTTTCTCCTTTCTTTTAAAGTATACTGCAACCGGTTTTTAAGTTAACCTACTATAATCTACAAATCATTACTTTTTATTTTTTCAAGCTTATTTATCCTTTCTTTTATATAATCAAGTTGCCTTTTGATTGATTCAGATTTTTTTATTAGCATGTTTTTTTCCTGTTCGGGGTCCATATTATTCCTGGTCTGACTATTGCGGTAATAATTTTCATCAGCCCATTTCCACGGACCTTTGGGATCTGTTTTCTGATATCTAAATCCTTCAGGGGAGGCTGGATTAGTGTGATAGCGACTTCTGTATCCCATACTTCTTCCACCTCTACCCATACCTCTACCATATCCAATACCGTAAGTCATTGAATTATTATTTCTATATCCTGATGCAACTCTTTGTTTATCGGGAACTTTTTCTCCCATTATATTGCATACTTTTTCGGCGACTTCTTGACCGCCGGTAACGCAGCCGTAACAGGGTGCTTCTCCTTTTGCTACTGCTAACGCGAATGCTCCGCATGTCCTGTAACCACAACGCTTGTCATCTAATTTAGGTAAAACTTCATATATTTTTTTGACTTTGTTCTTTATGTCTTTGTTAACCATTGGTAATTACCTTGTTCTTCCTAGTTTTTATAGTTTTTAACCGGTAAGGTATTGTATTTATTTGACCTTTTCCAGTAAAAGGTTTTTAAATCTGTCAAGGGAAACATTGTAGGGCTGTATCTCAATTCCCATCCAGTCTGAAAATTCCAGAATTTTTTCAGGATGTTTTTCGATATACTCATCCCAGAAACCGATACCGTCCAGCAAAATAGCTCCTCCGGTATGCTTTGGGAAATTTTCATTGGCCATTGCTTTATCCCAATCCTGAAAGACATCATGTCTGTATATTATCCATCCCGGTGTAAGCCACCATATTTTTTCACCTTTTGCCACAGTATTTGCTATTTCGTCCCTTTCCTTTTCACCGGCCAGCATATCTATACAGTGGCTGGAATTTATTCTGCTGATATTTCCACCCTGCTGTTTTATTATATCATCTATGGATTTATTTGGTTCTTTAATATTGATATAGCAGTATTTACCGCCATAAACTACTATGATATTTTCGGAATATTTTTTAGCAATATTTATCTTATCTATTAACTGGCTTTCAAGTTCCGTTGGAACTTCGTGCCTGCCTGGTTTTGTGTATAAAATTTTTACAGCATCCAGGAAGTTGTTTTTTTTCAGGTAATTAAGTTCGGGGGACAATGTCCCACAAGACACAATAATATAATTTTTAAAAGACTGATTTTTCATTTTAATACTTTCTTAAAATTCCAGATATATCCTTTTTGAAGGTTATTATCATGAAGTATAGTATTAAAAAGTTCCTTTTCTAATTTAAAATTAGTATTTATTATTATTTTTTTAAGCTTATCCCTATCAATATGTTCCGGGTAAACTGAAATTAAACCGTTGTCTTTTAAAATCCTATAAACTTCATCTAACAGTACTGATAATTTTATATTCTCAACAGAAAAATACCAGAATATATCATAAAGAAGTGCAATATCTATTGATTTATCTGCTAGCGGTATAACTTTTTTAAATTCTTCTTCTATTATCCTGATATTGCTGAGATTCTCTGAGTTAGATTTCTCCTTTAATGTGTTGATTTTGTCTTTATTCATATCCATAGCGTATACAAGACCATTTTGATCAGCTATCCTGGCAGCTGGTAAAGTATAGTTCCCTTCTCCACAACAGCAATCAAAAATTATATTTCCTTTTTTAATTCCTACTTCTTTTAGAAATTTTACGCCATATTCTTTTGTCCATTTATCTACTTTAATCATTTTTTATGTAGTATTATTTTATTAATTTTATAGCATGTTAATTCTTAAGGTATCCGGTAATCATCTAAGTGATCTTCAATTATTTTTATTAATAAAATTTTAATTTTAAGATAAGTGTTGATATTTTAGGTTTATCTAAATATTTTAAATATACCTAATTTTAATTATTTATATTTTTATAGTCAAGTTTTGGGTTTATACCCAAAATTTGAATTTACATTTTAAGGTCACTTTATTATGGCTTCACGAAATTAAAAATTCGGAAAGGAAACTTTTAACAAACAGATTAGGTTCTTTGGCAAACGAGGGGAAATAGGCAACAGCTGAGACTGTAATATGAGAGATAGTGCAAAGATTTGCTGCAGCGGCAAGACCTATAACAGAGGGCCTTTGCATAAGGATTGAAAGCAGTTGGGAAAGTACATACTTACTGCTGCTTTTTTTGTTAAAGTCCCCATTAACATTGGACAGGAGGAGTAATTTTTAGCTAAAGGCTATAAGGGATCAGTGAGTAAAAAATCTTCCCTGGTTTCTAATTCACACAAAAATCGTCTTAGTTTTACTTATAAGTTGAAAAAATCCTTGACATACAAATTTTTGGCGAATACTATAACACTAATATTGGAGAGGAGGACTAATTTTTGGCTGAAGGCTATAAGAAATCAGTGAGTAAAAAATCTTCCCTGGTTTCTAATTCACACAAAAATCGTCTTAGTTTTACTTATAAGTTGAAAAATTTTCTTTATTTATTCCTTTTCCTGATGCTGGTATGGTTGGCTCTTACCTCTACCGTGAATCTTCAGGAACTTACTGCTGGAATCATTATCAGTCTTATCCTTTCTCTTGTTCTAAGTAAGAATTATCTTGAACTGGGATTGCCTCCATTAAGCATAAAGAGAATATTTTTTTCCATAGTTTATATCCTTGTGCTTTTGCTGGAAATAGTAAGGGCAAACTTCGATGTTGCATACAGGGTTATTCATCCTAAGATGCCAATAAAACCAGGGATTGTAACTATAAAAACAGGTTTGAAGCAGGATATAGCAAAACTTATCCTGGCAAATTCAATAACCTTAACTCCCGGGACATTTACTTTGGATATATTAGGGGATACTCTTCTCGTTCATTGGATAAATGTTAAAGGAAAGAATATGAAAGAAAGAACAAAACTCATTGCAGGGAAATTTGAAAAATATTTGAGGATAATATTTGAATGATATGGATGTAATAACGATCTATCTTATTTTTATTGGTGCAGGTATGTTTCTTTGCCTCTTAAGGACGCTCAGGGGGCCGACTCCTGCCGATAGGGCAGTGGGATTGGATACGTTCTCTACGGTAACTACAGCTTTGTTAGTTCTTTTAGGCTTCATCTTTGAAAGAGGTATTTATTTAGATGTTTCTTTAGTTTATGCAGTTTTAAGTTTTATAGGTTCTGTAGCAATAGCGAGGTTTTTGGAAAGGGGGATTTAAAATGCATATAGCAGGATTGATTTTAATTGGAATTGGCGCACTATTCCTTTTTTTAGGAAGTTTGGGAATATTTAGATTGCCTGATGTTTACAACCGGCTGCAGGCAGGAACAAAGTGCACCACTTTCGGGTGCTTCTCTACTATTATTGGTGTAGGGATATTGGAACCGTCTTTGTTCTGGAAAGCTTTAATCATTGCTATATTTGTTCTTCTAAGTAATCCTATATCCAATCATGCCTTGGGTAGAGCTGCTCGCAGAATTGGTGTTCCTTTGTGTGATAGAAGTGTTGTAGATGAAGCTAAAAAAATTAAGGATTACAGGAAAACAAAATGATTTTGGTCATTATTATAATATTTGAAGGAGATGTTCTATGAATAAAAAAGTAGGTATAGTAGTCATTGGTGCAGGCCCTGCAGGGATCGTAAGTGCTATAACAGCTAAAAGATACTATCCAGATAAAGATGTTTTAGTGATAAAGAATACAGAAACTGGCTGTATCCCTTGCGGTATTCCATATATGTTTTATAGTCTAAAGGATCCCCGGGATAATATTTTATCAGTTGATGGTTTGATAAAAAACAATATTGAAGTAATAGTTGATGAAGCAACTAAGATTGACAGAGAGAAGAAAAGTGTAGAGACAAAAAAAGGAGATAAGTACGATTACGAGAAATTAGTTTTAGCCATGGGCTCTTTACCGGTTGTACCGAAAATTCCCGGCATTGATAAAAAAGGTGTGTATCCTATATTTAAAGACATGGATTACCTTATAAAATGCATTGAAGAAGTCAAAAAAGCAAAAAACGTTATGATAATTGGAGGAGGATTTATCGGAGTAGAGTTCGCCGATGAGATTTCAAATATAGACGGGATCAATGTCTATTTAGTGGAAATTCTTCCGCATCTATTGGCAAATTCTTTTGATGAGGAATGTTCTCTACATGTTGAAGAAAGCTTTAAGAATAAAGGTGTTGAGCTGTTACTCAACAAAACATGTACAGAAATATCAGGTAAAGAGAGAGTTGAGAAAGTTCGATTTGAAGATGGCAAGGAGTTAGAAATAGATGCTGTTATTTTGGGCATAGGGGCAATTCCTAATACAAAATTAGCAATTGATGCTGGTTTGGATCTGGGTAGAGGTAAAGGAATCTGGGTAGATGAGTATATGCGTACTTCTGATCCCGATATTTTTGCAGTAGGGGATTGCGCAGGGAAAAGAGATTTTTATACGCGAAGAGATACTGTGGTCATGCTCGCTTCAACTGCTACTGCTGAAGCAAGAGTGGCAGGCTCGAATCTTTATCAATTAAAGGTTGTCCGTGAAAATAAAGGTACAATAGCAATTTATTCTACCTATGTGAATGGTCTGGCTTTTGGTTCGGCAGGTCTTACGGAAGTGAGTGCTAAAAGAGAAGGTTTTGAAATTATTGTAGGAAATGCAGAAAGTGTAGATAAACATCCTAAAAGCTTGCCAGGAGCAAGTAATATTAGAGTAAAACTGACTTTTTCCCGACAATCAGGAATACTAATGGGTGGGCAGGCCTGTGGAAGTACTTCAGCTGGTGAGATAATCAATATAATCGGAATGGCTATTCAGCAGAGGGTTTCTATGACAGAATTAGAAACATTACAGATGGCGACCCATCCATATTTAACCAGTGCTCCTACTATGTATCCAATTGTATTGGCTGCTCAGGATGCTATTAGCAAGATTTAAAAATATAAGAAGGTAAATGAGATGATTTTTTTTGTCACTCTTGTAGTAGTTATTATGTTAACATGTGCAATTGCTGCATGTGTCATTAAGGATTTATTAAGTGCCGCAATCGTGGCAGGTGTAGTTAGTTTTTGTTCGGCCATTCTGTTTTATTTCCTGCAGGCCCCTGATGTGGCTATAGCAGAAGCCTCAATTGGTGCAGCTTTAGTAACCGCTATTTTAATTATTGCAATTAGGAGGACTAAGAGAGAAGAATGAAGAATATAAGCAATATAATAGGATTGATCCTTCTTTTTATAATAGCTTTTGCTGTTGTTTTATCTGTTATATGGATCCCATTTGGTGTTCCCAAAGAAACGGTAGGCGATTACTATATAAATGAAGGTATAGATGAGACCGGTGCTGCAAATATAGTTACCTCGGTAGTATTGAATTACAGAGGTTATGATACTTTAGGAGAAGTTACTATTCTCCTTATCGCTGCTGTAGGATTGGGAGCTATTCTTGCCACCATTAAAAGAAAAACTAAAAAGAAGGTTGTTCCTTCCAGTGCTGTTCTTTCCACTGGTTGTAAATTTCTCTTCCCTTTCATTATGTTATTTGGGAGTTATATATTTTTACATGGGCATCTTACGCCAGGTGGAGGTTTTCAGGGTGGAGCAATAATCGCCTCTGGATACCTTTTGGTTTATTTAGGTTGTGAAAAAAAGAAGATAAATCGAAACCGTTTCAAGATCGCAGAGTCTCTGGCAGGCCTTACTTTTATAATTATAGGTCTTTTGGGATTAGTTTTTGGTGGCTATTTTCTTCTTAATTTTTTACCTAAAGGAATACCAAACACCCTTTTAAGTGCTGGTATCATTCCTATAATTTATATCGCTATTGGATTTAAGGTTGGTTCAGAATTAACAGGAGTCATTGATAATTTGATAGAGGAAAGCTAATTATGAATTTTTTATCTGACTATATCTATTATATAGGAGCATTCGGGCTTATACTTATTGCCTTATTTATTATTATAACCAGGCATAATTTAATTAAGAAGATAATAGGTCTGAGCATATTAGCAACAGGAGTCAATCTTTTACTTATTACTGTTGGGTTCATAAGGGAAGGAACTGCACCTATTTTTTCAAATCCGAACCTGGACCCGCAAAGTATGGTTGACCCGGTTCCACAAGCGCTTGTTTTAACAGCAATTGTTATAAGTGTAGCAGTTTTGGCAATGGCGCTTTCTCTGGCAATCCGATTATATCAACATTATAAAACACTAGATATGAGGAAGATAAAGGAGCAAAAATGGTGAATCCGATATTATTGATTGCTATTCCTCTTGGATTAGCTTTTTCTATCCCTTTGTTCGGATTTGTTTCTAAAAAAATTGCCAAATTTATTCCCATCGTTGGTATGCTGTTTAATCTGATTGTTTCTATTATCCTGATATCAAAAGTTTTAAGAGAACCTATAATTGTTAAGTTGGGAGGATTTCCTCCACCTTTCTGCATAAATTTAGTTGTCGGTCCCATAGGGATACTTTTTTCTTGCTTAATTGCCTTGATAGGTTTTTTAGTCTCCATATATGCTACACGTTATATAGGAGCAAAAGATAAGCAAAGGAATAGAGGACAAGAGGAAAGATATCATATGCTTTATCTTTTACTTCTTATCGGGGCAACAGGTGTTGTATTGACTGGAGATATATTTAACCTTTTCGTCTTCTATGAAATTCTCTGTATTTCTTCTTATGCTCTTGTAGCCTATTTAGGTGATAAACCAGGTGTTGAATCTGCTTCCAAATATTTGGTTCAAGGTTCTGTTGGTTCTTCTTTTGTTTTGATAGGTATTGCTTTTCTCTACGGACAGTTTGGGACTTTAAATATGGCAGATATTGCTCAGAATATTGATTCGCCAACTTCTGTACAGCTTATTTTACCTTTAATTTTAATGGTTACTGGCTTTGGGGTAGAAGCAACAATATTTCCCTTAAATGCGTGGCTTCCTGATGCCCATTCTTCTGCTCCTTCTACCATAAGTGCTATTCTTTCAGGAATAGCTATAGAAATAGGAATTTATGCAATAGCCAGAGTGGTATTTACTTTATTTGGTGCACAAGATTTCTTTCTTTTTCTTCTACTGTTGGGGCTGTTGACTCTATTGGTGGGAGAATTGTCTGCATTCAGCCAGAATAATATAAAGAGAATGCTTGCTTACTCAAGTGCAGGTCAGATGGGGCTGATTCTTTTCGCTTTGGGAGTAGGAACCATAGAGGGAATTGCAGGAGGGCTATTTCAACTTATAACCCATGTATTGTCCAAATCTTTACTCTTCCTTGCCACAGGATATATGATTTACCGCACGGGTTCAATGGAGATAAATTCTTTACAGGGAATAGGGAGAAAGATGCCTTTGTCATGTTTAGCTTTCACTATCGGTGCTTTTTCCTTAATAGGTCTTCCACCATTTATTGGTTTTCCTTCTAAACTTATGATTGTTTTCTCTGCTCTTCTCAAACAGAATGTTTTGTATACAGTTTTTATAGTGATTGTGCTTATTGGGACAGTAATTGAAGGAGCTTACTTTTTTAAAGTTATTCAGGCTCTTTATTTTAAAGGGCTACCGGCACAAAAAGGTATTAATGCAAAAATCCAGGAAGCCCCATTAGCAGCATTGATACCAATGGTTATTCTTATGGCGCTTATTATAGTTATAGGGGTTTATCCAAAAATAATGACTAATATTTTAAACTCTGCTGCTTCAGAATTTTTGGATAGAGTAGCATATATAAAATTAGTATTAAAATAAAAAGATGTATTTACAAATTTTACTTTTAATAGCCTTTATAGGAGCGTTTCTAACCTATCTTTTGGGAAAGATTTCCTCTAAAGTCAGGGATATTTTTGCTGTTTTTATTTCGTTTGTTCTATTAGGTCTGACTGCATTTCTTTATAGTAATTTCTCTGAGAGCATCTTTTATTTAGGATTTTTTAACCTACCTCTTATTTTAAGAATAGATATGCTCTCCTGGCTTTTTGCGATTACCATAGCTGCAATAGGAACATTCTCCATTATTTTTTCTTTAAGCTATATAAAGGGGAAAGAAAGAACTGATTTCTATTACCTTATGATGCTTCTGGTAAATGCTGGAATGTTGGGAATTGTCTTATCAGGTGATTTAATTTCCTTCTATATCTTCTGGGAGATTATGTCCTGGAGCGCTTTTCTTCTGATAAGTTATAACCGGGGCCCTGCTTTAGCTGCAGGAATGAAATATATCATTATGTCTATTATTGGTTCTGTAACAATGCTTATTGGAATTCTGTCCATTTATACCAATTATGGGACTTTGACTATCTCAGAGATTGCTCCTCTTATAGCTTCTGCTTCTCCTGGATATATTTTATTCATTTTAATCTTTTTCTTTATTACCTTCGGAATTAAAAATGCAGTTTTACCATTTCATACCTGGCTTCCTCCTGCTCATTCTGAGGCTCCTTCACCTTTTTCAGCAGTGCTTTCTGGAATATTGGTTAGAATGGGAATGTATGGTTTTCTTGTAATTTTTTATGTGATATTGGGGTTAAAGCTTTTTCTTAATTTGGGGCATGGTTTATTGAGTTTTAATTATATTCTTGCTTGGATAGGAGTTATAAATATAGTAATCCCTACATTTATTGCAATGCTCCAGAATGATTCCAAAAGATTGTTAGCCTGGCATGGAGTCGGACAGGGGGGATATATGATCCTGGGGATTGCCTTAGGGACCAATTTAGGAGTGGCTGGTGGAATATTTCATATTTTTAATCACACTTCATATATAGCCCTTCTATTTTTAGTTGTAGGAGCTGTTGAGTACAGGACTAATGGGATGCGAGATTTAAATTCACTGGGTGGTTTAATTAAGAAGATGCCTATAACTTTTATTGGTGCTTTGGTAGGTGTTTGTGGGTTGATTGGAGTTCCATTAACAAATGGATTTGTCTCCAAGTGGTTAATTTATAAAACCTTGATTTTAGAAGGGTCTCCATTTTTAGCCTTTGGTGCATTAATAGGAACCTGGGGAACTATTCTTTCTCTTTATAAATTTATACACAATATGTTTCTGGGGCAGCTTCCTGAGAGGTATAAAGATATAAAAAAAGCACCATTCAGCATGCAGCTTCCGATATTAATTCTTTCCTTTGTTATTCTTTTATTTGGCATCCTCCCAGGTATTCCTTTAAGGATAATTAATGCTATTGGAACTTCTTTTGGTCTGGAGCCCTTAAATGTAAACATCTGGGGAATTGCCTCAGAGACTGGTGCATTGAATACTGTAAACATATTTTTCGCCATTTTAATAGCGAGTATTATTGTATGGATGCTCTTGCGTATGGGAAAGAAATCAATCCCGGTTTCTCAGAAAGACAGCTATGCTGCTGGAGCATATATTCCTAAAGAGAAATACCATTATACAGTTGAGTTTTATAATCCTTTCTATAGAATGGCTAAACCTTATCTCAGGGATTTTATAGATGTGTTCTATTCAATAATTGTAAAAGCAGGGAGAAAGTTTAGTGGAATGGTAAGAAAAGTTTACTCTGGAGACCTTGGCTATTACGTGATATACATTTTACTGTTTTTAGCTATCTTAATTATCATAAAAATGGGATTGGTATTATGGTAATAAAAGTACTTGAAATAATCGCTGCTGTAATTATTGCTTTAGTGATTGGTATATTTTTTCTGGGCTTATTCAGAAAGATTATGGCAAGAATTCAATGGCGTTATGGTCCTCCAATCATTCAACCCCTTTTAGATATATTTAAATTGTTTCATCAAAAAGGATTTTCTCACGGTATTATTTTTAATTTGGGTATCATTCTTTCCCTGGCAGCTTCTATAGTTTTGATTCTTTTTATTCCAATTGGAGGTCTTAGCTCTTTGGAAACTTCAGGAGGATTATTTGTTATCCTTTACATAATGCTTTTTAAACCCTTAGGGATTGCTTTATCCGGTGGTGAAGGTGCAAATCCGAATATAAGTATCGGGATTTCCAGAAGGCTTATCCTGAGCTTAGGATATGAAGTACCTTTGCTCCTTATACTCATCTCAGTGATGACTTATTATAAAACCATCTCTATTGTAGAAATAGTAAATGCTCAAAGTAATTTTCAGTGGTCTTTATTTTCGCCGTTGTTTTTATCAGGATTGACTTACTTAATGATTTTACCTGCTATATTAGAAATTAGACCTTTTGACATTGCCAGCGCGCCTCAGGAAATCTCATCTGGTCCGGCAGTAGAGTATAGCGGGAGATACCTTGCATTGTACCATATTGAGCATGCTTTCAGTCTATTTATTAGTATTGCCATTTTTGTGGATTTATTCTTAGGTGGAGGTGCAAATCCTTTCTATTTCCTTTTAAAAATGCTGGTTGTTTTTGTTTTGGGAGTTTTTATTCATGCAGTTTTTCCAAGGTTTCGTACAGAACAGGCGATCAGATATCTCTGGCGCTGGCCGGTAATTTTAGCAGTGGCAGGATTAATTATAATTTTAATAATAAAGGCAAGATATGGATAGAAAAAATATAAAAAAATGGTTAAAAGAGCATGGTAAGATGAGTCATAAATATTCCCTGTGGGTAATTTATTTCTGTACCGGCTGTGGAATAATTGAAATTCCACCGGTTATAACTTCACGCTGGGATGCTGAAAGGTTTGGAGTAATTCCTGTGGCAACACCAAGACAGGCAAATCTTTTCTTAATTACGGGATATGTCTCAGTAAAGACCCTAAAAGCTATTATAAGGACTTATGAACAGATGCCTGACCCAAAGTTTACAGTTGGTTTCGGTTCCTGTCCTATAAATGGTGGGATGTACTGGGACTCCTATAATACCATAAAGCATCTGGATAAGTATATCCCTG
>CAZLOE010000020.1:0-1561 GCA_964561115.1 uncultured Actinomycetota bacterium
TAAAAGGCATCCAACCCCAGAAATTCTGCTTCGCTGCCCAGTTCTTCCTCTATTCTCAGAAGTTGATTGTACTTGCATACTCTGTCCGTTCTTGAGGGAGCACCAGTCTTAATCTGTCCGGCATTTACCCCTACTACAATATCTGCAATAGTGGTATCTTCAGTTTCTCCTGACCTGTGGGATATGACAGCCGTATAGCCTGCATTCCTGGCCATCTCAATTGCATCCAGAGTTTCAGATAGAGTTCCTATCTGGTTTACTTTGATCAGAATAGAATTTGTCACTCCCATCTTGATTCCTTTTTTAAGTCTTTCGGTATTGGTCACAAAAAGGTCATCTCCTACAAGCTGAACCCTTCTTCCGAGTTTTTCCGTGAGTTTTTTCCATCCATTCCAGTCTTCTTCAGCCATCCCGTCTTCTATCGAGATAATGGGGTACTTTTCTACAAGTTTACTATAATAATCAACCATTTGCGCAGGAGTAAAGACCTTGCCTTCTCCTTTCAGGTTATATTTTCCATTGTTATAAAACTCTGAAGCTGCAGGATCAAGTGCAATATAGACGTCTTTACCTGGTTTAAACCCAGCACTCTTTATGGCCTTGATTATATACTTTATGGCATCCTCATTGGTCTTAAGATCAGGAGCAAAGCCGCCTTCATCTCCCACTGCGGTATTCAGCCCTTCTTTTTTCAGCACCGCCTTTAGATTGTGAAATACTTCTACTCCCATCCTTAAAGCTTCGCTAAAATTAGATGCACCAAGCGGCATTACCATAAATTCCTGCAGGTCAACACTGTTATCTGCATGCTTACCGCCGTTTAAAATATTCATCATCGGTGAGGGAAGAACATGAGCATTGACGCCCCCCAGGTATTTATACAGCGGAAGGTCAAGTGCTGTTGCAGCAGCTTTTGCCACAGATAAAGAAACACCCAATATAGCGTTTGCTCCCATTTTAGATTTATTTTTAGTCCCATCCAGTTCTATCATAGCCTGGTCTATCTCCTTCTGATAGATAGCATCCATCCCCTCAAGCTCCGGCGCAATAAAGGAATTAACGTTTTCTACTGCTTTCTGGACACCCTTGCCCATATATCTTTTCTTATCATTGTCTCTTAATTCAACTGCTTCAAATGCTCCGGTAGATGCTCCGGAAGGTACTGCAGCTCTTCCTGCCACCCCGCAGCCCAGCATGGTCTCGACTTCCACGGTCGGATTTCCTCTTGAATCCAGGATCTCCCTGGCAAAAATTTGTATAATTTCAGTCCAGTCACTCATAAATATTCTCCCTCTTAATATAATTTAATAATCGAATATTTAAATTTGCATTTGCTAAGTAGATTTTCTACGGTATTATAACACAATATAGTTTGTATAAAACATTATATTAGTATTTATAAAAATTTTAAATTAATTAAAAATATATTTGAAATATATAAAAAATCTGTTTAAATATCATTTGGCTTGTAAAGTCTTGTTTTATTTATATAATTTTAAAAAAATAAATTGAAAGCCGGGTATAAAATGAAAACTAAGAGAATTAATAAAATACTACCTTT
>CAZLOE010000020.1:1661-23145 GCA_964561115.1 uncultured Actinomycetota bacterium
TATGCCCCTTATGACGGAATAGTACTTTCTTCAAGCTACAGCCCGGGAGAATATGCCAGTCCCGGAGTGCCCGCAATTTCCATAATAGAAAAGGACTTTGTGGTAAAGGCAGAAGTAAACGAGACCGATGTAGTGAACCTTAAGGAAGGCCAGGAGGTAGAGGTAAGGCTTGATGCCTACTACGACTACAAATTTGAGGGCAGGATAATCCAGATATCTCCTATCTCAAGTAATATCGGAGGGGTGGTATCATTTGAGGTAATGGTAGAGCTTGACACCCAGGATGGCCCTGAAGTCCTGTACGGGTTTTCAGCAAGTCTTGATATAACCACTTCCAGCGTGGACGACGTCTTATATGTCCCAATACAGTACGTCTATGAAGATGACGGCATATCATATGTAGATGTTTTGACCCAGGAAGGAGAAAAGGTAAAAACAGAAGTTACCACTGGCATATCCAACTACGACCTGGTTGAAATAAAATCAGGCTTAAGCGAGGGGGATATAGTTACAACTTCATCAATCTGATAAAGATATTTATAAATCATGAAAAGATTTCTGGAAAATATAAAAGTAGCCTTCCAGGCCCTGTTCTTAAATAAAATGAGATCTTTTCTGACTATGCTGGGAATAATAATAGGAGTAGGCGCGGTGGTCGCCATGCTGTCCATAGGTATGGGAGCACAGCAGTCTGTTATCCAGTCTGTTCAGGACATCGGTTCAAATCTGATCATAATAACCCCCGGTAATCCTGAAGAGGAAGAAGGTTTCGGACAGCAGATGGCAATGGGCGGCACACAGCAATCCGAGTTAAAGGAAGATGATCTGACTTCTATAGAAAGAGAAGCCACTTTGATTACCGAAGTAGCTCCGGTAGTTTTCAGCTCATCTATTGTTTCATATATGAATAAGAGTACCCAGTCTACAGTATATGCCTCAACAGAAAACGGTCGTGAACTCTACAACATGGAAATAGAGGAAGGTAAATTTTACAGCAGGAGCGATGTCTCAAATTCTTTAAGTGTAGCAGTAATCGGCCAGACGATTGTCACTAAATTATTCGGTAATATTAATCCAGTAGGTAAAATCATTAAAATCGACGGGCAGAATTTTAAGGTAATAGGTACACTTGAGACAAGAGGCACTGATACGTTTGGTAATGATCAGGATGATTTTATAAGTATACCGGTCACAACCGCACAGAATAAATTATACGGCCTTGACTCATATAATATGATCCTGGCTCAGAGTGTCAGTGAAAAAGATATAGATGCTGCTTCAGACGAGATAGAATCAATACTCAAACGCCACAGGAATATAAGGTCTGGTGAAACAGCAGATTTCAGTGTACGGAATCAGACCCAGATACTTGATATCATAAGCACTATTACCGGTATTTTTACCGTGGTAATTGCAGGTATAGCCGGTATATCACTTCTTGTGGGCGGCATAGGGATAATGAACATAATGATGGTCTCAGTCACCGAAAGGACGAGAGAGATCGGCATCCGCAAAGCCATCGGTGCCAAGAACAGAGACATACTAATACAATTCCTGGTAGAAAGCATCGTTTTGAGTGTCACAGGCGGTATTTTTGGCATCTTATTTGCAATTATTGTATCTGAATTATTGTCCAGGTTTACTATCCTGGACACTTCCATAACATGGATGCCAATAGTGATCGCCCTAAGTTTTTCTACGATAATAGGCCTGTTCTTTGGAATTTATCCTGCAATGAGGGCCGCGAGGCTTAATCCCATAGACGCATTAAGGTACGAGTGATCAAATAAAGAATATTACTTGGCCTCTTCTATACCCTTCTTTAATTCTTCAATATACTCCTGAGCTTTCTTTCCTACCTGTGCTGCTTTCTCGGTGATGAATTCACAAGTCTCGCCGCAATATTCCTTAAGATATTTCCTTAAGATTTCGCGTGTTTCTTCACCCTTGTGGGGTGCAACAAGAAGCCCCACAAGGATTCCGAGCCCAAACACAATCAGGGAATAGCCAAAAATATCAGAATCTTTCATTCTATTTCTTCTCCTTTTTAGCCCTTCTCCTATTCCTTGCCCTTATGGCCTGCCAAACTATAATCAATATTATTCCTGCTAAAATCCATACTGGAGCAGTTACAATCAAGACCATTGCTATGTAGTTAAAAACAGTGACTGCTCCTCTTAATCCTCTTTTTAATGCTTCAACAAAACCCCAATCGGATGTAGTTTTTATAGGTTCAGGTTCATAAAGATAGACTTCAATAGTAGAAAAGGATACCAGGTCATCCAGGTAATTCATCCTGCCCTTGATTATCTCGATCTGCTCCTGAACATTACTAAGTTCATTCTGTACTTCCAGGCTGTCACTGACCTTTTTTGACTGTTCCATCAGATCCAGAAGAATTTCCTGCTGAGCTTCGTAATTTTTCAACCTGCTCTCAAGATCTACATATTCCTGAGTTATATCCTGCCCTGAGATTGAAATACTTTTTACTACACCCATATCTTTGACCCTTTCTATAGCAGAACTGTATTTATTATGGGGTATTCTTATAGTAATGCCTCCGCTGGTAAGATTACCTTCAGAATCAGAGTTACTGTAAGTGTTTGATACAAAACCGCCGTTCTGCTCCGCCAGATTGGAGATCGCAAATAGAACATCTTCAAATTCTCCCTCTTCTACTTCAAGATCGATATAAGCAGTCTTGATCACCATTCTATCACCGGGAATCGGGGTATCGCTGTACTGTGTTCCAGTATCATTTGCAGCTTTTACCTCTTCTTCAAATGGTATTGCCTCATCAGAAGCCCGTGAAACTTCCATCTCGGCTACTGCCTCCCCTGACTCTTCGAAATCATAGCCAGGTTCTTCTGCTGCTCCCATTGCTCCTTCATATGCTTTGCAGCCTGCAAATAATACTCCGGTCAGTAAAAAACCTGCCAGGAAGATGATAAATAGTTTTAATAATATTCTTTTGATCTTCATCTTTACCTCCATTAATACAAATTATTGGTCTGATATTAAAATTATAATATATATTCGAAAAAATACAGTATTAATCGGGATAATTGGGTAAAAATTTTTAAATCACTTAATTTATATCAGTCAATTATTACCAGACACCTGTCCTGATATATTCATCAATTGCTGCAGCTGCCTTTTTACCAGCACCTATAGCCAGTATGACCGTAGCGGCACCGGTTACTATATCACCACCGGCAAAGACGCCCTTTACATTTGTTTTCCCTGTTTCAATGTCAGCCTTAATATTTCCCGATTCGTTAAGTTTCAGCTTTGGAATGGTGGATGTAAGGACAGGATTGGGACCCTGGCCTATTGCCATTATTACTACATCTACCTTTATATTGAACTCTGAACCTTTTATAGGTATAGGCCTTCTTCTCCCAGAATCATCAGGTTCACCAAGTTTCATCCTGATACATCTTATCTTATTTACCCAGCCGTCTTTCCCTAATATCTCTACCGGATTTGCCAGCAGATTAAATTCAATCCCTTCTGCTCTGGCATGCTCTACCTCTTCATCTCTCGCCGGCATTTCCTTCTCACTTCTTCTATATATCAAATATACATGTTCAGCACCCAGCCTTTTAGCTGTCCTAGCTGAATCTAAGGCAACATTGCCCCCACCGATTACCGCCACCCTTTCTCCCCTGATAATAGGAGTGTCGCATTCAGGAAACTTGTAAGCTTTCATCAGGTTTGATCTGGTGAGATATTCATTTGCTGAATAGACCCCGTTTAGATTTTCTCCGGGGATGCTCATAAAATAAGGAAGGCCTGCTCCTGTAGATATAAACACCACTTTAAATCCTTTATCAAATAATTCATCTATGGTCAGGGTTTTTCCTATTACCATATTAACTTCAATCTTTACTCCCAGATGCTTCAAATATTCTATCTCTTTCTTTACTATTTCTTTAGGTAGTCTGAATTCAGGAATACCATAAACTAAAACTCCTCCCGGCTCGTGGAGTGCCTCAAAAATGGTAACCTGGTACCCCAGTCTTGCCAGTTCAGCTCCACAGGTAAGCCCGGCCGGACCTGACCCTATTACTGCTATTCTTTCTTTAGTACATTTTTTGGTGACTTCCGACCAGGCACATTTCTGTATGCCTCTGGCTTCTCTCTCACGCTCGCGGTCCGCTACAAATCTTTCCAGATTTCCAATAGCAACAGGTTTATCTTTAATACCCAGAATACATGTTTTTTCACACTGATCTTCCTGAGGGCACACCCTTCCGCAAACCGCAGGAAGGCTGTTACACTCTCTTATTTTTTCCAGAGCTTCATCAAATTTCTTTTTCTGAATTAGACCTATAAAGCTTTTTATATCAATTTCTGCAGGACATCCTTCTATACACCTGGGATTCTTGCATTGAAGACATCTGGAGGCTTCACGGAGGGCATCTTTCTGGTTATAACCCAGATTGACTTCATCAAAATTCTTGATCCTTTCTTTGGGATTTTGTTCGGGCATGGCTACACGGAGTATCTTTTCAACTTTATGTTTTTTACTGCTCTTTTTTTTGGTCATCTTCTAAAAATAACTATATTATTTTTTACCTGAGTTTGCACTGCTTTTCATAAATACCCATGCATTCTTTTTCATGGCTGCAGTAGACTTTCTGCCTTGATAGAAGCAGGTCAAAATTCACATCGTGGGCATCAAATTCCGGTCCGTCCACACAAACAAATTTAGTCTTGCCGCCGACTTCTACCCTGCATGACCCGCACATTCCTGTTCCATCCACCATTATAGAATTCAGGGATACTATGGTCTTCAAATTAAAGGGCCTGGTGACCTTGGCAACACTCGCCATCATAGGGGCTGGGCCTACCGCTATTACTCTTGCAATAGCTGTTTTTTTGCTTTTTTTACTGCCAGTATTTTTCTCCAGATACTCCTTTAAAAAATTAGTGACAAATCCATGATAACCCATAGAACCATCATCACTACAGACATACAGTTCATCAGACGTTTGCTCCATAGATTTTTTTAAGATGAGGAGACCCTTACTTCTTGCTCCGATAATTGATATTACGTAATTACCAGCCTCTTTTAATTCTCTTACAATGGGAAGAATAGCCGCTATACCCACTCCGCCGCCTACACAGATGACCTTTCCAAAATTTTTAATCTCTGAAGCATTGCCGAGCGGACCGACGATATCCATTATCGCGTCGCCCTTTTTTAAACTTGAAAGAAGAGCTGTAGTCTTTCCCACTCGCATAGAGACCAGGCTTATTATTCCCTTATCCCGGCTGTAATCCGCAATAGTCAGAGGTATCCTTTCCCCTCTTTCATTTATCCTGATTACTACAAACTGGCCTGCTCCTGCCTTTCTGGCTATAAGCAGAGCTTTGATGTAGAATCTGTCTATATTTTTTGCCAGATTTTCTTTCTTTATAATCTTATACAAAAATCACCACTTCTTATTTTTATAAATATATTTTACCGGTAAATCTTAAGCTTTTTTAATATATTTGCTCAATCCGGCTGCAATTTTCTGAACTGCCTCCTTGAATTTTTCATCTGCGTCACAGGGAGAAAAATACTTGATATCCGACTCTCTTACTTTTTCACTGTAGGGAAGTTCTCCAAGTATGGCAAAATCACTAAGACTGCCTGTTATAAATTTTCTCTCTTCATCAGTTCTAATCTTATTTATCACCACATAAAGCTCTTTTATCCCCAGGTCATCTGCCATTTTCCTGACCGCCCTTGCAGTCTGAACACTTCTAAGCCCTGGCTCTGTTACAATGATCAGCGCATTCATATTTTCACAGGTACCCCTGCCCAAGTGTTCTATACCTGCTTCCATGTCCAGAATGACTATATCTTCCTGATTTATCACCAGATGTCTAAAAAGACTCTTGAGCAGAACATTTTCAGGGCAATAACAACCACTGCCGCCTGCCTTTATCGTACCAGCAACCAGCAGTCTTACCCCACCTACATCTATACCGAATTTTTCTGGAATATCATCCACCCTGGGATTTAATTTAAAGAATGCGCCATAACCTCCCGGTTTGGCTCCTGTCCTTTCTTCAATTAATTTTTTCATCTCTATAAGCGGGGTTATCTTTAACGCTTCATCCTGGCCTATTCCCAGAGCCGAAGCTAAATTAGCATCGGGATCAGCATCAACAGCAATTACTTTATATTTCCTGTCAGCATAATATTTTGCCAGGCATGCTGCCAGAGTAGTCTTGCCTACTCCGCCCTTGCCTGATATTGCAATTTTCATTTAAATCATATCCTGTCTAATATTAAAGTCTTCATTACCATTTTCCACTGGCTCCGCCGCCTCCTGAGGAACCGCCGCCAAAGCCGCCAAAGCCTCCTCCTCCGGAAAAACCGCCTCCTCCGGAAGAGATTCCGCCGCCTCCTGCCCAGTACGATGTCCTGCTCTTCCTTGGTATAGTGACTTCCTTTTTATCGCTATACCCGCAGTTTGAGCAGACCCTTTCTACCAGTTTCTTTCCGGCAGCAGTATAAGTAGCTGCTTTTAGTATGGTAGTTTTAGTCTTCAGGCTGAATTTTCTGCAGCTGGGGCATCTTCTTTTAAAAAAGTTTACCAGCACTATTATTATGATCATTATGAGCGGAAAAGGAAAACAGCACATACATGTTGCAGGTAACCCCGATAGGAAACCGGTAAATGACGAAACAGGATTTTCAGTTACCGCTGCAATACCCGCGCCTCCAGAGCTTAACGGCTCAAGACCTTTCTCCACATATATCTGGTCGGCTATAGCGATTATCGCATTATACAATCCTTCATAATAATGATCTTTTTGAAGGTTAGGAATAAGTATTTTATTTTCAATATTGCCTGCTTCAAGATCCGTTATTACTCCCTCAAGTCCGTACCCTACTTCAATCCTTAAGTCCCTTTCCCCAAATTCACCCTCGTTACAGATTAATATAAGAAGACCGTTATCCTCTTTTTCTTTGCCGATTTCCCATTCTTCAAAAAGTTCTACAGCATATTCTTCCACTGTGATCCCCTGCAGGCTGTCAACTATCGCTACTGCTATTTCACTGCCGGTATCACTTTCGATCTGCGCTGCAAGAGTCTCCAGGTTATCCCTGGAACTGCTGTCCAGCAGACCGACATAATCATTTATATATCCTGTATGGGAAGAAAAATCAACATCATCGGAATGAAGAAGACTAGGGAAAGATAGAAAGCAAATTAAAAAAAATACTAAAAATAAGATAAGTCTTTTTTTAAATTTAAATAAAATAAATCCCATTATTTAATCAAGTTCCAGATCCAGTTCCGGAGCTACATCTGCTCCTTCTCTAGCTTCAAAGAATTCTTTTTCCTCAAATCCAAACCAGCCTGCAATTATATTTCTCGGGAACATCTTTATATATACATTATATTCCCTGACTGTCTCATTAAACCTGCCCCTCTCCACCGCGATCCTGTTTTCTGTTCCTTCCAGCTGGATCATGAGATCCTGTATGGTCCCGCTTGCCTTTAGCTCAGGAGTATCCTCAACCGTGACCTTTATATCATCGATAATTGAATTTATCTCTTGATTGGCACTGTCAATTTCAGATGCCGTTTCTGCCTCCTGTATTCCTGCTCTTGCTGCAGCTATAGCCTCGAATATATCTTTTTCCAGCTGCATATATGCCTTGGCACTCTCAGCCAGGTTGGGCACCAGATCAAGCCTTCTTTCATAAACATTCTGTACCTGTGCCCAGGCTTCATCTACGTCAGTTTCTTTAGCCACCATATTATTTCTTGAATCTATGACATAGGCAACTAATATCAGCCCCACAATGATAATCACCGCTACAAAACCTATCACACACCCCAAAGCAATCTTTTTACCCATAAAAATCTATACTCCTCTCACTTTTTCTTACAAACTTTGACCACTGCCGGTCTTATTAAATAATCATTTATCATATAACCTTTTTTTATGACTTCCAGAATATTACCTTCATCAACACCTTCTACTGCCTCAGTGGCAGCTGCTTCACATACCTCAGGATTAAACTCCTCGCCTATTGGATCAATGACTTTTACATTTTCTTTTTTTAGCAACTCAATCAGCTTCGAATAAATCATCTCCACACCTTTTAAGAATTCATCATCTTCTTTTTTTAATTTCTTGCCTGCCTCAATAGCCATTTCAAAATTGTCGATTATGGGAAGAAGCTTTTCAATTAGATCTTTGTTTGCCCTTTCTATATGTTCCAGATGTTCTTTTAGGTTTCTCTTTCTATAATTATCGTAATCTGCCTGTAATCTCTTGATCCTGTCTATATAATCTCCTTCAACCTTCTTATAACTTTCCAGCTCTTTTCTCAGAAGTTTTATTTCCTCTTCAAGTTCTTCAGTTTCCAGCCTCTCTTTTATCCCTTTTCTTAAAGCAGCTCCCGGTTCTTTTGCTCCCTGCTTTTTATATTCGGCCGTTTCCTCCATATCCTGTACATTACCACCACTCTTATTCATATGTTCAGAATCTCGATTATTGCTTTTTTCTTTTTTATTCATAGTCCTGGACAAATCACTTTCATAGAAAATTTTTGACAGAAAAATAAAATATATTATATAAAGGAAGGAGATATTTTGAAAGTTTTAATTTCTACTGGTAATTCCTGCCTGTGCTTATTATAGTAATATCACGGGTAGAAACTATTTCATCAACAAAGAAGTGACTGTCGCAATCCACAGGGGCAAAATGGAAGTGGACTGTTATTTCTTCATTCCAGCCAGCTGAAACATTCTCTATTACAATTGCTATTTTTATCTTTTCACCCGGTTCCAGTCCCTCTATTACCGAACCTACTTTTTCAGGTGATACTATTTCGGTATTGGTATCAATGGTAGTGGTCACAGTATCAATACCGGTAGTCAGGTCAGTTTCAGTTCTGGTAGTTTCTTCGGTTGTTGTCATTAACCTCTTCAGGTTGACTTCGCTTTCCTCTGTCTTCTTAGTAGTGACCTCTTCAGTGACAGTCTTGGTCAGGCCGTCAGTGCTATATTCAGTTGTCGTTTCAATATCAGTAGTTCCTCCAGTATTTGCCCAGTCTGAAATATGACTCTCATAAATATCCTCATTTGAATAATAATATGCATCAGCTTCCTCAGGGTCCCATATATGTACTTCCCATAAAGGAGCGATTTCCATATCAGGATCAGGTTCAGGGCTCAGTTTTATCCAAACCATCATAGGCTGTAGATCAAGCGTAACAGTTCCCAGGTTTGTTATATCATAATACTGTATAAAACGCTCTCTCCTTCCCTTGGAAACATCACTGAAGGGAGGAACCTTGGCAATAGCGATAGTATAATCAGGTGATGGAATTGCCAAAACATTACTTGACACTACCCGCCCTGCTTCATCCAGAGTCCATAAAGAATAATAGTAAGATTTATCTTCTTCTACATCTTCATCGACATAAGAATTGTCATTTATATTGCTAAAGGTAGCGATGACATCATCGCTTTCAAGATCGGGGCTTACACATGGGTCTTCCAATTTAACCAATTTATAGGAATTAAAGTTATTATCGCTGCTCAGAGTCCAGCTTAAATAATTAGCACTGCCCTGCTGATAACCTGAAAGATCAGAGGGATATGGGACGATAAGGTCTTTATAAACCATTACATCTTTAAACACCGGTGCACTCATAAATCCGTCTTGTTCTTCAGCCCATACTGCAACTTCATTATTATCTAATTTTAGTGAAACATCATCCAGATCAAAGAAGCCGATTTCATCACATTTAACCTCACCAACAATTTTATCATCCACCTGAATATAAACCTGTGAACTTGGGAGATGCTTTCCCTGTATATATATCGCAGGACTAGTTACAGTAGAATAATATATATTTTCTATCTCTTTTAAATTAGTGGAATCCTCAAACAAGAAATACTCAACTTTTGGGGGTACAACTAAAATTAAGTTAAATATTGTAGGGTTGCTTTCATTTCCGGAAGGGCTTACTGAAACCAGTTCTATGACATTATTGCCTTCTGTTATTTCCACCCCGTTTATAGTCTCAAAACTACCATTATTATCTACAATTATACCGCTCTGCTGCAATTCCCAATTGACATATACATCTATGGTATTTCCCGCCTCAGCAAGACCTTTAATAAAGACCAATTCCCTATCACCGCTGCTGTGTATCTCTTCACCTGATACATGAGATAAAACTATCGGTGCAGTTACCATTCTGCTTCTCAGCAAGGATAGCTTGCTGTCAATAGTATCTTCAGCTTTATCAGCATCTTCTGCCTTATCGCTTTTATCCGCTATTATCAGATCGCTGCTGTTATTGCTGGAAAAGCAGCCCGGCGTATATGCTAGAGCAATAATTCCGCAAAATATTAAAATTAAAATTGTTTTTAAGTTTTTCTTCATAATCTTAAATAAATATTATACCAAATATTATATATTATTTACAAAAAACTTCTACTTATTATATAAAAGTTTTTTCAAATATTATTTTCCACTTATTCTTTTCCTCAGTCAGATAAATATACTTTTTATATTGTTTTACCTCTCCGTTTTTATAACTGACTTCAAATTCCGCCACTACCTTGCTCATATTATTCTCATATCCTAAATATACTATTTCATTGACTTCTATGCTATCTACGTCCGAAAGTATCTTTTTAAACTCAGTTACGTACTTTTCTCTGCTTATATTATTCTTATCGCTGTCCGGAAGTAAATTGGTGTATATAAAATCCGGATCCTTGTTGTTAAGAGAATAAAAAAAGTCCAGAATAGCTTTCTCCGGTTCAGTCTTTAAAAAATAAGCTACATCCAGCTTGCCGTCATAACCCCTGCAGCCTGTAATCATCACCAAAAAAATTAAAACCAAAAAAAGTATCCTGTAAAGACTTCTTCTTAACAACCTTTTAACAATATTGTTTTATAATTAAAAATATTTGTAAACAAAGCTCTTTCAAACATCTATTATAATATTATTACCCATGTTTTTATACTTTAAAAATTTCTTTAATGCTTTCCAGAACCTCTGCGTTATTTATTTTTCTGTCTTTAAAATCACTGTTTATCTCTAATTTGTTTTTAAGCTTATCAATACCACCAGACCCGGTAAATAGTTCTTTATTAAAGCATCCCCTTATGGTCTCCAGGACGCTTTTTGCAGTAGCATTATAATCATAACCTCCTTCCAGCATCACTCCGATTTTACCCTTGCTGTACCTGCAGCTCAGATATGAAATAATACACATTATTTTGTAATATGATTCTTCAATCAGATTAAGAGAGGATAAAGGATCCAGCAGGTGTGAATCATATCCAGCGCTTACCAGAAAAAGTTCAGGTTCATACCTCTCTACAACAGGAATGACTATATCCATCATCGCAGCCAGATAATCTGCATCATCTGTCTGGGATTTGAAGGGAAAGTTCATATTAAAACCTTTTCCCCTGCCTCTTCCTGTCTCGCTGTAATATCCTGTTCCCGGATAGTGGGGGTACTGATGAAAAGATATATAAAAAACACTGCAGTCATCATAAAAGATTTCCTGTGTCCCGTTACCGTGATGGGCGTCAAAATCTATTATAACTATTTTATTTACACCCCATTTTTTCTGAGCATATCTGGCACTCAGAGCCATATTATTAAAAATACAGAATCCACTTCCCTTATCTCTGAAAGCATGATGGCCTGGCGGGCGGACAACAGCAAAAAAACTGCTGGATTCAGCTTTACTGCTAAAAATAAGATCCAGCCCCCTAAAGCATCCGCCAGCAGCCAGAAGCGCACACTTATAAGTATATTCTGTTACCGCAGTATCTGGATCAAGGTAAGAAATACTCCCTTTTACCGACAGATCCATGATCTGCTGAATATAATTTTTATCATGCACCATCTCGATCTGACTGCTTCCTGCAGGGCCTGGTTCTTTGATGATTATTTTATTTCTAAATTCCCACCTGTCTAATGCCTCTTTTATAGCAATCAGTCTGTTTTCATTTTCAGGATGAGAAGGCCCATTGTAGTGTTTCAAATAGAAATCATCATATATTATGTACATATCACTGATATTTATTAGTATGTTTCTTTACTTAAGATATTCTAAAATAGCATCAACTATGCTTTCACTTATTTTTAGCTGACAGCCCGTCTTTTTTATTCTCTCCCTTTCTTTATAATTTGAAATAAAAGCAGGTTCCACCAATACTGAAGTCATTGTAGTGTCCTTGAGAAGGGCATAATTTGTACCATGGACCCTGCAGTCCAAAACCTTTAGGTTGCCGACGATTTTATCCTGTATCAGATTTGCAATCCCGTATCCCGGTATTGAGTAGGACTTAAGACCTTTAAAATAGAAACAGCTGCAGCCGTTGGCATCTTTATCTGAGGAATAGTTCAAATCCACACCAATCAGAAGATTCGCCTCACTCCTGTTGGCATATTCGATCCTGTCATACAGAAAAAGGTCATGTCTTTCATTTTCACCGCCTGAAAGAAGCGTCTCAATACTTTTTTTTGACAACATATCCCTGCAGAAATTTACTATGCTCTTGCATATATAGATTTTCTCACTTAGATATTTCTCACTGCTTCCCGTATCCTCCAAATTTTCACTGTAATCAAGAATGATCTTACTTTCACGCAGCCTGCCTTCACTTTCCATACTTTTAGTTATGGGGAAATTAGAAGTTTCCTTTGATACTATGATCCTTTTCAAACTCTTAAGATGCTGTAATGTTTCCTCTCCTACTATTCCATCATCAGCAATATTCATATTATTTTGAAATTCTATCAGAGCCTTGTGCGTCCTTTCACAAAATATACCGTTTTCATTATATGGATAAAAGCCCAGTGTTTTTAACCATAACTGCAGAGTCCTTACATCATCACCCCTGAAAGGAGGGTGTTTCAGATACAGCATCCTTTCACCGATCTTATACCCTGCGTCAACCAATTCCTGCCATGTCTCCCGATCTATAACACCGGTCACCAGGAGCCCTCTATCCTGCTGGAATTTTCTGACTGCATCTTCGGTGTCAAGACCAAAAAACCCATCCACATCTTTTGACCCGATGTCATAGCCCAGCAGTTTTAATCTTCTCTGAAGATCCGTGACTTTTTCACCTGAAGAATTTCTTTTTATTACTTCCATTCTACTTCTTCTTTAAATCCTCTAAAAACTTATCTACATACATTACGGCCACTGCTCCATCCGCAACCGCAGTTATTACCTGCCGTAAAGGTGTATTTCTTACATCACCGGCTGCAAATATTCCGGGCAGAGATGTCTCCATTTTGGAATTAGTGATTATAAAGCCCTTATCATCGATCTCCACCAGGTCTTTTACCAGTTCCGAATTCGGCTTCCAGCCTACATATTCAAAAACCCCTTCAACTGCAAGTTCAAATGTTTTATTTTCTTTCTTATTCCTTATTAAAACCCCTTCAAGTTTTCCCCTGCCTATAAATTTTTCTATAACGGAGTCCCACAGGATTTCTATTTTCTTATTTTTAAACGCTCTTTCCTGTAAAATTTTTACTGCCCGGAGCTGGTCTCTCCTGTGAATCAGATATACCTTTTTGGCAAATTTGGTAAGAAAAATAGCCTCATCAATAGCTGTATCTCCTCCCCCTACAACAGCAACCTCTCTATCTCTATATAAAGCTCCATCGCAGGTAGCACAAAAAGAAATACCTTTCCCGATTAGATCTTTCTCACCATCAATACCAAGACTATTAGATTTTACGCCGGTAGCCATTACTACAGAGTTTGTCCATATAAGTTTATCATCGCCAAGACATTTAAAATTATAAGGCATGCTTTTTTCCCCTGGATTTACCTGCTCTATAGAATTTATAGGAAAATACTCTTTTACCTCAATATTAAATTTCCTGCAATGCTCCACCAGATTCTGCACAAATTCATAACCGGATAGATCTTCTTTAAATCCCGGGTAATTTTCGATCATCCCTGTGTATATGATCTGTCCGCCCACTGCATTTTTATCTACAATTTCAAAGTCGAGACCCGATCTTACAGCATATAGTGATGCTCCTAATCCTCCCGGTCCTGCACCTATGATAAGGAGGTCTTTTTTTATTACCTGCATATCAAACAAACTCCAATTCAATATATCTATAAATAAAAATAAAGGGATATGACAATCTGAATACCCTATTCAATATTATAAATAATTAGATTTTAAAATAAATGACTAATTGGCAGTATTATATAAAAACTCACATAAATCTACACTGCAGTAGCTTAAAACTGCAGAACATAAACATTAACAGAGTTTTTAAAAATCTAATATGGTCACTATCTGCTAATATTTTTTTGCAGCCTCTTTTATTCTACTCTCCAGCTCTTCCTCGGATTTTACTCCTGAAATATCAAGGTTTAAATCCATTAAAAGCCTGATCGCACATCTGACAATCATAGTATTGGCTATTTTATGGCCGCCTGATTTCTTACATTCAATACCAAGGTTCTCAAGGTATGAAACCATACGCGAAGGCATGGTTATGGGAACCCTGAAATAGTCCTGTTTTCTTTCTACCATGTTTTAACCTTTTGCTATATTTGTATTGTATTTTTATGTATATGAGTATATCTATTAAAAATCAAATTGTCAAATAGCTAATTACCTTAACGATAAGATTTGACTTTCCACTAGGTGCTTGTTAAACTTCAATATTAAATGGAAGAAAAGAGATCCCTTTTGGCATCTCTGTTACTCCTGCCGGATATCCCTGACTTATTAATTATTTTAAAAATATTCCAGATGTTTAGAAATAAAATTATCTGAAATGATCGAATCCATAAATCTTACTAAAAAATTTAATAGTCTTACTGCAATAAACAACCTTAACTTAAATATTGGGAAAATCGGTATCTTCGGCCTGATCGGGCCTGACGGTGCAGGAAAAACAACACTGATCAGATTGATGTGCGGGATCATGGATCCTACAGGCGGAGACATACTGATTGAAAAAAAAAGCGTTAAAAGAAATCCAGAGGAAGTAAGATTAAAAATTGGTTATATGCCCCAGAAATTCAGTCTCTATAGAGACCTGTCAGTAATAGAAAATCTGAATTTTTACGCTGACCTATATCTTGTTACCAGAAAAGAGAGACTAGAAACTATAAACAGGTTACTTGAATTTTCCCATCTATCGCAATTCAAAAACAGACTTGCAGAAAACCTATCCGGAGGTATGAAACAAAAACTTGGGCTCGCCTGCTCCCTTATACATAAGCCAGAGATATTATTTCTTGACGAGCCCACCAACGGAATAGACCCGCTTTCAAGAAGAGAATTCTGGAATATATTAAAAGAATTAAAGGAAGAAGGGGTTCTTATAATCATATCTACTCCATATATGGACGAAGCTGAAAGGTGTGACATCATCGGGCTTATCAATAAGGGGGATCTTCTCTATTCTGGAACACCTGCTGACTTTATAAAAAAGCATAAAGGCATAGTAGCAGAACTTACCACCTCAAACTATAAAAGCTCATTCGAAATATTAAAAAGCATTAGAAAAATCAAGGGAATAAATATTTACGGAGAGATACTGCATATAAATTCGGAAAAAGAGTTTGACCAAAAACAGATCGAAGGAGTGCTTAAGAAAAATAATATTAAAATAAAATCCTTCAGGAAAATCTCTCCTGAAATAGAAGATGTTTTTGTCTACCTTGTAGGATAGCATAAAAAATATATTAAAAGTTATACATGGAAAACATAATAGAAGCTGAAAAGTTAAAGAAAAATTTCGGTAATTTCACTGCTGTAGATGAGGTTACATTCAAGATAAAAAAAGGCGAAATATTTGGTTTCCTTGGCCCAAACGGAGCAGGAAAATCTACAACAATAAGAATGCTCTGCGGGCTTCTGATACCCACTTCCGGATATGCTTCCGTAAATGGCTTTGATGTATACAGGCAAAGTGAAATGATAAAACAGAATATAGGTTATATGTCCCAAAAATTTTCCCTTTACTATGATCTTACAGTTGAAGAAAATATAAATTTTTATTCCGGCATATACAAGGTTAAAAAAGCAATCAGAAACAGCAGAAAAAAAGAAATTTTGAAGCTTGCCAATATTTCTCATATAAGAGACAGCATTACTAACTCTCTTCCTGTAGGATTCAGGCAAAGACTTGCTCTTGGCTGTGCGATACTGCACGATCCCCCTATTATTTTTCTCGATGAGCCGACAAGCGGTGTAGATCCTATATCAAGAAATAACTTCTGGGAATTGATCAATAACTTATCGGATAGAGGAAAGACCATCTTTGTGACTACTCATTATCTAAGTGAAGCTGAATACTGTGACAGGGTCGCTTTTATTTATAACGGAAGCATAATAGCTATTGATAACCCCCAGAGATTAAAAAAAGTATATGGGACAAAATTTGATATAAAATCCCCGACACTGGAGGATATATTTATTGCGTTGATTGAAGATTACAGCATAACAATAGACCTAAAACTAAGAGATATAAAAGAATAAAACAATATGAGTATAAAAAGAATCATCGCCATAGCTAAAAAAGAATTTATACATATAAGAAGAGACCGTCGTTCTCTTATACTATCCTTTATGATCCCTATCGTGCTTTTGATTTTATTTGGTTATGCTCTTTCTCTTAATGTCAAGAACATCCCTACTACTATCCTGAATTATGATAATGGTAAATACAGCCGGGAATTTATCAGCAGTTTCAGCCAATCTGGTTATTTTACGGTAAACGATTACATCTACAACTATGACCAGCTTGAAGAAAATATTTTATCAGGGAAGAGCATGGTAGCAATAGTAATACCCCCTGATTTCAGTAAAAGCCTGGCTGCAGGAAAAGATGTCCAGGTCCAAACGATTATAGACGGCTCTTCCACAAATAAAGCTTCTATAGCCAACGGATATATAGAAGGCATAACCCGGTCTTTTTATTCCAATATAACTGCTGATAAAAATATTATAGGAGAGATCGGTACTCCACTGGATCCTTATATCAGGATATGGTTTAATCCGGAGCTGGAAAGTAAAAATTTTATAATTCCTGGTATCATAGCAATAATACTGATGATGATCGCATCTCTGCTTACCTCGCAGGTCATATCAAGAGAATGGGAAAACGGTACCATGGAGCAGCTGATTGTCTCTCCCATAAGACCGCTGGAATTAATTCTGGGAAAAATAATCCCCTATTTTGTCATAGGTATATTTGATATGGCTGTGATAGTGATCTTCGGGAGACTTCTTTTTAATATACCTATTAAGGGCAGTACAATACTTCTTTTCATACTATCCAGCCTCTTCCTTTTTGGAGCTTTAAGCCTTGGTATAGCTATATCTATAGTCACAAAAACGCAGGTCTTATCATATCAGATGGCTATGCTTCTCTCATTTCTTCCATCCTATATACTGTCAGGGCTGGTGTTCCCTATATCCAGTATGCCTAAAATAATACAATATATATCATATTTGGTACCTGCAAAATATTTCATCACTATACTAAGGGGAATCTTCCTGAAGGGCTCAGGATTTATGATCCTTTCAATGGAAATACTTTACCTCATCATATTTGCCATAATTGTTTTCATTGTAGCCAACTTAAGATTTATTAAAAAATTAACTCAGTAAAAATGTTTTCAAGGATAAAAGAACTTATAATTAAAGAATTTATACAGATAAGCAGGGATAAGAGGATGCTGCTGCTGGTATTTATAGCTCCGATCATCCAATTGATACTTTTTGGATACGCCATAACCACAGATATAGAAAACATTTCTACCGCAATATGGGATCTGGACAGAACCTATGAGAGCAGGGATTTTATATCATGTATTGAAAACAGCGGTAATTTTAATTTAAACTACTACGCAGATTCAGAACAGGAAATCACAAGCCTTCTTGAGAGCAGAGACGCACAGATCGCTGTAAAGATAAACCCCGGTTTTGGGAAAGACATAAAAAAAGGAAATGAAGCTAAAATCCAGATTATAATAGATGGTTCCGATTCAAATTCTGCAGCTGTCACACTGGGTTATATAAATCAGATCAGCGCCAACTATTCCAGGTCTGTACTTATTGAAAGATTAAATCAATTTAAGTTATTAAAGCAGGAAAACATTTCCACAAATATTGATTCCTTTTCTAATGAAATCAGATTCTGGTTTAATCCCACATTAAAAAGCAGGTTTTCGAATGTTCCAGCAGTTATGGCCTTTATTCTCCTTATATCCACCATCATGCTTACTTCAATGTCAATAGTCAAAGAGAAGGAAGCAGGTACCATAGAACAGCTGATAGTCACTCCTATAAAACCAATAGAGCTGATAGCAGGTAAAACCATACCTTTCGCCATAATTGGCTTTATTGATGTCTTACTTGTAATATCGGTATCCTACAGCTGGTTCAAGATCCCCCTTCGGGGTAATCTGCTGATATTATTCTTTAGTATGATTCTTTACCTGTTTGCAACCCTGGGAGTAGGATTATTTATATCCACTATATCAAGGACACAGCAACAGGCTATGATGTCTACCTTCTTCTTTATGATGCCTGCAGTTCTTTTATCAGGTTTTATGTTCCCCATTGAAAATATGCCAGTAATAATACAGTACATCACCTATTTAAACCCCCTTAGATACTTTTTCGTTATTATTACCGGTATTTTCTTAAAGGGAACCGGACTGGGTATACTCTGGCCGCAGATGCTTGCACTGGGGATTATCGGAATTATTATTCTTGCCATATCCATATTCAGGTTTAGAAAGAGGCTTGAATGATATTTTAAAAACTATATAAACATAGTTATCATTTAGCAGGAGATTTTTAGCAGGAGATTATATATAATGTTTTTAAAAATGCATAAGATTTCAGAATAATTTAAAGGAGTAACATGGTATGAAGAAAAAAATCCTACCAATAATACTGCTGGTAGTGGCCGTAGCGGTAATATCATATTTTATCTATGACTATACCAAAGATAAAATAGGAAAACAGCAGGATTTAATAGAAGCATCGGGAATAATAGAAGCCGAAACTGTTACTTTAAGTGCCCCTGCCAATTCAAAACTCATCGAAGCCGGATATGAGGAAGGTGACAGCATTGAGGCCGGCCAAACAGCTGCCAGGATGGATGACAGTTTAATTGATAAACAGATACAGGTAGCCAGGACTAATGTTGAGGCAGCCAGAACCCGGCTTGAAGCGGTAAAACTTCAATATAAGCAGGGCATGGAAATAGCTGAAAAAGCAGTTGAACAGTCAAAGATATTAAAAGATTATATGTCTACCTACCATCACTTTATCTACTATGATGAGCCGGTAAGCATTACCAAATCCGAATCAAGCAGTTCCTTTACCTCCTCAAACGACTTAACTCCCCAGCAGCTATTAACATCAAACATACAAAGTTCCTCCACTTCTGATTCAGTAAATTATGCCGGCCAATCTCAGAAACAAGCTGTTTTGGTTCAGCTTCAGGAGGCAATAAATCAATATAATATGGCTCTGCTGAATTTAGAACAGGTTAAAGAAGATGATACCCAGGTCAAGATTGCCGAAGATAATTTAAGCATTGCTGAATCCCAGCTTATGCTATATGAGCAGCAAATAGCCGAACTTGACATTATTTCACCTATCGATGGTGTGATTTTAAATAAGCTTTCGGTTGAAGGTGAATACCTTCTGCCGGGTACGCCGATTTATGAAATAGGCGACCTGCATAATGTGATTTGCAATATTTATATTCCCGAAGATAAATATGGGAAAATCTTCCTAGGCCAGGAAGTAATATTAACTGTGGATTCATATCCTGATTTGGAATTCAAAGGAATAGTAAGTAAAATCTCCGACAAAGCAGAATTCACGCCCAAAAATATCCAGACTAAACAGGAGAGAGTAACAACAGTTTATAAAATAACCATAAGTCTTAAAAATCCTGACCTGCAGTTAAAACCCGGAATGCCGGCAGACGTGGTTATTAATATATAATATTAAGAAGCTAAATACTAAATTGTCTTTTAAAGGTTAGGAATGATCAAATATAAGAAAAAAAATAATATTATAAAAATATCAGTTATCGGCGGCAGCAAGGTCGATACAGATATTTACCAGCTTGCCTATAGAGTAGGAAGGGAAATAGCCAGAAAAGGTGCATTGCTTATTTGCGGCGGATTGACCGGTACCATGGAAGCAGCGTGTAAGGGAGCTAAAAAAGAAGGGGGACTTACGGTAGGAATAATACCGACACAGGATGAAAATGATGCCAATAAATATGTAGATATAATAATCCCTACCGGAATGGGTTATGCCAGAAATGTACCCATTGTACTTTCAGCGCACGCAGTAATCGCTATTGATGGAAGTTACGGGACTCTTTCTGAAATCGGTTATTCGTTGACCTACGAAAAGCCCATAATCGGCCTTAAGACCTGGGATGCACAGCCGTATTACAGTGAAAATACGCCTTTTATAATAAGAGCAGAAACTGCAGAAGAGGCAGTTAAAATTGCCATAAAAGAAGCCAAAATTTATATTAAAAAGACCCAAAGTCCGGTAATCGATAAATAGATACTGCAGTTCTAAAATACTGGTTACTGTGGAAATGCTTTAACAAAATTTATCTGCAGATTCGATAAAGAGGCTTTTAGGTTTTCTCTCTCCTCCGCACTTACTTCATCCATTATGACTTTCAGAAGCGCATCAAAACCATCCACAGCAAGTTTTGCCTGCTGCTTGTTCTTGTATTTATCATTTATTCCAATCGGAAGCCCCATTTTTTTATAAGCAAGACTTGAAAGAGACATCATCATCTGCATCATGATGTCTTTGGTAGTCAATTTATTTATCTCCTCTTGTAGTTCTTTTATCATCTCTTCTTCACTTTTTTTACTTTTTTCTTTTTTCCCGCCCAGGCCTTCTCCTGCGAGTCTATCCTTTAATTCCTTATCTTCTCCATCACCCTTGGCGCTTTTTTTCTTCTTCTTTTCTTTTTTGGCCATACACTATCACCTTTCCATATCACTATTTTTTATTCTGATTCATATTTAATCAGTGAAAAAATATCATAACCTCTTAAAATTTTCCTTGGATTTAAAAATTCCAGTTCAATTAAAAAACACAACCCAACTACCTCTCCGCCCATTTGCTCAACAAGTTCCACTTTTGCTTTGGCGGTACCTCCGGTAGCTACAAGATCGTCTACTATTAAAATCTTATCACCCTTTTTTACAGCGTCAACATGTATCTGCATGACATTTTTACCATACTCAAGATCATATGAAACCTGTCGCGTCTTATAGGGAAGTTTACCCGGCTTTCTTACCGGAATAAAGCCGACACCCAGCTTATAAGCCATAGCCGCCCCGAATATAAAACCTCTTGCTTCAGCACCCAGTATTGCGTCAATCTTTTTCCCCCGGCAGTAATCCAGCATCCTGTCTACTGCATATCT
>CAZLOE010000021.1:0-22451 GCA_964561115.1 uncultured Actinomycetota bacterium
GTGATTTTCTCTAATTATATAGAAAGATTTTACATCTAAATTAATGATTTCACACTGGTGCCGAAGGTCGGGGTCGAACCGACACGAACCTCGCGGTTCACTGGATTTTGAGTCCAGCGCGTCTTCCAATTCCGCCACTCCGGCGCTCTAAAATAATACAATTTATGCCGATTATAATCAAGAATCAGGCAGATAAAAAAATACAATATCTTTTCTTAACGGTTATTCGCATTTTAAGTTAAATGCTATAATATAAAATTGTTCATTTTTTTAAAGATATAGTCATTTTTAGGAGATTTAATTGAAAAACAGCAGAGGCAGCAAAGCTATTTTAATTGATGGTAATAACGTTGCATATCGTGCTTTTTACGCAATCCCTGATAGTATTTCCACTTCATCGGGTATCATAACCAATGCTGTTTTGGGCTTTACCAATATGCTTTTAAAGCTTATAGAAGATCAAAATCCCGATATTATAATATGCGCATTTGACAGCAAGATGCCGACCTTCAGGCATAAAATGTTTGATCAGTATAAAATACACAGGAAGAAAATGCCAGATGAATTGTCAAAACAGTTTCCCTTGATCAAAGAAGTCCTTGATGCCTTTGGTATCATTTACCTGGAAAAGGATGGTTTTGAAGCTGATGATATTCTTGCAGATATAGCAAATAATATCAGAAGCAAATATGACCATATAATAATAGTGACAGGTGATAAAGATATATTGCAGCTGGTTTCAAATAATATAAAGGTTATGGGAATAAAAAGGGGTATTACGGATACTTTGATGTATGATAGGCAGGCGGTAGAGGAAAAATTCGGAGTAAGTCCGGAAAGGATAAAAGATCTTTTAGCTCTGATGGGTGATAGCTCTGATAATATTCCTGGAGTTCCAGGCATAGGTCCAAAAACAGCAAGAATGCTTATAAAAAAGTATGGCTGTATTGAAGATATATATAAAAACATCAGTAAAATAGAAAATCAGAGATTGAGGGAGCTTTTAATTGATAATAAAGAAATTGCCGTGCTTAGTAAAAAACTGACTTCATTAAAGACTACTCAGGATATGAATATTGAGCAGGTCATAAATAACAGTTTTAAAAAGGTCAGCTTTAAAAAAGTAAAGCATCTATTTAACAGTCTTGAATTCAGATCCCTGGAGAAGAGACTAAACAGTCTAAAGGATAAAATTGATTTTAAGGACGATATCCTAAAAGTCAAAAAAGAGACTTATAAAATCAATTTAAAACATTTGACTGGTGATTTAAACTTTGATAAATGGAGTAAAGAATTTGGTAAATTTATATATATAGCAGATTTTGGAGGCGAAGATGGATTATATGGGATTATATTATATCCTGGAGGCAGTGATGCTTATCTTATAAATATCGAAGATTTAAAAGAGAGCGGCATAAAAAAGGACATAATAAAATTACTGGGGAATAAAGGGGTAATAAAATCAGGTTTTAATTTAAAAAAAATATACAAGATATTAAAGGATTTTAAAATTGAGCTGAAAGGGCAGTTTATAGATTATGAAATATTATATTTGATTTTAAACCCTGTTAAATCACAGACAGATTTGGAAGAAATCATAAGGGATATTATAAGTGTAGATATAGAAGATATAGGAGTGGGTAAAGGAAAAGATGAAGATGTTTTAACTAAAGAAGAAGAAACGGGAAAAGAAAAGCAGCTGAAATTTGAGCTTTATGGGGTTAAAAAGACTGAAATAGAATTAAAAGAAGAAAAATTTGATGAAGTATTAAAAAAAATAAGTCTGTATAAAAAAATAGGGATGGAGCTGCTAGAAAGGATAAAAAAAGAGGGATTGGAAGAGTTGTATTATAAAATAGAAGAGCCTCTTATAAGAGTACTGGCTGAGATGGAATATACAGGAGTGAATATAGATAGGGGGTATTTAAAAAGTTTAATAAAAAAATACGATATTGATATAGGAGAACTTAAAAAGAATATTTACCAGCTCTGCGGGGAAGAGTTTAATATAAACTCTTCGCAGCAGTTGTCCGAGATTCTTTATAAAAAGTTAAAGCTTCCCATTACCAAGAGGACTAAAACAGGCATTTCCACGGATGCCAGTTCTCTAAGAGCTATTTATGAAAGTTCTCCGGTAATAGAAAAAATTTTGGACTACAGGGAAAAGACCAAGCTTAAAAATACCTATATTGATGTTTTGCCCGGCCTGATAGACCATAAGGATTTGAGAGTTCATACCACATACAGCCAGCTGGGGACTTCTACAGGAAGGATAAGCAGTAGTGAACCAAACCTGCAAAATATACCGGTCAGGACTGAGTATGGAAGACAGATAAGGAAAGCTTTTATACCCGGAGAAGTTTACGATCTAATCCTGGCCTCGGATTATTCACAGATAGAGTTAAGAGTGCTGGCACACCTTTCAGGCGACGGTAACCTGATAGATTCATTTGACAGGGAAGAAGATATACATGTAAGGACAGCTTCCGAGATTTTCGGTGTCAGTTATTCTGATGTAGATGATAATTTAAGAAGAAGAGCTAAAACTATAAATTTCGGGATCATATACGGGATGACTGAATATGGTTTGAAGAACAGGCTTTCTATTCCAGAAGATGAAGCAAGAGAATATATTAATAAGTATTTTGAGAGATATTCGGGTGTAAAGAAGTATATAGAGTTTTTAAAAGACGAGGCTTATAAGAAAGGTTATTCAACTACTATTTTTGGCAGAAAGAGATATATAAAAGAGCTCGGAAGTTCGAATGAAAGGATAAGGAGTCTGGGGGAAAGATTTGCGGTAAATACACCCATACAGGGAAGCGCTGCAGATATAATGAAGCTTTCAACTATTAAGCTTTTTGAAGAGTTGGAATCAAAAAATGTAGATAGCAATATAATACTGCATGTTCATGATGAACTGGTTCTGGAATTGAAAGAAAAAGACCTGGAAAGGGTCAGAAAAATAGTAGTAGAATCAATGGAAAAATGCATCAGGTTAAAGGTAAAGCTCAAAGTTGACATAAAGACCGGCAGAAATTGGTATATTTAAAAAATTATTTTATAATATTGATTATTATTTTTTTGCGTGTTATCCTTTTTCAATATTAAAAATAGAGAGTGATTTATTAAAATATGGCAAAAAATGACATTAATAAAAAAATAACCAATGAAAATTGCATGATAGAAAATGAGAATGGTGAAATGGTACCTAATTATGACCTTACCATGGTCAGTTTAAATGACGGAGATCTGGTCAAGGGTAAAGTAGTAAAAATTGACAAGGATGAAGTCCTGGTTGATGTAGGTTTTAAATCAGAGGGAGTCATACCCTTGAACGAGTTATCGATAAGAAATAATGTTAAACCCGAAGATATCCTGAAAGTTAATGATGAAATAGAGATCATGGTTCTTCAGAAAGAAGATCAGGACGGACGTTTGCTGCTTTCAAAGAAAAGAGCCGAAGTAGAACAGAATTTTGACAGAATAGAAAAAATTTATGAAAAAGGTGATACCGTAGAAGGTGAGATCATAGAATGTGTTAAAGGCGGTCTGATAGTTGATATAGGTCTCAGGGGATTTCTTCCAGCATCATTGATAGATGTAAGAAAAATCAAAGAACTGGAATCCTATATTGGTGAAAAGTGTGTTTGCAAGATAATTGAAGTCGATAGAAACAGGAATAATGTCGTTTTGTCCAGAAAAGTCATCATTGAAGACGAAAGAAGAGAGCAGCGGAAAGAAATACTCAGTAATATGGAAATCGGTCAGGTAAAAAAGGGCGTAGTGACCAGTATCGCAGATTTCGGAGCATTTGTTGATGTAGGCGGTGTTGACGGACTGGTCCATATATCAGAACTTTCATGGAATCATGTAAAGCACCCTTCAGAAGTAGTCACCGTAAATCAGGAAGTAGATGTGGAAATACTGGATATTGATTATGAGAAGCAGAGGCTTTCTCTGGGATTAAAGCAAACCCAGAAAGATCCATGGCTGGAGAGGATAAAAAAATATTCTGTTAAAGGTATTGTGAAAGGGAAAGTGACCAGGATAGTAAAATTTGGTTTATTTGTGCAGATAGAAGAAGATCTTGAAGGTCTGGTACATATATCAGAACTGAGCCAGGAACCGGTAAAAAGACCAAGTGATATCGCAAAGATCGGTGATGAGTTAGAAGTAAGGATTATTGATATAGATTTTGATAAAAGAAGGATGGCTTTCAGCATCAAGCAGGTAGAGAATCCAGAAGAAGCAGAGGAGGAAGAAGAAAAAGAACCAAAGAAAGCTAAAGTAGAAGTAAAAGATAAAAAGACCAAGGCAAAAAAGAAAGAGTCTGGGAAAGCCGATAAAAAGGTAGAAGCTTCAGATAAAAAGGATAAGGAAGTCAAGGTTAAAGAAAAGAGTACGGAAGCAGAAGATAAAGAATCCAAAAAGAAAAGAAAAATCGAAGAAATACTACAGGAGATGAAAGACGAAGCCGATATAGGATAGTCTGATTCAGCCGATTATATACATTCTGAAAAGCTGCAAATTGCCACAACGATATATTAAAAAAATAGTTAAATTGATACTATCTTTTAATATAATTTAATCTTCTTTTGAATAACGGTCTTACTGAATTATTGAGGGAAAGGAGTATATGATAATAGTAATAGGGGTTACCGGAAGAATTGCATCGGGTAAAAGTACAGTATGCGGGTATATAAAAAGTATAAAAAGAAATACCATAGTACTAGATGTGGACAGGTTGGCAAAAAACATTTATTTTAAAAAACCAGATGTTCTAAATAAAGTAAGAGAGATATTTGGAGATGAGATTTTGGACTACAAAGGAGACTTGGATTTTAATTCTCTGGGAGAGAAAGTTTTTTCTAATAAAAAAGAACTGGAGAAATTAAACAGATTTATGTTCCCCCTTATCCGTGAAGAGGTAAAGGATCTTCTAAACAAAAATCAAAAAAAAGATTATATAGTAGTAGATGCCGCAGTGCTTTTTGATTGTAAGTTAGATTTATTATGCGATTATATTATTCTTGTTGAAACTTCTGATGAAAATAGAAAAACATTTTTAAAAAATAAAAATTTATTGAACAATGATATAAAATTAAGAGTAGAAGGACAGCATATAAAAATAGATAGGGAAAAAGTCGATTTTTTTATTGATAATAATGGTTCCAAAGATAGTTTGTTTAAAAGGGTAAAGGATATTTTGGTAAATATCTAAATATGAAATTATAAATACGGAACCGGGAATGCTTGACCATAAATTTAAAATAGTATCCAACTACTCGCCCCAGGGTGATCAGAGCAAAGCCATAAGTCAGCTGACAGAAGGAATCAAGGAAAATCTTAAGTTCCAGAGCCTGCTGGGAGTCACCGGATCGGGTAAGACTTATTCTATAGCCAATGTTATAAAGAACATCCAGCTTCCAACCCTGGTCCTGGCTCCTAATAAGACTCTTGCAGCTCAGCTCTGTAATGAGTTTAAGGAATTTTTTCCCCATAATGCAGTAGAGTACTTTGTCAGTTATTATGATTACTATCAGCCGGAAGCATATTTGCCCGGTAAGGATATCTACATTGAAAAGGATGTTGATATAAATGAAGAAATAGAGAAACTAAGACTGTCAACCACCAATTCTCTCTATACAAGAAATGATGTTATAGCGATTGCAAGTGTTTCATGTATATACGGTCTTGGTTCTCCTTCCGAATATGGAAAGCAGAGGATTGTCCTAAGATTAAATGAAGAATTTCCCAGAGAAGAAATAATAGACAGGCTTATCAATATAAGGTATGAAAGAAACGATTATGAATTTATTAATGGTAAATTCAGAGTAAAGGGAGATACTATTGAAATATTCCCGGCATATCAGGATAGGGCAGTCAGGCTGCAGCTTATGGGGGATGAACTGGAAAAGATTGTGGAGTTCAATCCTGTATCAGGTGAGGTTTATGGAGAATGCCAGGTATATATCATATCACCAGCGACTCATTTTCTGGCAACTGAAGAGTGGGTCGATAACGCCTTAAAGACTATAGAAGAAGAGCTTGAAGAAAGGATAAAGTATTTTAAGGACCAGAATAAGCTGCTTGAAGCCCAGAGGATAGAATCTAGGACCAGATACGATATGGAAATGATAGCAGAACTTGGTTTCTGCAGCGGTATTGAGAATTATTCAAGACATATACTGAGTAAAAAACCGGGAGAACCGCCAAATACTCTGCTTGATTTTTTTCCTGATGATTTTCTTGTTGTTATTGACGAATCCCATATAGCTGTTCCTCAAATAAGGGGTATGTTTGAAGGAGACAGGTCAAGAAAACAAACCCTGGTAGATTATGGATTCAGGCTTCCTTCAGCTCTGGATAACAGACCTTTAAGATTTGAGGAATTCGAGAAAAAGGTCAAAAGGGTGATATTCACTTCAGCTACACCGGGAACTTATGAAAGAAAAGTAAGCGGCAAAATAGTGGAGCAGATAATCAGACCTACCGGTCTTGTGGATCCGGAAGTATATGTAAGGAAAACCAGGGGGCAAATAGACGATCTGATACATGAGATAAAAAAAGTGATAGGCAGAGGTGAGAGAGTTCTTGTGACTACTCTTACAAAGAAAATGGCAGAAGATCTGACCGATTATCTGGCCGGCAAAAAGATCAGGGTCAGATATCTGCATTCTACTATAGAAACACTGGAGAGAGTAGAGATATTAAGGGATCTGAGGACCGGAGAATTTGATGTACTGGTGGGAATAAATCTACTGAGAGAAGGATTGGACCTGCCGGAGGTATCACTGGTAGCTATACTTGATGCAGATAAAGAGGGATTCTTAAGGTCGGAAATATCATTGATACAGACTATTGGAAGAGCGGCAAGGAATGTCAATGGAATAGTCATAATGTATGCAGATAAGATAACCAATGCTATAAAAAATGCTTTATCTGAGACAAATAGAAGAAGGGATCTGCAGATTAATTATAATAAGAAACACAATATTATACCCAGGACTATTGACAAAACCATATCTGATATATTATATAGCAGTGGGATAAGGACCAGAGGAAAAGTAAAAGCTGATTCCAGAGTGAGCGAAAAGGTAAAAAGATTCAGCGAGGATAAATTGCTGGATATGGACCCGTCTGAAGTCGCTAAAATAATAAGTGGATTGGAAGAAAAGATGCATCTGGAAGCAAGGGAACTAAATTTTGAAAATGCTGCCGCTATAAGAGACGAGATAAAGAGAATAACTAAAATAACTAATATTGAGATCAGGAAATAGAAGCGATGAAAGAAGAGATAATAATAAAGGGTGCCAGGGAGCATAATCTTAAAAATATAAATCTAAGGATCCCTAGAAATGAGTTCATAGTTTTTACCGGTGTGAGCGGCTCCGGTAAGTCATCGCTGGCATTTGACACTATTTATGCCGAGGGACAGAGGAGGTATGTAGAATCACTATCCTCATATGCCAGACAGTTCCTGGGGCAGATGGAAAAACCCGATGTAGACCTGATAGAAGGTCTATCACCGGCGGTATCCATCAATCAGAAAGGCGTTTCTAAAAACCCGAGGTCTACTGTAGGGACTATAACTGAGATATATGATTATCTAAGAGTTCTTTATGCCCGGATAGGGGTACCCTATTGTTACAAGTGCGGCAAGCTTATAACCAGGCAGACTGTAGACCAGATAGTAGACAGGGTATTTGAACTGCCTGAAGGAACAAGATTCCAGGTTCTTTCACCTATTGTCAGGGGCAGAAAAGGTGAGTATGCAAGAGCTTTTGAAAATATAAGAAGCAGCGGTTATGCCAGGGTCAGGGTAGATGGAAAGATTTATGAACTGGATGAAGGTTTTGACTTAAAATTGGATAAAAATATAAAGCATGATATTGAGATCATAGTAGACAGGTTGAAGATAAGTAAGGGTATAAGAAAAAGACTTACTGAAGATGTTGAGATATCACTCAGGGAAAGCGAGGGCATTGTATATATCCAGCTGTTGGATACAGGAGAAATAAAGAGTTTTTCAGAGAATTTTTCCTGTGTGGACTGCGGTATAGATTTTGAAGAACTAACACCCAGGATGTTCTCTTTTAACAGTCCTTATGGCGCATGTAAGGAATGCGGAGGTCTTGGAATAAGCAAAAAGGTAGATCCTGATCTGATAGTGGAGCACCCGGAATTAAGCATTATGGGTGGTGCTATGCCGTTTTTTAATATGAATTATTCCAACTATTATTCGCAGCTGATGAAAAGCCTTGCGGAGGAATATGGATTTGATCTGGATGTCCCCTTCAAAGACCTTGATGAAAATGTAAAAAAAATAATCCTTTATGGGACTGATGGAAGACGTATAAGGGTGAGTTATATAAATCATAAAGGTAAATTGAGGAATTATTATTTAAGATTTGAAGGCCTTGCCAATAATTTAAGCAGAAGGTATTTGGAAACGGAATCCGATGTCCAGAGGATAAGAATAGAAAAAATGATAAGTAACACGCCATGTAAAAGCTGCAACGGTAAGAGGCTGCGGAAGGAAAGTCTTGCGGTAAAGATAAACTCACTATCTATAGCCGATTTTTGTGAAAAAACTATTGAAGAGGGTATAGAATGGTTAGGATCACTCAAGCTGACTGAAAGAGAAAAAATGATCGGCGAGAGACTTATCAAAGAAATAATCGAGCGTCTTAATTTCTTAAAAGATGTAGGGCTTGGGTATCTGACTCTGGACAGAAAATCCAGTACTCTTTCCGGAGGAGAGTCACAAAGGATAAGACTTGCCACTCAGATAGGTTCGGGACTGGTGGGGGTTCTTTATATACTGGACGAGCCGAGTATAGGTCTTCATCAAAGAGACAATAAAAAGTTGATAAGTGCGCTGAAGAGATTAAGGGATCTGGGTAATACTATAATAGTTATAGAGCATGATGAAGAGACAATAAGAAGTTCAGATTTTATAGTTGACATAGGTCCGGGCGCAGGGATTCACGGAGGGAATATTGTATGCACCGGAAAACTGGATGATATAAAAAGATGCGGTAGTTCTATAACAGGAAAATACCTTACCGGAGAGAAATCCATACCTGTTCCCAAACAAAGAAGGGAAGGCAACAGTAAATATTTAATAATCAAGGGAGCAAGAGAGCATAATCTAAAGAATATCGATGTACGTTTGGAATTGGGAAAACTTATTGCGGTAACAGGAGTTTCAGGTTCAGGAAAAAGTACCCTGGTAAATGAAATACTTTATCCTTCGCTTTCAAACCTCATCATGAGAACCAGCCACAAATCAGGTAGCCATGAAGGGATAATCGGTTATGAGAATCTGGATAAAGTCATTGTAATAGACCAGTCCCCGATAGGAAGGACACCCCGTTCAAATCCGGCGACATATACGGGAGTATTTACGTATATCAGAGAATTATTTTCAAAGACACATGATTCCAAAGCAAGGGGTTACAAGCCGGGCAGGTTTAGTTTTAATGTAAAAGGTGGAAGATGCGAGGCCTGCAGCGGGGACGGTGTAATAAAAATAGAGATGCATTTCCTGCCTGATATATACGTTCCCTGTGATGTCTGCAAGGGTAAGAGATTTAACCGGGAAACACTGGAAATAAAATACAAAGGTAAAAACATTGATGATGTATTAAATATGACTGTTGAAGAGGCTATGAACTTCTTTGAGAATATTCCCAGAATTAAAAGAAAATTAGAGGTGATAAATGATGTAGGTCTGGGTTATATTGAGTTGGGGCAATCTTCTACGACATTGTCAGGCGGAGAAGCTCAGAGGGTTAAATTATCAACGGAACTCTCAAAAAAAAGTACAGGTAATACCCTTTATCTGCTGGATGAGCCTACTACCGGACTGCATTTTGATGATATAAAGAAATTACTTGCTATTTTAAAAAGATTGGTGGATGCAGGCAATACTGTTCTGGTCATTGAACACAACCTTGAAGTAATTAAGACAGCTGATTATATCATAGATCTGGGACCAGAAGGCGGAAATAAGGGCGGAAGAGTAATTGCTCTTGGTACTCCTGAGCGGGTAGCAGAAAACGGAGATTCCTATACCGGTAAGTTTCTAAAAATGTATATGAGCAGGAATTTAATCAGGACGACCATATGAATACCAGGATAAGTAAAAGAAATGAAAATAGTTATGAGGTAGATAAGGTAAGAGAACTATTAAATATTCTTCCCAAAAGGACCGGGGTATATATCTTTAAAAATTCCAAAGGCGATATCATATATATAGGAAAGGCAAAAAATATCCGTAACCGTGTGAGGAGTTATTTCCAGAGAAGGGTAGAGAATGTTTTTTATATGAAACCTTCAGATTTTATAGAGAAAATAAAGTCAATAGATTATATAGTCACAGATAATGAGACAGAAGCCTTAATACTTGAAGGTAATCTAATAAAGAAGAACAAACCGAAATATAATATAGAACTGAAAGATGACAAGTCATATCCTTTTATTGCAATTACTGCCGGAGAAAGATTTCCAAGAGTCTTTCTTACCAGAGATAGAAATATAAGAGGTGCGGAATATTTTGGTCCCTATACCAATGCTGAAGCTGTGAGGAAAACCCTAAAATATCTGAGAAGGATATTTCAGGTCAGAGACTGCAGTAAAAGCACTCCAGGTAAAAGCTCAAAAACACCATGCCTGAATTATCATATCAATCTATGCCATGCACCTTGTATCGGTAATATATCAGAAGAAGAATACAAAAAGAATATTGGATTTATAAAATTATTTTTAACGGGAAAAGACAGGACTATTGTAGACAGATTAAAAATCAAAATGGAGGAATATTCAGAAATAAAGGAATTTGAAAAAGCAGCAGAATTTAAGAACAAAATAGATGATATAGGTAAGCTTTACAGCGGGCAGAAAGTATTCTTTCCAGGTGAGATGAAATGGGATTTTATTTCCAGTTCCAGAGGAGAAGAAAGCGCAGTCATAAGCCTGTTTACTTATAGAGAAGGGGCATTATCGATAATAAATAACTTTACCATAAATAATATAGAGTATCTCGATGAAAAGGAAATTTTAACTGGATTTATTGAAAGATATTATACAGGTATAAATGATATTCCTTCAAAGGTTTATTGTTCCTTAAAGATTGATGATGCTGATTTACTGTCAAGGCGGCTGACTGAGAAGAAAGGTAAAAAGGTTGAGATATTAGTACCCAAGATAGGTGAAAAGAAAAAAATAATGGAAATGGTAATCAGGAATTCAAAACTGTATCTGGAGAGAAAGAGGTTTGAAAAGGATACCGGCCATAGTGAATTTTATAAGGAATTTATAAAATTAAAGAATATTCTGGGGCTTGTCAATATTCCAAGGAGAATGGAATGCTTTGATATTTCTAATTTAAAAGACTCATTTCCGGTAGGTTCCATGTCGGTTTCTGTTGATGGAAAACTGGTAAACAGCGACTACAGATATTTTAAAATAAAAACGGTAGCAGGTCAGGATGATTGCAGGATGATAGAAGAAGTAGTTGACAGGAGGCTAAGATATTTAAAAAGTAAACGAGCCGGTGAAAAAAACAGCTTCTTCATAAAACCTGATTTATTAATAATAGATGGCGGCAAACCACAATTTAACACTGTAAAAAGATTAATAGAAAGAAAGAAGATATCGGATATTGATATTATCAGTATTGCCAAAAAAGAGGAAACGATATTCTGTACTAAATATCCTGGAGGTGTCAGGCTTGATCTTGATAAAAATTATATGCGTGTTCTTATAAGAATCAGAGATGAAGCCCACAGGTTTGCAGTAACTTTCCACAGGAAACTGCGGCATAAAAATATGACAAGATCCCTTATTGATGGGATAAAAGGTATAGGGGAAAAGAAGAAGAAGTATATTTTTGAAAGCATAAGTTCAATTGAAGAACTAAAATCAATGACGGTAAAGGATATAACTAAAATAAAAGGTTTGACTGATTTAGATGCAGCTAATATATACAGAAGCATCCACAGCAGAGGATAGGTGGTCTATTTGCTGAGATGGTTATTGGACTGGGTGATTCTTACTTTTTCAATAGCGGCAGCATCATATTTTTTGCCGTTTATACATATTTTGGGGGATAGTGTATGGGATAAGTTCAAGATTGCTTTCCTGGCAGGTCTGCTGCTGGGTTTGCTTAATCTACTGGTAAAGCCTGTTATCAAACTGTTATCTCTGCCTATTAATATTCTGACTCTGGGACTCTTTAATATTATTATAAACGCTGGTATGCTGTGGATCGTGGATTTAATAATGAAGGGGTTGGAGGTAGAAGGTTTCTGGGCATATGTATTAAGCTCACTGGTTATCAGTATCATCAGTATTGTAGTATCAAAAATTGTTTTCTTTAGAAGAGGTACCGGAAAAAAGAATTAAAATAAACTTAGCCTCTAAAAAAAATGTTATATTGGATAAAATATAGTCATGAGTAAAGAAAAAGTAAAAAGTAAGATGAAAATAGTTATTATAACCGGTTTGTCGGGAGCAGGGAAGACAGAAGCACTTAATGATTTTGAGGATATAGGGTATTACTGTATAGATAATCTTCCTGCGCGCCTGTTATTAAATTTAATTGATTATTTCTCTGTGGAAGATAAGACTATTAATGAAATAGCAGTTGCCATAGACCTGAGAAGCGGTTACTTTTTTGAAGATATATATAAAACTCTTGATAAACTCAAGGAGAGAAAGATAGAATATAAAATCCTGTTTTTGGAAGCTTCCAAAGGTTCCATAATCAAAAGATATTCCCTGACCAAGAGGAAACATCCATTAGTTGAAAATGGGAATATAGGAGATGGGATTGAAAGAGAGATGGGAAAAATGGAGAGGCTGAGAAAAATAGCTGATGTTATAATAGACACTTCGATATTAGATCCCAAGGAACTGCGGATGGCTATAGCTGAAGGAATGAGGAGCGAAGTTGGAAAAGAAAAGCTTATGCAGATATCGATTACTTCATTTGGTTATAAACATGGTGTTCCTGAAAGTATGGATATTATAATGGATGTCAGATTTTCAAAAAATCCATTTTATGATGATGAATTGAAGGATCTAGACGGCAAAGATGATAAGGTGATAGGTTTTGTGTTAAGGCATGATGAAAATAAAAAATTTATTACCATGTTTGAAAAAATGTTGGATTTTTTAATACCTAATTACATCTCGGAGGGCAAAAGTTATTTAAGCATTGGTATAGGATGTACCGGGGGAAGGCACCGTTCTGTGGTAATATCTGATAAGATATATGAATATTTAAAGCTAAGAGGGTACTCCATAAAATTAAATCACAGGGATATAGATAAGGATATTTAATATTATTAGAAGTGACTTATATTTCGGCTGTTTATTTTGGTGCTTTTTATTAGAATATGCTTTATTGATACAGTTAAATTTGTTAAAATTACACGGTTTGTATTTTACAAGATTTTTTTAATCTTTAATTATTAAGGGAGGAGTGCAATGTCAATAAAAGTAGGAATTAACGGTTTTGGTAGAATAGGAAGGCAGTTTTTTAGAGCAAAATTGAAATATGATAAAAATAATAATGTTGATATAGTGGCCATAAATGATTTATACGATCCTAAAATTCTTGCTCATCTTTTAAAGTATGATTCAATATATGGGATTCTGGATGCTGATATAGAAGCTGGGGATGATTATATAAAGGTCAATGATGAAAAAGTAGTGATAACTTCTATAAAGGACCCGGCTCAGCTTCCCTGGAAAGATATGGGAATTGACGTTGCTCTAGAGGCAACAGGAGTATTCAGAAAAAGAGAAGATGCTAAGAAACACCTGGATGCAGGAGCAAAAAAAGTACTGGTAACTGCACCTATGAAAGGTGATGGAGCAGATATCACATTAGTTCTGGGAGTAAACCATGAGAATTATGATAAAGGGCAGCATAATATAATCTCAAATGCGTCTTGCACTACTAACGCACTTGCACCGGTATGCAAGGTGCTTAATGACAATTTTGTTATAAAAAGAGGCATTATGACTACAATACATGCCTATACTAATGACCAGAAGATACTGGATTTGCCCCATAAGGATTTAAGAAGAGCAAGAGCAGCGGCCCTGTCTGCTATACCCACTTCCACCGGTGCTGCAAGTGCAATAGGTCTGGTCATCCCGGAATTAAATGGTAAACTTGACGGCCTGGCAGTAAGGATTCCCATACCGGTAGGTTCGCTTGTTGACCTGGTAGTGGAAGTGGAAAAGGATTGCTCAAAAGAAGATATAAATAGTGCTTTTAAAAAAGCCTCGGAAGAGCCGGGTCTAAAAGGTATCTTAAAATATTGTGAAGAACCAATTGTATCTATTGATGTGGTTGGTGATAACTATTCTTCTATATTTGATTCTTTGTATACCATTAAGCAGGATAATTTAGTAAAGGTTTTATCCTGGTATGATAACGAGTGGGCTTATTCATGCAGATTATATGATCTGGTCAATTATATTATGAAATAATCAAATAGATTTATAAAAATGATTGATGACCGAGGTTTAATCCCGGTTAAACCTCGGTCATTTGTGAAATGGAGTTTTGGTGGTGCAGATGTTTAATAAAATGACAATAGAGGATATAGATGTCAGCAAAAAGAAAGTATTAGTCAGGGTAGATTATAATGTTCCCCTGGATGATAAATTGAATGTAACTGATGACACCAGGATACGATTGTCTCTTCCAACAGTTGATTACCTAGTTAAAAAAGATGCCAAAGTCATTTTAATGTCACATCTGGGAAGACCAAAAGGGAAAATCGAACCTAAACTGAGACTGGATCCTGTAGCAAGAAGATTTGAAGATTTAACCGGTAAAAAAGTAAAGAAATTCGACCAAATATATTCCCGGGAGATCAAAGATTATATAGATAAAGAAATGAATTTTGGAGATGTTGTTATGCTTGAGAATTTAAGGTTTGATCCCGGAGAGAAAGAAAACAATGATAAACTGGCAAAATCATTAGCATCTCTCGCGGATGTTTATGTAAATGATGCTTTTGGCGCAGCGCACAGGGCACATGCGTCAGTGGTGGGAGTGACAAAATATCTTCCATCGGTAGCAGGGCTTTTAATGAAAAAAGAGAACGAAGTATTGTCTTCACTACTGGAATCACCGGAGAGACCTTTTTTGGCCATACTCGGTGGCAGTAAGGTTTCAAGTAAAATACCGGTTATAAGAAACTTACTTGGTAAAGTAGACAGCTTGATACTGGGCGGAGGAATGACATATACATTCTTAAGGGCACAGAATTATGAAGTAGGTAAATCAATATGCGAAGATGGTCAGGTAGAATTTGCAAAAGAGATGCTGGAGCTTGCTAAAAAGAATAATGTTAATCTTCTGCTTCCCATTGACGTTGTAGTTGCAAAAGAATTTGATAATGATACGGAAAAGAAAATGGTATCAATAGAATCGATACCGGTTGATTGGATGGGACTGGATATAGGGGAAAAAAGTATAGAATTGTTTACCAAAGAGATTTCAAGCGCAAGGACTATTTTCTGGAACGGTCCTGTAGGTGTATTTGAATGGGAAAATTTTTCAAATGGTACAAGGAATATTGCTCATGCTGTTGCAGAAAGTCACGCAGTTACTGTAGCAGGAGGGGGAGACACAATAACAGCATTGAATAAATATAAACTATACTCAAAGATATCTCATGTTTCCAGCGGAGGCGGAGCCGCTATGGAATTTTTAGAGGGTAAGGAATTACCGGGTGTAGTTTCTCTGATGGACAAGTAATAATAATTTGATTTATTTTAGCAAAGGACTACAAAAATGAGAAAAACTTTTATAGCAGGCAACTGGAAAATGAATATGACTAATCTTGAAGCCGAAAAATTTATAATGGGTTTAGGGGATAGTTACAAAAATAAAAATAATTGTGAGGTAGCGGTATGCCCGCCTGCTACAGCTCTGCTGAGTGTTAAAAAATTGATAGACAAATACAGTATAGATGTAAAGCTCGGGGCACAGAATATGTTCTATGAATCGAGCGGTGCTTTTACAGGCGAGGTCTCACCCGGGATGATAAAAGAATTGGGAGCAGAATACATAATAATCGGTCATAGCGAAAGAAGAAAGTATTTTGGCGAAACTAATGAAATAGTCAATAGAAAAATGAGTGCTGCTTTTAAATCAGGTCTGAAACCGATAATGTGCATTGGTGAATCACTGGATATAAGAGAGAGCGGTAGAGCTGAAAAATTTGTCCTGAATCAATTAATTGAATGTCTGGCTGGGATAAATGAAAAAAATATTTCTGGTGTCACTATTGCCTATGAGCCAATATGGGCTATCGGTACTGGAAAAACTGCTACATCAAAAGATGCAAATGAAATGTGCAAGGCAATAAGAGGCAGAATAGGAGATCTTTACTACAAAGACATTTCAGAAGCTGTAAGAATTCAATATGGAGGAAGCGTCAAGCCATCTAATATTTCAGAACTTATGAGTATGACAGATATTGATGGAGCACTGGTAGGTGGTGCCAGCATAAAAGTCGATGATTTCATATCAATAATTAACTATTAAAACGGTAGTGAAAAATAAAACTAAGGTATATAAACCAGTTTGCTTAATAATACTGGATGGCTGGGGCTTAACTAAAAAAATTGAGGGTAATGCTGTTAGACTGGCTAATACTCCTAATATGGATAGTTATTATAAGATATATCCTAATACCAGATTAAAGCCTTCTGGAGAAGCTGTAGGTCTACCTGAAGGCCAGATGGGAAATTCTGAAGTAGGTCATCTAAATATTGGAGCGGGCAGAGTAGTCTACCAGGAATTTACCAGAATAAATAAAGTCATAGAAGATGGGTCTTTTTATGAAAATGATGTATTGATTAAAGCTATTAATAATGTGAAAAATAATAAAAGCAGCCTCCACCTTATGGGACTGATATCAGATGGAGGGGTACACAGCCATATAAAGCACCTTGAAGCATTGATCGATCTGGCTGTGAAAAATGAAGTGGAGAATCTATTCATCCACGCGTTTCTTGATGGGAGGGATGTCCCTCCCAGGAGCGCAGTACCTTTTCTAAACCAGGTAGATGATTATCTTAAAAAGAAAGGAAGCGGGAAAATCGCTACAGTCAGTGGAAGGTACTACAGTATGGATCGGGATAATAGATGGGAAAGGACTAAAAAAAGTTATGATGCGCTGGTATATAGGAAGGGAGAGAAACTCAAAACTGCAGAGGAAGTTGTAAAAGAATCATATAAAAATGATGTAGATGATGAATTTGTAATACCTGCGATGGTGGAATGCGGCAGTGAGGAAAAGGCGAAAGTGAAGTCAGGAGATTCTGTGATATTCTTTAATTTCAGGCCTGACAGAGCAAGACAGCTTACCAGAGCATTTATAAGCAGAGATTTTGATAAATTCGATAGAGGTAAAAACCCGCCACAAGTTTATTTTGTATGCATGACTCAATATGACAAGACATTCGGTACTCCGATAGCATTTTCTCCCCAGAAAATAAAAAATACCCTGGGAGAAGTTCTGTCCAAGAACAATTTAAAACAGTTGAGAATCGCCGAAACTGAGAAGTATGCTCATGTTACATTCTTTTTTAACGGTGGTATTGAGAAATCATACAAGGGTGAGGATAGGGTATTGATCCCTTCCCCAAAAGTGGCAACCTATGATTTAAAACCGGAGATGAGTGCCTTCGAAGTAACTGATGCTATATTAAAGAGAATAAGATCACAGAAATATGATGTGATAATATTGAATTACGCTAACCCAGATATGGTAGGGCACACCGGTCATATTGATGCTGCTATAAAAGCTATTGAAGCAGTTGATAAATGCTTAGGGAGAGTAGTAGATGAGTTAAATAATATCGGGGGATTGGCATTAATAACTGCTGATCATGGCAATGCTGAAGAAATGTACGATTTTGATGAAGATAAAGTCATAACTGCTCACTCTACGAATCCAGTGCCTTTTATAGTCTGTGATTCTAAGATTAAATTAAGAAGCTACAGCAGTAGTTTTAAATTAAGCGATATCGCTCCTACAATATTGGATATATTAGGCATAAAGAAACCTAAAGAGATGACAGGAGATTCTCTTATATCTAATTGAATTATTGTCTCAGGTTGTAGCTTTGCACTAGAGTTTAAATAAAAATATATTTTAATATATATTTTTTTGGTAAAATATATGATAAAAATTAATTAGAAATTCTATTATTTTAAGGAAGTATAAATATGGGTTCGGTTTTTTTAAATATTTTATTTGCTGTACATATAGCTGCAAGTTTAGGGTTGATATTATTAATACTTCTGCATGCCGGAAGAGGCGGCGGTGTTTCTGGTCTATTTGCAGGGATGGTAGAGACCTTTGATGGTGCAGGAATTGTAGAGAAAAATCTTGATAGGCTGACAATCATACTTAGTATTGTTTTTACGGCTACAACTATAACCCTATTCATTATTTTATAAGCTGATGTCTGGTTTGCAAATCAGCTCAATTTTAAATCAAAAATGGGTAAATCAAGAATTAAAATAACAGTATTTGTTTTATGCATGATTGCATGTTTTAGTGTTTTGGCAGTCTCATGCGAGTATGGGGACTTGGAGCTTTTTGAGTCGCTAAATAATACAGATGAAATTGAGAGCGAAGAAAGCATTGATGAAGAAGTGTATATCGGAAGCGGGGAGTTCTTTCTTGAACTAAAAGAAAAGCAGGAAAATAAAAAACCCTTGAGTGATATTAATATAAGGAGAGCCATATTCTATGCCATAGACAGAGAAGAAATAGTCCAGGAATTATTTGGTGAATATAGCGAGGTCCTGAACAGCTTATTCGGGAGGAATTCTTATTTTTATAACCCCTCATGGTCGGAGTATGATCATGATTTAAATAAAGCAAAAGAATTTTTAGGCAATGCAGGATATGGAACTGATAATCCTTTATATATAACAATAGGTTCCAGAAATAATAACAGTAAATATCAGATAATAGAAGAAATGATCAAAGAAGATCTGGATAAGATTGGAATAAAAATCTGGGTTTTTAATAAACCTCCGGAAGAGTGGTATCCTGATTATGTCGTAAAGGGGAATTATGAATTAGGTTTATGGTCAATAGAAAATTATTATGGAGATGATTTAAATTCCATGTTTAATTCAAATAAACTACCCAGTTATGAAACAGAGGAGAATAAAAATTGTTTGAATTTTTATTGGTACAGCAATTCTAATATTGACAGGATTTTAAGTAGAATAACAGAAGGGAAAGATAAAGATGAAAAAAAAGATTTACTTAAACAATTTCAGGATGTTCTCGCAGGTGATGCGGTAGTCTTGCCCCTATACAGCAGATTATATTCAATTGCATATAATAAAGAGAAAATAAAAAATTTAGAAGTAAATATAAGAGATAATAGAGTTTTTTATGATGTTGATAGCTGGAGACTAGCCGAAGAAGAAAGTGAGATAATAATCGGCTGCGAAGAAAAGGATTGCGGGTCTTTTGATTTATTTGAACCAAATTTTATAAAGGACCTTTTGATTGCGGATTTATGGGAGATAAATGAGAAGGGTGAATATGAGCCGGTTTTAGTGGAAGAAAGCAGTATTGATTCTTCTGGTGAAGCAGGTGCGGTAGTCAGGGTTTTGCTAAAAGATGAGATTTTCTGGGAAAACGGCGATGCCATAACTTCAGAAGATGTTGAATATACTTATGACACAATGTTACAAGACGAAGGCATCACAGGTATTGATGAAGATTATTCCAAGATAGAAGAAATAGAAGTCATAAATGATAAAGAATTTAATATTGTTTTTAGGGAGTATTTTGAAGATTGGGAAAAACTTTTCGGTATCGTATTACCGATAGGCGTATTAGAAGATGTAGATATATATGATTTTAATATTGAAGATGTCATGGCAAGCGGACGTTATAAACTATCAGAGCGTTCAAGCGGAGAATATTTACTAATGGATAAAAATGAATTTTATCATGAAGAATCACCTGCAGTAGAAAGGATTAAATTTTTATTTGATGCTGATATAAATAATCTCATCGGGATGCTCAGGGAAGAGGAGATTGATTTACTCAATGTCCCATTTGATCTGGAATTAATAACAAATCTGGAAGAAGATGAAGACATCGGCTTATTGATACAGCCCGGCGATCTAATGGAGCATCTGGCAATAAGTTTAAAACCAGTAGAAGATTAGAATACCTATAGATCTGACCATCGGTACCTGATAATGTAGTTGTTTGACATTAATAATTAATGTTTTTAGAATAAAAAGCTGGTAAATTAAACTTTCAAATCAAAATTCAGGTTTAACTGATATTTTAAGAGTGTCGGAATGGCGGAACTGGTAGACGCGCAAGGTTGAGGGCCTTGTGAACATCTATGTTCATGGGGGTTCAAGTCCCCCTTCCGACACCAGTGTAATAAAGAATAATGATTAAGGTTTTTATAAAAATAATTTTGAAATGCACTTTAATAAAGCAGAATCTTTTGGAATACTGTCTACAATCTTATTGCTTTTTTACTTGCTTCTTCAGACTCTTCGTATTTACCCTGTTTGTTTAATATTATACTGAGGATTTTCCAGGCGTCTTTGTTTTTTTCGTCTAATATCAGAAGTTTTCTGATGACTCTTTCGGATTGAAGTAATTTTTTTTGTTTGTAAAGCGCAGCACCGAAGCACAAACAGGCATCGGCATATTTATCATCCAGCTTAAGTGCTTCTGCACAGGCTGACTCTGATTCATCGTATTTGCCCTTTTTGTAGAGAATAAAGCCATAATAATACCACGCTTCCTTAAATTTTCTGTTCTTTTTAAGAGCGTCATCACAGATTTTGAGAACTTTGTCGTATTGGCCCTGTTTTATAAGTAGTTCAACAAAATATATCCATAGATCTTTGTCTTCATCCATGAGTATTTTTAATCCTTTGGATAAAAAATAATTAAAATTAGTTAGATATCAAATGTTAACCATTATAGATTTTGAAAATAATTCTTTAATAGTATTATAGTATGGTTTTTTATATAGTAAACGTTTTTTTCTACTATGGAATACCTATAGACTTTGTCCCGCTCTTTTAATTGTTAGATTATTTTACAATGAAAGTATATCTAAAAAGACGGTGAAAATTTAATGATTTATCAAAATTGCTTTAGAAAAGTATTTGAAAAATAGTGTGTTAGAAGTACTATTAAATAAGGTTGTAATATGGGTTTAAAGAGGAAATAAGATGAAAGAGGCATATTTATATAAAAAGATCGATAATAGGCGGGTACAGTGTAATCTATGCAGCCATAGGTGCATTATAGAGGATCAGGATAAGGGAAAATGCTGTGTTAGAAGCAATATTAACGGTATGCTTTATTCCCTGGTATACAGAAAAATAATTGCAGAAAATTCTGATCCCATAGAGAAAAAGCCTCTTTTTCATTTTTTGCCGGGTTCATACTCTATGTCAATAGCTACGGTCGGATGTAATTTTAAATGTTTCTTCTGCCAGAATTACAGTATTTCTCAGGCTCCCTGCGACAATAATATAATAGAGGGAAGAGATATACTACCTAAAGACATTGTGAGTCTTGCCCTGGCAAATGGTGATAAGAGTATTTCCTATACGTATACTGAGCCTACCATTTTTTTTGAATATGCTTATGATACTGCAAAGCTGGCAAGTTCAAAAGGATTAAAAAATGTATTTGTGACAAACGGGTTTATGTCCAGGGAATGCCTGCTGATGATAGAACCATACCTGGATGCGGCAAATGTGGATCTAAAGAGTTTTTCTGATGAAACATATAAGAATAAGATAGGGGGAAGACTTAAGCCTGTTTTAAATAATATTATTTTTATGAAGGAACTTGGTATATGGATCGAGGTTACTACTCTTATCATACCCGGGATCAATGACTCGGAGAATGAATTGAAGCAAACAGCAGAATTTTTAGCAGGTATCGATAAAGGTATACCATGGCATATAAGTGCCTATTACCCTCAGTATAAATCTAAAATACCGCCTACAGAGATCGGACAGATAAAAAGCGCTATTGATATAGGCAAAGTTGCAGGACTGAAATACGTTTACGGAGGAAACGTACCGGGAAGTGAGTATGAAAACACGTATTGTCCGAAATGCGGTGATTTATTAATAGAAAGAACAGGATTTTCGATTTCAGGCAGTAAGATAAAAAAAGGTTGCTGTTCAAACTGCGGTCAGAAGATAGAAGGCATATTTTAGAAGATTAATTCTTAAGTTTAACCTTTTGATTTTTATCAGGTCAATAAAAATACTCAATCTTAACTTTTAAAAAGAATTATTCTATAATATCTTCTTGTTACCAATAAGGCGGCATAGCCAAGTGGTAAGGCAGAGGTCTGCAAAACCTTTATCCCCGGTT
>CAZLOE010000022.1:0-21843 GCA_964561115.1 uncultured Actinomycetota bacterium
GGAGAAATAACTATCAGGGATCTGGTAAGGAATTCTTTAAGAATGAGGCCTGATAGGATTGTGGTGGGCGAAATCAGAGGGGTAGAGGCTGTAGATGTTCTGCAGGCTATGAATACAGGTCACAGCGGTTCCATGACCACTGTTCATTCTAATTCACCTAAAGATATGATTTCCAGATTAGAAACGATGATTTTAATGTCGGGCTTAAATTTGAACCCTTCCACTGCGAGGAGAATGATTGCATCATCAGTGGATATGATCATCCATCTGGATAAATTAAAAAATGGGAAAAGGGTCGTGGCAAGAATCAGTGAATTAAAAAATAAAGGTGAATCGATAGGCAATAATACCGTTTTGGAAGTAAAAGATATTTTCAGATACCAGATCAGAGATAAGATTGTAGATAGCGAAGGTTCATATGAAGGCAATATAGTCAATACTGGTTATATGCCAGATTTTATGGAGAAAATCAAAAGCAGGGGATTTGATTTTAATTTTAAAAATGAAAAATTGGAATGAAATATTGGTTTCTATTACTGCAGTGATTGCGGCAATGTCTTTGTTTCACGGGCTTAGGAAAGCAGCTTTTAGGTTTAGTCTAAAAACAAAAAAAGCTAAATTGGTAAAATTTTTCACTGGCATATATTATACCAGGAAAAAGATACTGTCGGCATTTATATACGCTGTTTTGTTATCCATTTTTTACCTGCTGTTTAGGAATTTTACATTCAGTTTATTTGTCAGTTTATGTCTGGGAATTTACTTGATAGATTTTCTTAATGGGCTTGAAGAAAAGAGAAAAAATTCGCTCAATATTCAGCTGGTAGAATTTATAAGCAATATGACAGTGCTCTTAAAAGCGGGAAAAACAGTAAGGAGTATATTCAAGGATTCTGCCAGCCGGTTTAAGGATCCGCTGAGGACACATCTATATAAAACAGCAAATGAGCTGGAGCTTAATTCCACTCTGGATGAAGCCCTGGACAGGTTTTCGGAAGGATGCAGGAGCAGAGAAGTAGATCTTCTTACCAGCTCATTAAAGATTAACAGTAAAATAGGAGGGAATATGATATCTATGCTTGATGCTATTTCTGAAAGCATACGCCATAATTTAAAGGTAAAATCTCAGGCAAAGACTATGGTCCTCCAGAGCAGGTATTCCGGTAATATTATTTCATTATTTCCTGTTATTGTATTAGTCACGATGTGCATTTTTATGGACAGGACTCTATTGGATTTTTTTTCTACTGTTACTGGTAAAATTTTACTTATTATAGGAGGTATTCTAGAAATTACCGGGATAATAGTCATAAAAAAAATTATTAGCTCTGGAGATCAATAGGATTTAAAGCATGCTTGTTTATTTAATCATATTTTCTTATTATTTATTCCTGTGCTCGGGTGTGTTTTATATTATAAGGATAAAAGGTCATTACCGTTACACAAGGGCTAGAAAAAGTTGCAGGCCAAAAAATGTTCCGAGTGAATTTATAAACAAAATTAATTTTTTCTCAGGCGGGATCGGAAGATTCTTTAGCAGTAAGCGATGGTTTAGAGACAGAAAAGAAAATATAGAACTTTTTAAGTTGTTAGAATCAGAAAATAAGGTGCTTCTTACCCAGGATTCTTTTATGGGGTATAAAATAATCCTTTCTATACTATGCATAGCTGCAGCGGTTTTTATCGGCAATAATATAGTAAATTCTATTATCCTGGCTGGTATAGGAGGGGCAGCAGGGTATTTTTTGCCAAATATCCTTCTTCGAAGATTTAAGTACGCAAGGCAAAAGGAAATAGAAAGAGATTTGCCATATGTTATTGATTTATTATCCATTGCCACACTATCGGGGCAAAATCTTTATAAGGCAATAAAAATTGTGGTTGAAAAATACAAGGGATATATCTGCGGAGAGCTTTCAAATTTAATAAAAGATATAGATATTGGTATAGGAAAACCCCAGGCTTACAGAAATTTAATAGAAAGAAGTAACTCTGAAGATTTTAAAAATTTTATTTTTCTTCTAGTTCAGGCGGAAAAGTATGGCTCTTCCATCAAAGAGATTCTTGATCAAAAATCCCGGCACATAAAGTTTGAGACTTATCAAAATCTGGAAAGAAAAGTAAGGAGAATAACCATATTGATTTTATTCCCTCTGGTCTTTCTGATACTGCCCTCTTTTATAATACTTGTAGCAGGGCCTCTTATATTTTCAATGGGTGGAAATTTCCTGCAGCTGAATTAATTTTGAGCCCTAAATTTAAACACCCCGGATGGTGTGTCCGGGGTGTTTGTCTAGGCGTCCGTAAAACTATATAAATTTAATCGATCAATTAGTAAATACTGTGGTTACTACTCTTCTACCTTCTCCATCGACTACTCCAATTCCAATCTTTGTGTATACGGACCTGAGTATGTTCGCTTTATGGGATGGGCTTGCCATCCAGGCATTGGCAAATGCATCGGGAGTTCCGTGAGAGGGGGGTGAGGAATTACCGAGATTTTCACCGGCATTTAAATAAGCCACTTCATTTTTACGCAGTATATTAAAAATGTTTTGGCCATTGGGAGTGTAATGAGAGAAATAGGAATTAGCTATCATATCATTGCATCTTGATCTTGCAATGTTAGTTAGCATTTGATTTGCCTGAAGAGCTCCCAGCCCGTTCGATACTCTTATGGTGTTGATAAGATAAAGCACAGTTGCTTCAAGTTCGCTAAGATTAACAGCAGATTCTGCCGGAGCGGCAGCAGCTATAGTAGCTTCACTGGTCTTAGTGTTTCCCAGGACTTCTGCTTTGTATTCTTTGTTTATGCTGTTAATTTCCTGATCCAGATTATCGGATATTTTTGATAGTATTGTTACTGCACTAATGTTTTTGTCCTTTACTGACACATCTTCCTTTATAAACGCTGCTTTTTCTATATTTTCCGGTCTGTAATTGCTGTTTTCAGTAAAGCTACTATCAATTTTTGCCGCTTCAAAGTTGAATCCACTTGTTATGGCAAGAGCAGCTGCAAGTGCCACAACCAGTGTTATTATTATTATTATTTTTAATTTTATTTTCATATTTTTAATTAAAAAGCCATCTGACTTAGAGGCCAGATGGCTTGTTTTTTTAAATAAAAAAGCAATAGCCGGTTGCACTACTAGCTCGTTACATTCGTAAGTGCCCAAATGACAGAATGTAAGTCATCGCCTCTATTACAAAAGATAAATTAAATTTTCAATAAAACTTTAATTAATTATTTTATAGTAATATTAATACATTTAATTACTAATGTCAAGATTTATTTATAAATAATTTAAATAAATATAGTATTAATACAATATATTATATAATTATTAATAATTTTTATCAAACCTGCCCGAATAAAAAAATCATTTAAATAAATTTATGTATTTACACAAAAGGATAAATATGATAGATTATAGCTATATCGAATTGAATAAATATGCATAAGCACAATAAATGAGAAAGGAGGTGAATAAATATAATTTTTTAAAGAAAGGAGGTGAATAAAATAAAAAGATTAATTGAAAAAATGAAAGTATGGGGACAAAAAGGGCAATCTACACTGGAGTATGCACTGGTTATAGTAATTGCAGGAATAATAAGCGCAATACTGATAGCAGTAGGAAAACCAATAATAATAGATGTTATTTCAAAAGTATTTAACAAGATAGCTTCAATGGTTTAAGGGTCTAATTGAAATGAAATTATTCCTGAAAATATACAATATGGGAAACAATTTGTTTTTAAAGACTATGTCAAAAAAAAATAAATATAAAAAACTTTTTAAAATATTATTAAACAGGAAAGGAGGGCAGGCCTCTCTGGAATTTGCTCTTATGGTTCCCTTTATAGTTTTAATTATTTTAATTGTTTCCCATATTGGTTTGCTGACTTACCAAAAAAACATATTGGAACAGGCATCACGTGAAGGTGCAAGGATAATTGCTACCACCAACTCCAGCCGGGAAGCATCAAGTTGTATAAGAGATGTTTGTTCTGGGCTGGATCAAAACAGACTTAATATAATTATTGATCCTAATAATAGAAATTTGAGAAAAGTTGGAGATATGGTTACAGTTACCCTTTCATATAAATACAGCGGTTTTACAAATATAATTACAAAATTTACCGGAAAGGATATTTTTATAAAGGCAAAAAGCAATATGAGGATGGAATGCTATTAAAGAGTTTAAGAATTCAAAATAGAGGAAATATTTCTTTTTTAGTCCTGGCCGCTGTAACGGTGTTTGCAGTCCTATTTATATTTATTTTTGATTTATGCCGGATTTTTATAGCAAGAGAGGTAACGAAGAATGCTTCTGATGCTGCTTCGCTTGCCGCGGCACAGGATCTCTTGTTTCTCAGTGATCAGGATTGCGTCAGCGCAGCTGATAAAGCAACTGCTGTAAACAACTGCAGGCTTATTGAATGCAGGAGTGACTATGATGAAGTAACAGTAACCGTAGAAAAGAAACTTAATTTTATTTTACTGAGCAGACTGATACCGGGGTATGGCAGTATAAGGTCAACCTCAAAAGCGAAAGTTGTATATCCCTGGGATGAGCATTATGGCTACTGTAAAAGTTATGAATTCAGCTATTAAATTTTAAATGTCTTTTAGAACAGGAGGATTTATGAATTACATAAATAACATATATTTACTGGGTAACCTTACCCGTGATCCGGAAATAAAATATACTAATGAAGGAACAGCTATTACTGAGATGGGGCTGGCATCAAATAAGAAATGGACAGATAAAAATGGGAAAGATCTTGAAGCTGTTGATTATTTTAATATTACAGTATGGGGCAATCTTGCAGAGAATTGCGCGTCTGCATTAAAGAAAGGAAATAGAATAATGGTATGCGGCCATATTAATCTGAGAAGCTGGGAAAATAAGGAAGGTAAGAAATATAACATTACAAGTATCACAGCTGATGTAGTAGCAGCCAGTCTGGAGTTCAACCATATAAAGATATTAGATAAAGATAGTATTAAAAAAGAAGGTATTTATATAAAAAAGGATAAAATAAAGTCAAAGGTAACTTAGGATTTTATTAAATAAGTATATTTGATTTAAAATAAGAGAAAGCCTCTGAAATACCAGAGGTTTTCTCTTATTTTTTTAATTCAACATTTATAAATCTAACCTTTGGGATACTTTTCATAAAAGCTATTCGGCTTTGCTGCATTATCCACTAACACCCATATCCAGATACCGAAACTTATTAAATTCATAAAGACACTTAACCCGATAAGAGGTCCACTAGAGTAATCTAAATAATTTTGATTATAAGAAACAGCATTACTTATAATAGAGCATGAGTAAGAAAGGATGATTACGATCATCACGGCATTGACCCCAATAGAAATCCAAAACTTTTTTGCATTTTTCCCATAGGTATAGAGCCAGGCCCAGAAGCTGAAAAATACTGCCAGAAGTATGGCAACTACTTTATTTTTTGGTGTAATTCCTCCTTCCATTCTGTAAATCGGCGACTGATAGGTTATGCTTTCCGTGAGTAGATCTTTGATATTGACTCCGCAACGGGGACATATGGTGGTACCCCTTTTAATAGTCATCCCGCATTCCGGGCAAAAAATCTCGTCCGGTTCCTTATATATTGTTTCTGCCATAATGACCTATCCGGGTTTGATGTTTTTATCTTTTAAATATTTACAAAACTAAAATCATATAATCTTTTTTACGTCAATTGTCAATATTATACAAGGCTTTTTAAAAAAATTGTAAAAAATGACATTAACAAAATGCTGTAACGGTAGAACAGTTTAAACCAATTGTAGTATAATTATTCAAATTATATACTGAAAATCTGAAAGGCAGAAGAATGGCATTTAGAAAATCAGATTATGAAAGTTTTGATTACAGTAAATTCTGGGAAGATAATAAAAGACTGTATGAGGACAGAGCTGAAAGGCTGGCTTTAAGAAAACTTCTGGCTGGAGTTGATGGGACCAATAAGTTCTTTTTTGATATCGGCTGCGGATACGGCAGGCTTTTTAATGAATATAAAGACTTTGAGAATATAGTACTTATAGACTATTCGGTCAAAAATCTGGAAAATGCCAGAAAAAAGATAAAAAAATTTCTGGAAGATAATCAAAGAAGTCTTTCCTCTGTTTATCTGATTGCCGCAGATGCAGCTCATCTGCCTCTGAAATCCGGGTGTGCGGATGTGGTGCTTACAGTTAGAATGGTACATCATCTTGATGATCCTGAAATGTATTTTAACGAGGTGGCAAGGATACTAAGGGGCAACGGGCTTTATTTTCTGGAGTTTGCCAATAAAAGAAACCTAAAAAATATATTGAGGTATTTTATAGGAAAGATGGATACATCACCGTTCAACCTGCTGCCTTCCCAGATAGGAGAGACCATAATGAATTTCCATCCCAAGTATATAATAGGAACTCTTAAAAAAAGAAAATTTACCATAAAAAAAATGATAAGTGTTTCTAACTTCAGACTTAATATTCTGAAGAGATTTCCTGGTACAAAAACGCTGATATTTTTTGAAAAAATTTATCAGAGAATTATACCCTTCGTCCTTTTGGGACCGAGTGTTTTTTTAAAAAGTATTTTAGATGAGAGAACGAAAGAAAAAACCGGCATTAAATCGGGAGTGACTTTAAAGGATATTGTATTGTGCCCTTACTGCATGAGACAGACACTATTTTTTAAAAAAAGCATGTTCATTTGCACCCATTGCAGGAGTACTTTTAAACAAAAAGATGGCATATATGATTTCAGGATAAAGACTTAATATAATACTCTATAAGGTGACCTCGTTCTTGTAAAAGGATGGTAATCCTGTTACAATTGTGATACAAAGTATTAAATAAACTTTTTCAAATAAGAGTATCAAATTAATAGTAAAACTTTATATAGCGGGTTTTGTTTATGGTAGAGAGAATATATTCCGAAGGTGTCATTTCGAGATTATCCCAATACTTAAAGTATATTGTACAGTTGAAAGAAATCGGTAAAAGAACTATAACCTCTAAGGATATCAGTATCAATACCGGTATAAATAGTGCAGAAGTAAGAAGGGATTTAATGTGTTTTAAGATAAAGGGTAAAAGAGGCGTCGGATTTAATATCAATGAACTCATTAATTCATTTAATAAAATACTGGGTTACGACAGGCTAGTCCGTATTGCTTTGGTAGGTGCAGGTAATTTAGGCAAGGCGATTTTAAAATATAAGATGCTGAAAAGATTTGGTTTCAAGATAGAAAATGTTTTTGATAATAATCCGAAAGTTATAGGCAAAGTCATATCTGGAAGGGAAATATTGAATATAAACCGGATAAAAGATGAAATTGAGAAAAAAAATATAGAAATCTCAATACTTGCTGTTCCTCCTGATTCGGCGCAGAAAGTAACAGATATTATCGTTAGTGCTGGTATAAAAGTTATAATAAATTATACTTCAGTTCCTATTAAAACCCCGCCAGTTGTAAGGATTGAGACAACAGATCCTATTGAAAAATTGCTTCACACTCTGTATTATTTATCTCATACCGGCTACGGGGAATATAAATAATTTCTCAGATTTGAAAATAAATAAGATATGAATAAAGCCAAAGGCTGTTTTATTACTATACTGATCATTTTTATTCTGATTGTATTTGGACTTCTATGTGTCTCCGTTACGGATTTAAATCCAATTGGCAAGAATATATTGATTCTGGGTGTTGACGAAAGAGAAGGAAACAGCGAGTTGAATAATACTGATACTATTATCATATATCACATCAGCAGCTTGGGAGAGAAGGATTGTCTTATTTCAATTCCCAGGGATACGAGGAGAGCCGGGCTTGAGGAATATGGAATACCTAAAATAAATGCTGCATATGCATACGGCGGTGAAGAGATGATAAAAAAAGAAATTCACGAGCTTACTGGTGTTGAGGCTGATAGAATAGCAATAATAGACTTTAACGGATTTAAGGAGATAATCGATGTACTCGGAGGTGTTCGAATAACAGTAGAAGAACCTCTTGATGATGAACTTTCAGGTGCGCATTTTGAGCCGGGGACTTACGATATGAACGGTGAGCAGGCTCTGTCATTTGCAAGATGCAGAGCTACTAAAGGAGGCGATATTGACAGGATAGCCCGGCAGCAGTACATGATCAACGAAGTAATAAAACAAAAATTCAACCTTTCAATAATCTCAAAAACAAGCAGGCTTATTGAGATTCTAAACAGGAGGACTCAAACAGATTTTACAATATGGGATTTTTGTTCTATAGGATTTATGCTATTATTTTCAAGTAAGGATATAAACCGTGTTACGATACCTACAGTATCGGCTAATATTGACAATATAAGCTTTCAGATTGCGGACGAAGAAGAAGTAAAAGATTTTTTAAGTGATTATCTGAAATAGAAAATTAGTACAATATTGTGTGAGTATTTTGGTTTTTTTAAAAGGATTTTACAGTATTTGACAAAGGTGGTATTAGTGAGTAGGGATAAGGATTTAAGTATAGCAAATATTTCGTCTCTTACTAATAAAATTGAATTTTTGCTGCAGGTTTCAATAAAATCCAAGAGGCTTGATGATTTTATAAAAAAAGAAATACTTGTAAGTGAAAAAGAATGGCTGATAGATCTAAAAAGCTGGAAACTCAAAAGCAAATGGCTACTGAAGATTTCCGATATTTGTCTTAAGGAATTCGATCAGGTTTTTTATGATTGCGGTGACGAGCTTCTGGATTTAAATGATTCTAAAAATTACCAGGCTTTTAGGGAAAGAATACTGGAAGAGTTGATGTAGCCGGTTTTTTTGTTCCTGCATCATAAAAGTTATAAAGACGGTTTCCTTATTATATTAGGAGTGTTTATGATTCCCAGATATACCACTGTAGAAATGGGCAGGATATGGAGTGATGAGAATAAGTTCGCAAAATGGCTTGAAGTTGAAAAAGCAGTAGCCAGGGCTCAAGCGGAACTTGGCGTTATACCAGAAAAAGCTGCAGATGGTATATGCGAAAAAGCTAAATTCAAAATCTCTAAGATAAGCGAAATCGAAGCTGAAACACATCATGATGTTATAGCTTTTTTAACCAATGTTTCCTCATATATAGGTGATTCTTCAAAATATCTCCACTACGGGCTTACCTCCTCGGATGTTGTGGACAGCGCTCTTTCACTTCAACTGATTGAAGCAGTAGGCATAATTAAAAAGAAAATTAAAAAATTTATAGATATTCTAAAGTCTGGTTCTAAAAAGTATGCTCACACAGTTATGGTGGGGAGGACACACGGAATTCATGCAGAACCAATAACCCTGGGGCTGAAGTTCTGCGTGTATGCTTTTGAGATGGCAAGGAATTTAAAAAGATTGGAACAGGCCGGGGAAAATGTTGGATTTGGAAAAATATCCGGTGCAGTAGGGACTTACGCCAATACTTCTCCTGAAATAGAAAAGAGGGCTTGCGGCATTCTGGGGCTGAAGCCTTCTCCTGTTTCAACACAGATTATTCAAAGAGACAGGCACGCGCAGTTGATCTCAACCCTGGCCATCTGCGGAGCTTCTTTGGAGAAGATAGCTCTTGAAGTAAGAAATTTACAGAGAACAGATGTTAAAGAATTAGAGGAGCCTTTTACAAAAGGACAGAAAGGTTCTTCGGCAATGCCTCATAAAAAAAATCCTATTATTTGTGAGAGGATATGCGGACTTTCAAGGGTCTTAAGATCTAATATGATTGCTGCCATGGAAAATATTTCATTATGGCATGAAAGGGATATATCGCATTCTTCAGCTGAAAGGATTATAATCCCCGATAGTTTTATACTGCTTGACTATATGTTGGAGAAGACAATATTCGTGATAGAGGGTTTAAATGTAATAGAATCAAATATGAAAAGGAATCTGATGAAATATGGCGGGATTGTTTTTTCACAACGGATATTGCTGGAACTTATAAAAAAGGGTATGAGCAGGGAAGATGCTTATATTCTGGTACAGAAAGCAGCTCTTGAGGCATGGAATAATGAAGGCAGCTTTAAAGAAAACCTGCTGAAAGAAGAAAAAATCCTGTCTTTTATCGACAGGGGCAGCATGGAAAAGTTATTTGAGGTTGAATATCATCTAAAGTATATTGATGAAATAATTGATAGATTGAAATATATAAAATAGCAAGAGTTCTTTATTGTTTATGAATTGGTATATATTTTCAAATTGCGGTAAGGACAGGGGAAATAAAAAATAATGCAGCGGTTTTACAGGCGTATAGATAAAAATCTTGAATACTGCTATTATATTGAGACTTCAGCCCCCCTTACAGAAAAAGAACTGGAGATCCTGGCGTGGCTTCTTGTGGAGACTTTCCAAAAAGAGAATTTTGGGAAAAAATCTTTTTACAATAAAAGTAGAAAAAAAATAGTAGAAATCGGCCCACGTTTAAACTTTGAGACAGCATATTCGACTAATGCGGTTGCAATCTGCCATACCTGCGGTCTTGAAAAAGTCACCCGCATAGAGTCGTCCAGGCGTTATTTGCTACCGCCTAAAATTAAGATAGAGCAATTTGTCACTACCCATCATGACCGCATGACTGAATGTGTCTATAATAAACCGCTTGATACATTTGAAATCGGTATTGAACCCGAAAAAGTATATGCGGTGCCGCTGTTAGAAGAGGGTATAGAAGCACTGAGAAAGTTTAACCTTAAAATGGGTCTGGGGATGGATGAGTGGGATATTGAATTCTACTATAATCTTTTTATAAATACTATAGGAAGGAACGCTACAAATGTAGAGTGTTTCCAGCTCGGTCAGGCTAACAGTGAGCATTCAAGACACTGGTTTTTTAAAGGAAGGCTGATAATAGACGGAAAGGAGATTCCCGAAGCTCTGCTTCAGATAATAAAATCACCACTGGCTTCAAATCCTTCCAACAGTATTATTGCTTTTCAGGATAATTCCAGTGCTATCGAAGGTTATGCTATATCCACTATAATACCGAGATATCCCGGAACGACTTCTCCCTTTTACATGCAGGATTGTACCTATCATCTTATATTTACAGCCGAGACTCATAATTTTCCAAGCGGAGTCGCGCCATTTCCGGGAGCTGAAACTGGTACCGGAGGAAGGATCCGGGATGTACAGGCAACCGGGAGAGGGGGACTGGTCATCGCCGGTACGGCGGGATACTGTACAGGGAATTTGAATATACCCGGCTACCAGATCCCGGGCGAGGATGACAAATTTAATTATCCTTCCAATCTTGCTTCTCCTCTAAAGATCATGATCAGGGAAAGTGATGGTGCATCAGATTACGGCAATAAATTTGGTGAACCTGTAATCCAGGGCTTTACCAGAACATTTGGCTTAAGGCTTACTGACGGTGAGCGACGAGAATGGGTAAAGCCGATTATGTTTACGGGCGGAATAGGTCAAATCTATAACGGCCATGTAAAAAAAGAAAAACCGGAACAAAGCATGAAGATAGTACAGGTAGGCGGCCCGGCCTACCGTATTGGAATAGGTGGAGGCGCTGCTTCAAGTATGATTCAGGGTGAAAACAGGGAAGAACTTGACTTTAATGCAGTACAGCGTGGGAATGCTCAGATGGAACAGAAGATGAACAGGGTGATCAGGGCATGTATAGAGATGGGAGATAAAAACCCTATTATGAGTGTGCATGACCAGGGTGCCGGGGGGCCGTGTAATGTTCTCACTGAACTGGTAGAGCCTGCAGGCGGAAGGATAGAGATACGCAATATTCAGGTCGGAGACAAGACTATGTCAGTACTTGAGATATGGGGTGCGGAATACCAGGAGCGTAATGCTTTTTTAATAAGACGTGAGCATTTGAATGAGTTCCAGGCAATCTGCAGGCGCGAGAAAGTAAATTGTGAAGTCCTGGGGAATATAACCGGTGACGGGAGAATTGTAGTAAATGATAACTGGGAAGAATCAAGCCCCATTGGATTTACTCCTGTTGATCTTGCTCTTGATGAGATCCTGAGCGGCATTCCACGAAAGAAATTTGAACTGGAAAGCATACCCCGGAAATTAGATCTCCTGCAATTGCCAGATGATCTTTCGGTGGAAAATACTTTAAAATCAATATTTAGTTTACCTTCTGTCGGTTCCAAGGGGTTTCTGGTAAGGAAGGTGGACAGAAGCGTAACCGGGCTGATTGCCCGCCAGCAGTGCTGCGGACCACTACAGCTTCCGGTTTCTGATGTATCTGTAGTAGCACAGAGCCATTTCGGTCTCACTGGTGCAGCTATTGCTATCGGCGAACAGCCGATAAAAATCCTGGTCGATCCGGCTGCAGGGGCGCGTATGGCAGTGGGAGAAGCACTGACTAATATGGTCTGGGCGCTGATAAGCGACTTTGAAAATATAAAGTGCTCTGTTAACTGGATGTGGGCTGCCAAACTTCCGGGCGGCGGTGCAGCTCTTTATGAGGCAGCAGATGCTCTGGTCAAACTGATGAAAGAGATAGGGATAGCAGCGGACGGCGGGAAGGACAGCCTCTCAATGGCGGCACAGGTAGGAGATGAAATGGTAAAGGCTCCCGGGCAGGTAGTGATTTCTACCTATGCTTCAATGCCGGATATAACCAAAGTAATAACCCCTGATATAAAATGCCCCGGAGAAAGCAGGCTGATATTTATTGATATTGCCCCTGGTAAGGAACGCCTTGGCGGCTCGGCAGTTGCACAGGTATTTGGTCAAATAGGTTATGACTCTCCGGATGTGGAAAATCCTTTTCTGCTGGCAGGTGCTTTCAAAGCAGTACAGAAGATGATAAAAGAAAACCTGATTATTGCCGGGCATGATAGAAGTGATGGCGGACTTATAACCACTCTGGTTGAGATGGCACTGGCAGGAAACTGTGGAATAAAAGTAAAACTTCCCATAAAAAGTGGAGAAATACCCCTGCTGTTTTCCGAAGAACTGGGACTGGTTATTGAGTATCTGCCGCAGTTTGAGGCAAAGATCACCGATATTTTAGGAGATTTTAATATGCCATTTTTAATTTTAGGTGATACCCAGAAAAAAAAGCAGGTAGTGATCAGCGGCATTGATGAAGTAAAAATGGATGTTGATATACCTACTCTTTTAGCATGGTGGGAGGCGACCAGTGACGAACTTGAAAAGCACCAGATGAATCCGGAACTGGCCAAAAAACAGGTAAAAGCACACAACCGAACCGGTCCTTCATATCAACTTTCCTTCAAACCTAAAAGTACTTTACCGGAATTGTTAAAAAGTGATGAAAAACCAAGGGTTGCAATCGTGCGTGAAGAGGGTAGCAACGGAGACAGAGAGATGACCTCAGCATTCTTTACAGCTGGATTTGAACCCTGGGATGTTACAATGACGGACCTGCTCGAGGGCAGGATGACTCTTGATGATTTTAAAGGAGCAGTATTTGTAGGAGGTTTTACTTATGCAGATGTACTGGACAGCGCAAAGGGATGGGCTGGTATTATAAGGTTCAGCCCCGGGCTGAAAGAGATGTTTGATAATTTCTACAGCAGGCCGGACACTTTCTCGCTGGGTGTCTGTAACGGCTGCCAGCTTATGACACTTATCGGATGGGTACCCTGGAAAGGGATCGATGAAACGAAGCAACCCAGATTTATCAGCAATCCTTCGGGAAGGTTTGAATCCCGCTGGGCTACCGTAAAGATCTTAAAAAGCCCTTCTATTATGCTAAAGGGGATGGAAGATTCAATTTTAGGGATATGGGTGGCACACAGAGAAGGACACTTGCACTGCCCCTATGGTAAGATTCTGTCTGATATATCTGATTTAAATCTGGCACCAATAGTTTTCGTGGATGATAAAGGAGTTGCTACAGAGAAGTACCCGTTTAATCCTAACAGCTCTCCATCTGGGTTTACTGCCTTATGTTCACCAGACGGCAGGCATCTCGCTATGATGCCTCATCCTGAGAGATCATTTCTGTTGTGGCAGTGGCCGTGGATACCTGATAAATTTAGATCTGGACTGAGTGCTTCACCATGGCTTAAGATGTTTCAGAATGCCAGGGAGTGGTGTGAAGAAAACGGCTAAATTTATTAACTCCTTTATTTATTTTGGCATTTTATTTGTTATAATAATTTTGTTTGTCATATAAAAGATTGCAATTGATAGTTTACTATCAGCTATAAATTAAATTATAAAAATTGGTAAATCAAATGATTAAATTAACATCGGAAAGAGAGATATATGAAAAATGCGGTGTATTTGGCATATACGCACAGAGCGGAAAGGTGGCGGAAATAATATTTTACGGGCTTCAGGCTCTCCAGCACAGGGGCCAGGAAAGCGCGGGCATAGCTGTTTCCGATGGAGAAAACATTCTTATCTTTAAAGATTTAGGTCTGGTAAACCAGGTATTTAATGAACAAAATATGGCGCCTCTTCAGGGTCATATTGGGATCGGACATACCCGTTATTCTACGAAAGGAGAGAATAACTGGCAGAATTCCCAGCCGCTTTACCGTATGTTTAAAAATGAAAGTTTTGCTATAGCTCATAATGGAAATTTAACAAATGCTGAAGAGATAAGAAATGAACAGATTAAAAATGGAATAAACTTTGATTCAAATTCAGACACGGAAGTAATAGCATCGCTTATAGAAAGCTCAGAGAAAGAAAGTATCGAAGATGCTATAAAAGATGCCATAAACAGGATCAAAGGTTCTTACTCTCTTGTCATACTTACAAAAGACAAAGTCTTTGGAATAAGGGACCCTCATGGGTTCCGGCCGCTGGTATTGGGAAATATTGGTGACAGTTTCATCATAGCTTCCGAGAGCTGTGCACTGGATATAATAGATGCCGACTTTATCAGAGAGGTCGACCCTGGCGAAATCGTTGTACTGGATAGGAATGGGATGAGATCTCAGATGATCTTACCTGTTGAAAGAATGTCTATGTGTGTGTTTGAACTTATTTACTTTGCCAGACCTGATAGTTATTTAAATAATAAAAATGTGTTTAAGGTAAGACACAGATTGGGACAGGAACTGGCAAAGGAATCTCCTGCTGATGCTGATATAGTGATTTCTGTGCCTGACTCGGGTACTCCTGCAGCAATTGGATATTCTGCGGAATCAAAAATACCTTACGCCCAAGGTTTTATTAAAAATAGATATGTGGGAAGAACTTTTATTCAGCCGAAACAAAAGACCAGGGATATAAGCGTTAAGCTTAAGTTAAATCCTTTAAAGGACATCATAAGGGGTAAAAAGCTGGTAGTAGTTGATGATTCTATAGTCAGGGGGACAACATCAAAAAAAATAGTCCAAATGTTATACAATGCTGGTGCCAAGGAAGTACATATGAGGATCACCTGTCCACCACTGCTTTATCCCTGCTATTATGGTGTTGATATGGCAACAAGTAAGGAGTTTCTTGCCAATCATAAGAAATTGGAAGATATAAGAAAATTTCTAAATGTAGATAGTTTAAAATATTTATCAATGAAGGGTCTTATAAAAGCCATAGGGTATTCAAAGGAAAAATTCTGTTTCGCCTGCTTTAACGGCGATTATCCGGTCACTATACCTAAAAAGAAGTATTCTGGTAAATATTCTTTGGATAAAGAGGAGAAAGTATCTTCTAATGCCTGAAAATGGTAAAAGCGGTAAGAAATATTCCTATAAATCATCCGGCGTGGATATAGATAAGGCCTCCGATATAATAAATCAACTTAAAGAAACATTGAGATCGACGTATTCCGGCAGAGTGATAAGCAGTCTGTCATCTTTTTCCGGTCTTTTCCAGCCTGATCTGAAAAACTACAGAGAACCTGTTCTTACATCTTCTACAGACGGAGTAGGTACAAAGATACTGCTGGCAAAAAAAACAGATTGTTTTGAGAACATAGGCCAGGATGCAGTAGCAATGATTATAAATGACATAATATGCTGTGGAGCAAAACCGCTGTTTTTTTTGGATTATATAGCCTGCGGTAAAGTAGATGAGAAAAGAATAAAGACTATAATTAAATCTATGGCCAGGAGCTGTAGTTATTGTGATACGGTCCTGATAGGCGGGGAGATCGCCGAGCATCCCGGTATAGGAAAGGTAGATGATATAGATATTGCCGGCTTTGCAGTGGGAATAGTAGAGAAGTCTGATATTATAAAAACTGACCTGGTCAGGGAAGGCGATATAATAATGGGCATAGCTTCTTCAGGAATTCACAGCAATGGTTTTTCACTGGTACGTAAAATAATTTCAGATAAAAAAGTAGATTTGCAAAAAGAATATGACTGGACTGAAGGAAAACTGCTGAAGGGCCTTCTTATGACGCCTACCAAGTTATATTTTAGGATAGTAGATAAAATCATTAAAAGCAAGATCGAAGTCCACGGAATCGCCCATATAACCGGAGGCGGGTTCTATGAAAATATTAACAGAATAATCCCGGCTAATATGGATGCTTCCATACAGGAAGGAAAATGGAAGATACCTGCAGTATTTAAATTCCTGCAGGATATGGGAAATATTGACAGGGATGAAATGTTCAGGGTCTTTAATATGGGTATAGGAATGGTTATAATCACATCTCCCGATCAGTTCAGCAGGATAGAGAAGATAGCCAGGGAGTTGAGTGAGGTGGTATATAATATAGGTACTGTTACCGGGGGGAGTAACAGAGTAATAATAAAGGAAAGTTAGGCAAGAGATGAAGAAAAGAATTGCTGTCTTTGCATCAGGATTTGGTTCAAATCTTCAGGCGCTTATAGATTACAGCCGTACCCAGGGATTAAATGGGGAGATCGTACTGGTGTTTTCCAACAATAAAAGTGCCTATGCCCTAAAGAGGGCAAAGAAAAGCAAGATAAAAGCAGTCTTTATGGATTCTTCAAAGTATAAAAGCAGAAAGCAGTACGATTTAAAAATCGTGGAACTACTGGAAAAAGAAAAAATAGACCTTGTGGTCCTTGCCGGTTATATGTTTTTATTAAGCGTAGAATTTGTGAGAAAGTTTAAAAATAAGATCTTAAATATACATCCTGCGCTTCTGCCTTCATTTAAAGGCGAACACGGTATACAGGATGCTTATAATTACGGGGTTAAAATAACAGGGATTACTGTCCATTTTGTGGACGAAGGCCTTGATAGCGGGCCGATAATACTCCAGTCACCCTGTTATATTAAAGATAACGAAAGCGTGGAGAAGCTGGAAGAGAAAATACATAAAGTAGAGCATAAGATTTATCCCAAGGCAGTAAAATATTTTTGCGAAGACAGGCTGGTAATAAAAGGAAGAAAAGTAAAGATTTTAAATAAAAAGTGATATAGAGAAGGAGTTGAAGATGAAAGTAAAGATAAAAAGGGCCCTGATCAGCGTCTCTAATAAAGAAGGGATTGTAGATTTTGCAAAAACACTGCAGGAAGCTGGAACGGAGATCATTTCAACTGGAGGGACTTTCAAGAAATTAGAGGAAGCCGGCATAAAGGTAAAGAAAGTAGAGGAGATTACCGGATTTCCCGAAATGATGAACGGCAGGGTAAAAACCCTTCATCCCTACATACATGGGGGCATACTTGCTGATAGAAGCAATAAAAATCATATGGAAGAAGTCTCAAATGCAAAAATAAAATTAATAGATATGGTAGTAGTAAACTTATATCCCTTTAAGGAGACCATATCAAAAGAAAATGTGACTCTTGAAGAGGCGATTGAGAATATAGATATTGGAGGCCCTACTATGATAAGAAGTGCTGCCAAAAACTATAAGGGGGTGGCTGTAGTAGTTGACCCGTCTGACTATAAAACAATACAGGCAGAACTTGTGGAAAGCGGCGGTTATATTGACCTGGGTACGCTGTTTAGATTGAGCGTTAAGGCTTTTCAGCATACATGTGAATATGACAGCGTAATTTTTAATTATTTAAAGAACAAAACTGAAGGGTTCGGCCAGTCGGATGTATCTGTAAGAGATTATCTGGATATAGACTGTGGTGGTACGGCAGGAGAAAATGAAAATAGCTTAAGAGACAGTATCGGTAATCTTAAAAGCAGTCTTAGCTTAAACCTTAAAAAGATCCAGGATTTAAGATACGGTGAAAATCCTCATCAGAAAGCTTCTTATTATAAATATATGGATAGTGGAGATGATAAGTTTACCGGTGCCCGACAGCTTCAGGGTAAGGAATTATCTTATAATAATATAATGGACGGCAATGCTGCATTCGGAATTGTAAAGGAATTTGCTGTCCCCTGTGTAGCAGTGATAAAGCATAATAATCCCTGCGGGGCGGCTACGGCAGGAACTATTGGTGAGGCCTACAAGAAGGCGTATCAGTGTGATCCGGTATCTGCTTTCGGGAGTGTCGTAGCCTGTAATATGAAATGGACGGCTGAGGCTGCTAAATTTATGCTGGATAAATATGTAGAAGTTCTTATAGCCCCTGATTATGATCCGGAAGCCCTTAAAATCCTGGCTGAGAAAAAAAACTTAAGGATTTTAAAAATTAATTTTGACCTGAGTACCTATATTGATTATATAAATTCAGATAAATTTAAACTGGAAAAAGTGGATATTAAAAGTGTTGACGGCGGACTTTTAGTACAGGATCTGGATGAAGGTACAGACAGCAGGGAAAATATGAAAGTAGTGACAGATAACCAGCCGGATTCAGATCAATGGAACGATATTGTTTTTGGCTGGCAAATTGCCAAGAGCGTTAAATCAAATGCTATAGTGCTGGCTGCCAGCAGCAGTACCGTGGGTATAGGAGCGGGACAGATGAGTAGGATTGACGCGGCAGAACTTGCTGTAAAGAAATCTAATGGAAGATGCAAGGGTTCGATAATGGCTTCGGATGCATTTTTTCCTTTTGAAGATGTGGCTGAACTTGCGGCTAAAAATGGGATTACGGCAATAATACAACCCGGCGGTTCAATCAGAGATAAAGAGGTCATTGAAAGCTGCAATAAAAATAAAATACCGATGATCTTTACCGGAAAAAGACATTTCAGGCATTGATTCCTTAATATTATAAAAGATTAAGCCCTCCATAAAATTTCTTCCGTGGAGGGCTTGTTATAAGATAATTTATTGTATAGTAGGGCTTATTCTCTGTGTCTCACTTACCTTTAATTCTTTATCAGAAATCTTTGTGCTTTTTTTATCTTTGCGGCCTGTTTTTGTAGGATATCTCTCCAGAGTATGCTTTATTACATCATCTATATTTTCCGCAAATTCAAGTTTAAGTCCCTTGATTATATTGTCTGGTATTTCATCAAGATCCTTTTTGTTCTTTTCGGGCAGCACGACTTTCTTAAGCCCTGCTCGCTTTGCAGCCAGGAGCTTTTCCTTTAGTCCGCCTATGGGAAGGACCCTTCCTCTCAGGGTTATTTCTCCTGTCATACCCACATTTCTTATAACAGGTATTCTAGTAAATGCTGATACCAGGGAAGAAGTTATAGCTACACCTGCAGACGGTCCGTCCTTGGGCACGGCACCTGCAGGAACATGGATATGTATATCGGATTTATTAAATACTTTTTCTGATATACCAAAATCTTTTGCTCTAGAATGTATATAACTTATAGCTGCCTTTGCCGATTCCTGCATCACATCTCCCAGTTTTCCTGTAAGTATCAGATCGCCATTTCCCTTATAATAGGTGGATTCAATAAGCAGTATATCTCCGCCTACCGGGGTATAAGCCAGGCCTGTTGCTACACCTATTTTGTTTTTATCTTCGATTTCGCTCGGCAGTATTTTTGAAATTCCAAGATAGTCTCTTACTTTGACAGCAGTTACATTCCTGGAAAATTTTCTCTTTTCAACTATTTCCCTTGCGATCTTCTTGCAGATATTTGATATCTCGCGCTCTAAGTTCCTGACACCTGCTTCTCTGGTATATTGTTCGATTATCAAGCTGATGGCATCTTTTTCAAAATTAATATTATACTTTTCAACTCCCTGTTCTTTTAACTGCTTTGGAATCAGGAACTTTTCAGCTATATGGATCTTCTCTTCTGAGCTGTAACCGGGTATTTCAATGACTTCCATCCTGTCCTTAAGTGCCGGGTGTATAGTATCCAGTATATTCGCGGTGGTTATAAACATCACATTAGAAAGATCGAACGGCACTTCAAGATAATGGTCTCTGAACGAATTATTCTGCTCGGGATCAAGTACTTCAAGTAAAGCAGATGAAGGGTCCCCTCTGTAGTCCATACCCACTTTATCTACTTCGTCAAGCATAAATACGGGGTTATTGGTCCCCACCTGGGTAAGACCCTGGATGATCCTACCCGGAAGTGCTCCTACATATGTCCTGCGGTGGCCTCTTATTTCAGCCTCATCTCTTATGCCTCCGATAGACATTCTTATAAATTTTCTTCCCAGCGACTTGGCTATAGAATGCCCCAGAGAAGTTTTACCGACTCCCGGGGGTCCTACAAAACAGAGTATGGGCCCCTTGGTTGTCTTACCCTTCAGTTTTCTGACTGCCAGGTAATCAAGAATATGGGTTTTTACCTTATCCAGATCATAATGGTCACCATCTAAAATTTTCTTTGCTTTCTTTAAATCAAGGACATCTTTGGTCTTTTCGGACCAGGGAACATCCAGCATCCATTCTACATAAGTTCTTACATAAGAATGTTCAGGAGACATACTGGGAATACTTTCCAGTCTTTCTATTTCCTTCTGTACCTTTTCCTTAGCCTCTTTGGGCAATTTTTTCTTCTGAAGTTTTTTCTCCAGTTCCTTGGTAAGAGCAATAGATTCATCAAATTCACCCAGCTCATTTTTGATAGCTTTAAGCTGCTGACGCAGATAATATTCTCTCTGAGTCTTTCCTACTTCCTTCTGGACTTTATCTCTGATCTGTGACTGAACTTCAAATTTCTTGAGTTCCTCTCCCAGATATTTTGTTAATTTCTTAAGCCTTAATCTCAGGTTGCTTTCTTCAAGGATCTTTTGTTTTTGCTTGGTACTTGAAAGCAGGTACGAGGCAAAAAGATCACTCTGGATCTCCGGCCTGGAAATATTAGTTGCTGCCACTACAAATGCTGTTGGCAGGGGGATACCCAGCTGAATGAATTTTTCAACCTGCATCCTTATAGTTGTATTTAGATTTTCGGTTTCCTCATCATCAATATAAGGAATGTCTTCAAGTACTTCAGTGACTACCTTGAAGCAAGGTTCGGTTTGAGTAAAATATTTTATTTTTACCCGGGTGATCCCTTCCACTATACACTTTATCTCATTCTCTGATACATCAGATACCTGCTTTATGGCACATGCAGTACCTATGTCATATAAATCGTCTTTATTTACCTGTTCTTTATTTTCTTCTTTTTGGGCTACCACTACTATGATCTTATGTTCTTTTGATGCAGTTTTAACAGCTTCTAAAGATTTTTTTCTTCCTACGATAAGAGGTGTAGCCAGAAAAGGGAATACAACACTGTTCTTAAGAGATAGAAGCGGAAGCTCTTTAGGTATATTTATTTTTTCTATATTTTTATCAAACTTTTTTTCTTCTGCCATTTAAAATATCAACTCCTATTTTTTTAATTTCTTTATATATTTTACACCAATAACAATTTTTTTTTATATAATGTTCCATAATTCATTTTACTTTCATTACTATAAACTATTTAATATCTACTTTGTTGTTATAATTGTAACAGAAATTTTGCAATTGTACAAAAATAATTTTCCTTATTTATTAAAATTAATTTTCACTTATAGTGAAATTAATTACTATAGTTTACACATAAATATAATAAAAGTCAACATTTTAAAATATTCTATTTAAATTTAAAGTGGTTTATATATAA
>CAZLOE010000023.1:0-19487 GCA_964561115.1 uncultured Actinomycetota bacterium
TTCTGACAACGGATCAGAATTTATCAACAATCATATGCTCAGGTATTGTGTAAAGAATAAAATTACATTTACCAGATCACGTGCATACAAAAAAAATGATTCATGTTTTGTGGAACAGAAAAATTACTCAGTTTTAAGGCGAGCTGTGGGATACTTAAGATATGATACGGATGAAGATCTTTGTACTTTAAATGAGATCTACATATATTTGGACCACTATACAAATTATTTCCAGCCTGTCCAAAAGCTTGTCTTAAAGACAAGGACCGGAAGTAGGGTTACAAAAAAATATGATAAGGCAAGGACCCCATTTAGGCGAGTGCTTAAGTCAAAGTGTATTGATGATAAAATAAAGGCAAGATTAAAAGTTCAGTATGATAGCTTGAATCCTGTTAAGCTTAAGAAAAATATATCAAGGTTGCAGGATAAGCTGCTTAAGTTAAATGTATTAAAAAGCAAGGTAAGAAAGGAAGCAGCAGTAAATGCGGAGGCTTATGGATATGTCACTGTGTAGTGTATCTACTTTACTACCTGTATATCACTACTACTCCGTATTGGTTTCATATAGATTTTTATATGAGGCAACGTATTAGCTTTCGAGTACCTTTTTATATGAGGCAACAGATAATGCGGGCAGTATTAAGGTAATTAGATAGTAAAACTCAATTCTGGTATGAAAATATCCTTCCCCCTAAGTCATTATTGTGGTTGTAACATTGTTTTATTTTGAATAAACAGAGGGGATGTATATACCATTAAAATACATTAAGAACCAAATATATAAACCTATTTTAGGGTAGTATAAATAGTATTTCTTGAAATTTACCGAAAATATCACTTAATTTAAGCATATTTCAATCTATATACGGAGATTAAATCTTTTATTATCTGGTTCCAACTAAATTTTATTGGGCTACCACCTCTTCTTTTATAAGATATCTTGATAGTAATATTTTAAAGAGAACCTCCTTTTAATTCTTGATTTTAGTTAGTTACCCATTTTAATTGTTGTAAAGAATTTATAGTAAAAAAAGGAATATCTGTATCGGAGTCTATTTCTGCAGAAATTTTCAAAAATTATTCTTTACAAAAAATTATAAATTAGAAGTTTTTTACTATTTTAATAATTCAAAAAGATTGTATTCTAAGAATCTATCAATAATATTTTTTTGTTTTTTTGTTAATTAATTATAGAGATCTTTTAACTTCTGAAATTCCACACTTGATTTTCTTATATTTTCCAATAGATTTTCTATAACCAAATAATCTTTTTCCGCTTTATGTTTCCTTTGATCGTTTATTATTATCTTCTGAAGTAGATAAGCTTGTGGAATAGGAACATTTATTTTAACACCTTTAATATTAATGGCTATAGTATTTCTAATTAATAAATCAGTATGTCTAAGTCCTTCCGCTTTAATTCCAAAAGATGGTACTATATAAGGCTCTGATTGTCCTTTGCCAATCTCTCTTACTAAAAACTCTATTTCCAAATCTCTACCCTTATAAAATTTAAATACCCCACTTATATAATCAATTGAAGTATCATAACCTTCTTTTTCTAAAATATTTATAATATTGATTCCTTTTTTAGGCTTGTTAATATTCTTTATCAAAAAATCAATATCTTTTGTTTTTAAATTGGCCTCAAAATCTTTTAAATGACCAGATACCTCATAAATATATTCTGCCCAACTACCTATTAAAACAACATGTTCAAGGACTTTATTTCTTTCTAATATCTTAATTGTTTCCCAGAATATTTTTTTAATATCATTCATTGCTAATACTTCCAAAAACTTTAAGATCTCTTTTTATTTCTTTTAATATTTTTAAATATTTTCTTCTTTTCTTTATTTTTAATTTTATTTCCTTCATTTCTTCGCTATTAAGTCTTAAATAATCTGTATTTATTTTTCCCCCAGTTCTATAAACAAGATAAGGATATTTTTTATTACCCCTCTTTTTAAATACTATGCTACCTCTTGGTAATTCCAAAATTTTATCCATATAAAATTTTTTCATTTTTATTAATCGTTCTTTTTCCTCTTTAAGCATTTCCTTTAAAACTGCCATATTACTTTAGTTCCTTTAATACTTTAAAATATAACTTGCCCTACATATTTTAATATATTAATAATTGTAGGGCAACCACAAACAAAAATCTTCAAACAGTAAACAATTTAATCTAAAATAAAAGTGGGAAACTTATAACAGAATTTAAAAATCTTTAATTTGTTTTAGACCTTCTATAATCTGGTTCGAAATTGTAATACTTGGGGCTACCAGTGTTGATTGATCAGACCTATCTTTTTATGGAATTAATTCTATAAATCCAGAGTCTCTATTGCATTTCTAATTTTTATTATATCGCTCTCCTCTATCAAATAATCCCCTGCTTTTGCATTCTCTTCTGCCTGTTTTTCATCTCTTATACCACAAAGTGCTACCACACCGTCCTGTGATACCAGGGCAGCAACAGATAACTGCGCCAAAGATAAACCGTACTTCTCGGCAATAGGTTCAAACTCAGCTGCCAGAACGGAATTTATTTTCTTCCTATTTTCCATACTGAATCTGGGATCATCTTTCCTTAGATCATCACCCTTAAACTCTCTATCATGAGTAATTTTTCCAGTAAGCAGCCCCTTAGCCAAAGAACTATATGCAAGCATAGTTACCCTGTTGCTTTTACACCAGGGAAGAATTTCCTGTTCAACTTCATTATCAATAAGATTATACTTTTCCTGATCAACATCCAGTTGTCCTGCCTGGTTATACTGCTCTAGTTCCTTAAGATTAGCATTACTGGCACCTATAGATCTTATCTTTCCTTCCTTTTTTAAATCCATTAAAGTTTCCATTGTGTCTTCAATAGGTGTGGTTCTATCCTGCCAATGTGTCTGATAAAGATCTATATAATCAATCCCAAGTCTGGAAAGACTCTGCTCAATTTCATATCTTATTGATTTTGGTCCCAGGAATTTATATACTTTCTCTCCTGACTCATAATTAAAAAATAATTCACCCTTATCAAACTGCCATACAAGACCACATTTAGTGGCGATAATAAGCTTATCCCTTTTACCCTTAATGGCCTTACCGACAATTTCTTCTGAAAGTCCCTTTCCATAAGCCGGTGCCGTGTCAATAAGATTTATTCCCGTATCTATTGCAGTATTAATGGCTCTGATTGATTCAGATTCGTTGGTACCTCCCCACATCCAGCCGCCTATGGCCCATGCTCCAAAACCAATAACTGAAACCTCTAAATCTGTTTTTCCCAGTTTCACATAACGCATTTTTATCTCCCGTCTTTTTCTGTTTTTTCACTCAAATCAATTTTATAATGAATACTAAGATTCTTCTAATATAAACTTAAAAATATATGAATTCAAACTGAACAAAGTAAGGATTAAATAGAGCCAATAAATTCTACTTTGGTAAAAAAACTAAAGTTTGACCATTATCCAATGAGCAAGTTTTAATTTATCTAGTAGCAATAATTCTACTAAAACCTGGTTCGAAATTTTAATACTTGGGGCTGTCTATTCAATACTGCTTATCATCATTTTTTAAGAAGCCACTTTTTAGCATCTGAGACGTATAAGAAAGCCTGGCAACTATAACCCGTTCCTTGATTTTTCATAACATTCACAGCAAATTTACCCAGGTTATAGACTTTTGGATTCTTATTGACCCAGGCAATGCGATACCTTGAATCAATTCCAGCTTCTTCAAGTATTTTCGGGTATTCGTATGCATCTATTATAGTAAACGGACTGACATTTTTCCCTGTTATACCAAGAACGTTGTAACATTTATATTTTTCGCATTCTTCCCTGATCTTTCTCCAGGTTTCTAATTCATTCTGGGCATCGATTTCACCACTTAAATTAACTTGTACATACTCTTCCTTAAACTCTATTTTTCGTTTATAAGTCATACATACACCTGCCTTTTGAATTACAGATAAAGTGCAAAAAATCATCCACATTAATTATACCACTACTACTCTTCTATGCACTATCTGGTTATTCTACAGCTTAAATTTCATAACTTCTATAAAAAATTTTGAATCTCATGATCTCAACTTTACCTTTGCTAATTCTTAAATTTCAAGTATAATACTAATGTAATAGTAATAGTAGTAATAATAGGAGGATAAAAATAATATGAAAAAGTTATTAACATTAATATTTATTACTCAATTACTGATTCTGCCTCCGTTTCTTACCACAGGGTGCAAACCTGCAGAACAAAAAGAAATAAACGATGAAAGAATGGAGACTGATGAAGAATTAGAAACCGCGGTCTTTGGCGGCGGCTGTTTCTGGAGTATTGAAGCTATATTCTCTCTATTAAAGGGAGTAACAGATGCTGAGGTAGGATATGCAGGCGGTTTTAAGGAAAATCCGACATATGAACAGGTCTGCCAGGGTAATACCGGTCATGCAGAGGTGGTTAAAATTACATTTGATCCAAATATCATAAGCTACAGCAAATTACTGGAAGTTTTCTTCTATATTCATGATCCCACCACCTTGAACAGGCAGGGAAATGATGTAGGAGGACAGTATCGCTCCATAATTCTGTATACAAGTCCTGAACAGGAAAAAACCGTAAAAGAATTTATTGATGAACTGAAAAAGACGGAAGTTTATTCGGACCCTATAGTGACTGAGGTCGAGCCGCTTGATAAATATTACAAAGCAGAGAATTATCACCAGGATTATTTTAAAAACAATTCCATTCAACCTTATTGCGGAGCAATCATTTCTCCTAAAGTTGAAGAATTCCAGGACAAGTTTGCTGACTTATTAAATGAAATCCCTTAAAGCCTTGCTTCTGTTTGAATTTCTTAATTTATTTAGGGTTTTAAATTCTATTTGTCTGATTCTTTCTCTTGTGACCTTAAATTCCCGTCCGACCTCTTCAAGAGTTCTGGGATAACCGTCATGCAATCCAAACCTTAGCTGGATAATTCTTCTTTCCCTGTCATCAAGAGTGTCTAATATTTTCTGCAGTTGTTCCTGCAGCAATATAAATAAAGCGGCATCCATGGGCTTTTCAATTTCTGAATCTTCAATAAAATCGCCAAGCTGGGTGTCGCCTTCTTCACCTACCGGAGATTCAAAGGAAACCGGGTTCTGGTTTATTTTGATTATCTCTCTTACTTTTTCCGGTGTGAAATCCATTTTTTCCGAAATCTCTTCGGCAGAAGGGTCTCTCCCAAATTCTTGAACCAATTTTCTCTGCACTCTCATTAATTTATTGATATTTTCTACCATATGAACCGGTACCCTTATGGTTCTTGCTTGATCAGATATCGCTCTTGTAATACCCTGCCTGATCCACCAGGTCGCATATGTAGAAAATTTATAGCCTCTTTTATAATCAAATTTCTCTACCGCTTTAATAAGGCCAATATTACCTTCCTGTATAAGATCTAAAAACAGCATTCCCCTGCCTGCATACTTTTTTGCTATACTTACCACCAACCTGAGATTTGATTCAACCAGCAGTTTTTTCGCTTCGGCATCTCCGGCTTCAATTCTTTTAGCGAGCTGTACCTCCTGGGAGGCTGACAGAAGCTTTACCTTACCAATTGCCTTAAGATACACTTTTACCGGGTCAATAACTGCGGATTTTATCTTAGTATTCAGTTTTTCATTAAACGAAGTCCTTCTTTTACCTTTATTTTTGAATTTCCGATCGGTGCGGCTTTCTTTTTTATCCAATACCTTTACTTCTTCAATTCTAATATCTGTTCCTCTGATAATTTTAAATCACCCTTATCTTTACAGACTAAATAGATCTTTAGTTTTGTTAAAAACCAATTAATACCTTTTTCTTAATCTTCTTAATTTAGAGTTTAAGTCATTTTGGGGTCTTCTATTATAATTATAACCTCTTCTGTTATTATCAAATCTTTTGTTTATCTGTGTCTGAGGCCTGGCTTCATTGACCCAGATAGTCCTATCTTTGAAAGTGCTTTGATTATATTTCTCTATAGCTTTGGATGCTTCTTCTTCGGTTTCCATTTCCACAAACCCAAAACCTTTAGATCTTCCATCCAGGCTCCTGATCACTTTTACAGAAGTAACACTGCCTTCAGTAGAAAATAATTTCTCCAGTTCCTCATCTGTTACTGAATATTCTAAATTACCTATATACAGTCTTTTATTCACTTTAATTTCCTTTCATTCTTTAATAATTTTTATTATCAAATTTACCTAAATCAGCTACCTCTGAAATAAGAATCATACTGCCTTGCCCATGCAAGCGTCTTAAAATGCAGAAGTCCAAGAGGTAAACCGAATGCATAGGGCAGGAGTCCCGGTCTTCTAAATAAACTCCATAAAATCAAATTCCAGTAGTACCGTCTTCCTTTTTCTTTAATACCAAGAAACCACAATGAGGAAAACAAACCCCTGAGATGATAAACGCTGACTCTTGCTCGTTTTAATCTCTTAGGCTTATACTCTCTCAAAAATGTTCTTATCCTTGCAAAATAACATCTTGGTGAATAAATAGTTTTAAGTACTTCACTATAACCATCCAGAAGTTTGCTGGCTTCCATTTTAGGGATAAAGTTTAATTTAAACAGCTCTGAAGTATTTTTATCGCTGCTGTTTGTATCATCTATTAATCTATTTGCTTTTTTTAATCTCTCATGAAGTCTGCTTTTAGGGGAAACGCTTAAAATTCCTACCATTGCTGCAACAATTCCGCTCTTCTGAATAAAATCAATCTGATTCTGAAAAATAGTATCTTTATCACTGTCAAAACCTAAAATAAATCCTGCATTGACTTCAAAACCCATATTTTGCATTTTTTTAACAGATTCAAGCATGTTCCTATTTATATTGTGGTATTTGCCGCATTCCTGTAACCCGTCAGGATCAGGAGTCTCTATACCGATAAAGACAGTGGCAAAACCAGCTCTTATCATCAACTCCATCAACTCTGTGTCATCTGACATATTGATTGATGCCTGGGTACTTAAGGTAAATGGATATTTTCTTTCTTTTTGCCATTCTATGATTGCCGGTAGAATCTCCTTTTTTATAAAAGCTTTATTCCCTATAAAGTTATCATCAACAAAGAATACACCGGCTCTCCAGCCGAGTTTATATACCGAATCGAGTTCAGCAGCAATCTTATCCTTACTCTTTATACGGGGGATCCTTCCGTTGAGCTGGACTACATCGCAAAACTCACAATTATAGGGACACCCCCTTGAAATTTGTATGCATACTGAATTATAGTAAGGTAAGTTTACAAGATCCCATGCCGGTACAGGAGTTTTTTGTATAGCAGGGAAATCCTCCATAGAATATATCTTTTTTAGATTCTTATTTTCCATATCTTTTGCAAGAACAGATATTATTTCCTCTGATTCCCCCAGGACCATAGTATCTATATTAGAAAATTCTTTCCAATCTATTGTAAAAAGGGAACCTCCAGCGATAACAGTCTTGCCGATTTTCTGTACCTTATCTACTACTTCCTTTGTAGAATGCTTCTGACCTACTATTGAACTTATCAATACATAATCTGCCCACTTTATATGTTTCTCTTTCAAAGTTTCACAATTCATATCGATTAATTTTTTCTCCCAGTGCGCGGGGAGCATTGCTGCAACAGTTAAAAGTCCAAGCGGAGGATAGGCTGCTTTCTTGCCTAACACCCTTAAGACTTTTTTTACATTCCAGAACGTATTTTCGTACTCTGGATGAATAAGTAAAATTTTCATACGACCTTCTTTTTATTTTTTTAAAGAATGACTTCCCGTTTAGTTTAATTTATAAACAGCAAATCATTGACGTGAAGAGTCAAGCCTGAATTCAGATTTTTAAAGACCTGCATGCAGGCTTGATTATTTGTCTTATCTTCTGAAGTTTCTGTCAGGTCTGCTTTTCTGCGGATGAGCTTCATCAACCCTTAAAGTTCTTCCTTCAAATTCTGAACCATTCAGAGCTTCTTTTGCTTTTTCAGCTTCTTCTACAGTTGACATCTCCACAAATCCAAAACCTTTGTCCCCGATGACATTGACACTTTTAACCTGGCCAAATGGGGAAAACAGTTTTTCTAATTGTGAGTCAACAGTAGAATAACCGAAATTGCCTACATATAGTTTACTGCCTTGCATACTTACCTCCTTAAATAATATTATTTCTCGAAAGCTTCATAATATTTCTTTTGGAGAGGTGGTATAAAGCAATAAACCTGCTCTTAATTAAAATATCATTAAACAAAAGAGAGATTAAAGTATATTCTTAACCAACTGGAATGTCAAACTATATTTATATACTGGCTTTCGGAAAACTGTGATTTATTAGGATATTTTGATATATTATTTTTTTAAAATTTTTGCCTTATTTAAATCGCTTCCCCCGCACTCATCAGCATAAGGGCACATCATGCACATTCTTTTCTTTTTTGACTGTCTTATAGAAAATATAATCAAAAAGGCCAGCGCAGCCGCACCTGAAATTATTATTATAATTATTTCCCATATTTCTATTTCCCACATTTCATATCACCGATCTTACTTAATATATATATTCTCCTTTAAATAAAAAGTCTTCCTATCTGGTATACCAGAAAAGATACCACCCAGGCAAGGAGCAGCGTATACCCTACCTGAAAAAGCATCTCTTTTGTACCTGCCTCTCTTCTGAATATCACCATAGCAGTAAGGCAGGGGAAATAAAGTAATGTAAACAGCATAAAATTATACCCGACTAGAGGAGGGTAATTTTTACCAAGTGCTGTCTTTAATGTATCAGACTGCCCATCTGCTTCCTCAATGCTGTAAAGAGTACCCATCGTGGATACTATTACCTCTTTTGCCGCAATTCCTGAGATAGTGGCAACCGTCATCTTCCAGTCAAAACCGATCAGCTTAAACACCGGCTCCAGAAAATGTCCTATCCTCCCTGCTGCTGAATAGCCAAGCCTCTCACCTGCCATTCTGCCTTCTATTGCCGCTACCTTCTCGTCAAGCTCCACCTGGGTTATTATACCGGACTGATATGACTGCCCGATTTCGCTGATCTGGGCTTCGTAATCTGTAGAGTAGTTATCTCCTATAAGTGGAAATGTAAAAAGGATCCACATCAGTACTGATATTGCCAGTATAACCGTACCCGCTTTCTTTACATACATCCAGGTCCTTTCCCAGGTATGTATCAATATTCCTTTAAGAGTAGGAATACGGTAAGGAGGAAGCTCCATTACAAACGGGTCTGACATGCCCTTAAATCTGGTGGCTCTCAGCACCTTTGCCATTATGATAGCCATCAACACACCTATTATGTAAATCGAAAATATGACATTTCCTGCCGCTGCAGGGAAAAATGCCCCCGCAAAAAGTATGTAGACCGGAAGACGTGCCCCGCAGCTCATAAAAGTATTTATATGCATAGTCACCAGACGGTCCTTTTTATTTTCAAGTATTCTTGAACCCATATAAGCCGGTACGGTACATCCAAATCCGATAATAAGAGGGATGAAAGATTTCCCATGAAGACCGATTTTATGCATTATCCTGTCCATCACAAAAGCAGCTCTCGCCATATATCCTGAATCCTCAAGAACGGCTATAGAAAAAAACAGGAGCATTATATTAGGTGTAAATATGATTACCCCTCCTACTCCCCCTATTATTCCGTCAACTAAAAGAGAACTTATAAGTCCTTCCGGCATAACATTAGTTATCAGGGCTCCTAATTTTTCAAAGCCTATATCGATCCAGTTCATAGGGTATTTCCCCAGAGTGAATACAAATTGGAACATAAGCCACATTATCAGAGCAAATATCGGTATGCCCAGTATTCTGTTGGTAAGTATTCTGTCAACCTTTCCGCTTACATCCAGTTTTACCGTGTCAACTTCCTTATAAGATTCAAGTAATGCACCGCTTATAAATCCGTATCTCGCCTCTGCGATTATGACCTCCGGGGTATTTCTAAGTATGCTGGTTATATGTTTTATTGAATTTGCTATTTCTTCTTCAAGTTTCTGGTATTTTAGACCTGAGGCCTTTTTAATAGTATCAATTACCTCATTATCCTGTTCCAGAAGCTTCACTATGGCCCACCTGGTATCAAATTTAAATTCGGGGATCTTTTCTCTTCTCAGAACCGATTTGATCCTGACGATCTCATTTTCAATTTCTTCGCCATACTTTATCTCAACTTTTTTTCTTTTTTTTCTGTTCAATACATCTATTGCTGCTTCAAGCACCTCCTTATTACCCATTCCACTTCTGCCCACAGTCTCTACAATAGGTGCTCCAAAAAGTTCAGACAACAATTCTATATCTATTTTTCTTCCGCTTTTTCTTGCAATATCAGCCATATTAAAAACCAGGACCAGGGGCACTTTAAGTTCTAAAAGCTGGACTGCAAGGTAAAGATTTCGTTCTAAATTAGAGGAATCTACGATATCGACTACCACATCTGGCTTCTGATCAATAATGAAATTTCTTGCAACAATCTGTTCTGTTGAGTATGCTGTAAGGCTGTAAGTTCCTGGAAGATCTACTACATTTATCTTATATTCTTTATAGTTAATGACTCCGGTCTTTTTTTCAACAGTAACTCCGGGATAATTACCAACATGTTGTCTTAATCCGGTTAGATTATTAAAGATGGTGGTTTTACCTGAATTGGGGTTTCCTGAGAGGGCTATAGAGATTTCTCTTCTCATACTTCGATTTCCCTTATAAGAATTTTCTCAGCCATTCCTCTTCCAATTGCAAATTTGGTGCCCTTGACCACTACGCATAAAGACCCACCTCTTGATGCATCTGAGACAGAAAACACTTCATAAGGGATAAATCCCATAGCACAAAGATGTGAGTTGAGCCTGCACCCTCCATTTATTCTTACAATTCTGTATTTTTTTCCAGGAACAGCGTCGTTAAGGCTTAAAACTCCGTTACCGAGCTGCGGTACTTGCAAGTAATTTTTTCTTCTATGTCTGAAACCCCATCTTCTCATTTTAATCAATCTCTCTACTAAATATTAGACATGTCTAACTTTAATAGTTTTGCTTACTTTTGTCAAGAACTTTTTTAAGATGGATTTAAAAAATGGAAAGAAAACTCAAGCTATCTATTCCTTATCATCATCATCGACAGAGCTTGTAGGATGCTTGCCGTATTTGGCAAAATAATTATAGTTTTTTAACCATCTGGGATAACCTTCGGGGCAAGTATCTATGAAATTTATAAATTTTATCATCCTGTCTAATGTTTCCTCGCTTATGTAATGCTCAATATTACAGGCGTCTAACTTGCAGACTTCATCACTTACGCCAAGGACATCACTAAAAAATTTATAGATTTTCTTATGCTTATCATAAACTTCTCTTGCCATCTTATAACCTTTTTCTGTCAGTTCCAGATAACCATATTTTTCGTGTTCCACAAGACCCCTGGCAATCAATTTCCTAACAGCATCAACTACAGATGGCGTCTTAACATTTAAAAATTCTGCGATTTCCTTTACCCTTGTTACTTTATTAGTAAGGCTGACTACATACATCGCTTCAATGTAATCTTCCATACTATGTGATAATTTCTTCATATTATTATTACTTTATATTTAATCTAAAAATGTTAGATATATCTAACTATAAACCCAAACATCACCTTTGTCAAATCTCTAAAGATAAATCAGATTATTTTTATATAAACTAAACAATTACTTTGTTTCTACCCCCTGCTTTTGCTCTATACAATGCATCATCAGCATATTTTATTAAATGATTAATTTTTGTGGCATCAAAAGGAAAATTGGCAACCCCTATGCTTATAGTAATATTACCATTAGGTTTTATTTTCCCCTCCCCTTCAAATTTTCCGTTACTTACGACTTCACGCAACCTCTCAGCAAAGACTCTGGCACTTTCCTTATTGGTCTCACGGCATATCACAGAAAATTCTTCTCCCCCGTAACGATATATCCTGTCAGTCGTTCTCTTATTCTCAATAAACACTTTTCCTATTTTACTTAAGATCATATCCCCCATTTGATGACCATGAAAATCATTATATTTTTTAAAATGGTCGATATCTATCATAAGAAGTGACAGACTCTTTACATATCTTATGGCTTCGTTTACTGCATCTCTTAAATCCATATCAAACTTTCTCCTGTTAAAAACACCGGTAAGTTCATCTACCACAGTTAATCTTTTTATCTCTTCATAATTTAATGCTCTCTCTATGGCAATTGATATTTCATGAGCAAGTATGTTTAAAAAATATTCATGCTTGCTCGAAAAAGCATTGGTCTTTCTGGAATCAATATAAATGATCCCCTTTACTTCATCTCTTACTATAATAGGTATGCATATCATTGAAGTAGTCTGCTCTCCTTTGGGGATGCTGTATTTGAAATATGAATTTTCAATGTTTCCGATAAAAAGCTTATTTTTTGTGGATAAAATATATTTTATCAGGGGCATTTCCTTGGTGAATTCCACTTCTTTGATATTTTTACCAAAACCAATCTCGCTTTGAAGTTTTACCCCTTCTTCATCTATTAGGATTATGGCGCAACCATTGCAGTTTATTACCTTAAAAACCTTTTCAACGATCAAATCACAGACTTTTTTTAGTTCAAGTTCAGATCCTGTAGAGCTTGCTATGCCAAAGATTGCTTTTAAGATCTTTAAATCGATGCTCTCTTTATCACTCATTACTGGTTTAAATAAAAACTTTTTCTATTAATTCTTTAAAACTTTTTAAACGTTTTTAATTGATTTTTATTTATTTGATAATATTATATACCAAAGGAAATAAAACCGATACAGAGTATATAACGCCATAAAACACGAGTTACCGGTAAAAAATGCTTAAATCACCTATTTTTGGGTATAATTAAAATATAAAAGTAAAAAATGGTTAAATTATAATGGACGTCTATTATTTCAGAACATTTAAAAAAGAAAAAGGGTTTACTTTAGTCGAACTCCTTATAATAGTAGTTGTTGTAGCAGTCCTTATGGGTCTCTCTATCCAGACTTTCACATTACTAAAAGACAGAGCCAGGGAAACAGCTACAGAAACAGAAATGGGTAACATTACCAAAGCACTCCAGATATACGTCACGGTCTTAAGTATCTATCCTGCGGAAGGTGATTTTCCTGAAGCGCTGGAAGTTGCCGGGATTATGGAAAATGTCCCCGAATCAGATATCTGGGAAAATCTCTATCAATATTCTTCTATTGCCGGTATCACCTACACTCTGGAAAGCTTCGGAATAGACCAGGTTGATGGTGGAGGAGATGATATAGTATATATAAACGGAATAATGATAGAAGACGGAGCTTATCCCAATAAATAAGGTCCCTTTGACTCTTGCTTCTTAGGTTCGAGCTTTTTTAATCTTTTCTGCAATTGCATCAGCAAACTCATCCGTACCTACAGCCGTAGGATCATTTCTGTCAGGTTTTAAATCATAGGTCACGTATTTTCCTTCTCTTATATTTTCAGCAATTGCATTTTCCAGAAGGTCGGCGTGCTCTTCTTCTCCTATATATTTAAGCATCAATACTGCTGAAAGCATTATTGCGGTAGGATTTACCTTGTTCTGCCCTTTATATTTCGGAGCACTGCCGTGAGTCGGCTCGAACAATGCAATATCTTTACCGATGTTTTCACCGGGTGCAACACCCAGGCCTCCGACCAATCCGGCGGCAAGGTCAGAGATTATATCTCCGTATAGATTTGGCAAGACCATGACATCATAAAGCTCCGGTTTTTGTACCAGCTGCATGCACATATTATCTATAATTCTATCTTCTGACTCTATATCATCATATTCTGATGCAATCTTTTTAAACACTTCAAGAAACAGGCCGTCGGAATATTTCATTATATTTGCCTTGTGCACACCGGTAACCTTTTTGCGGTTATTTTTGCGGGCATATTCAAATGCAAATCTTATTATATCTTCAGAAGCGGACACAGAAATCGTCTTTATACTTATGCCGCTGTCGCTTCTGATCTCCAGATCCTTCTTTTCTTTTATAAAACTGATAAGCTCCTCTGTCTCTACTTTACCTTTCTCAAACTCTATTCCTGAATAAAGGTCTTCCGTATTTTCCCTGATTATTACCAGATCTATACCGCTGTATCTGCTCTTAATGCCCAGGTAACTTTTGCAGGGTCTTACACATGCATATAGATTGAATAATTTTCTCATAGCCACATTAACACTTCTAAATCCTACTCCTACTGGAGTAGTTATAGGGCCTTTTATCCCTACCCTGTTCTTCTTAAGCGAGTTAATGACACTTTCCGGGAGAACCGTACCTTCTTTTTCGTAGACCTCCGCTCCGGCATTAACAATATCCCATTTGATATCAATTCCAGTCGCCTCAACCACTTTGACCATTGCCCTGGTTATTTCTGGTCCTATGCCATCTCCCGGTATCAGTGTTATGCTATGCTTCATAGATTAAACCCTTTATTTTTAATAATGTGGTTGATAAGCCCCCCGTCATTTAAGATCTTTATCATCACTTCAGGCAGGGGATTGAATTCTAACTTTAGATTGCCTGTCTTATTATTGATTATCCCTTTTTTTAAATCTATCTCCAGTATATCCCCGTTTTCGATTTTATCGGTATTACAGACCAGCACGGGCAATCCTATATTAATACTATTCCTGAAGAATATACGGGCAAAGGACTTGGCAAGTACTGCCCCCACACCGGCTTCTTTTATTACTGTCGTGGCATGTTCTCTGCTCGAGCCGAGACCGAAATTCTTACCTCCCACTACAAAATCACCGGGATTTACTTCTTTTATAAAATTAGGATCAGCGTCCTCAAGGGTATGTTTTGCAAGCTCAGTCATATTGGACCTTAAATGAAAATATCTCCCTGGAATTATCAGATCAGTTGAAATATCATCGCCAAATTTAAAACTTTTTCCGACCAGAATGTTCAGTTTTTTACCTTTTGCTTTCATTACCCTAAAACCTCCCTTGGATCTGCAATATAACCTTTGACCGCGCTCCATGCAGCTGTTGCAGGGGAAGAAAGATAAATAAATGACTTTGGATTTCCCATCCTCCCTTTGAAATTCCGGTTCTGAGTAGATAGGCACACCTCTCCGTCACCCAGCACTCCCTGATGCACGCCTACGCATGGACCACACCCCGGGGACTGTATTACTGCTCCGCTATCTATAAGTGTTTTTATAATTCCCTTCTCAAGAGCTTCAAGGTAGGTATGTTTTGAAGCCGGGACTACAATTAGTCTCACTCCACCCGCCACCTTTCTGTCGTTGAGAATATCTGCCGCGATTTTTAGATCGCTGAAACGGCCGTTAGTACAAGTTCCTATAAATACCTGATCAACAACGACTTTCTCCAGAGTGCTTACAGGTAAAGCATTATCTACAGTATGAGGTTGTGAAACCATTGGCTCAATGACCGAGCAGTCAATATCTATAACCTTCTCATATTTTGCTCCTTTATCTGCCGAGATTTCCCTAAAGCAATCCTTTCTGCCCTGGCTTTCCAGATATGTTTTTGTTATCTCGTCAGAAGGGAAAATACCCGTTTTTGCCCCCGCTTCTACTGCCATGTTTGAAATAGTGAATCTATCATCTATACCCAGCCTGAATCCGACTTCACCGCCGAATTCAAGAGCCTTGTAAGTAGCTCCGTCAGAAGTGATTTTTCCAATCAAATAAATTATTAAATCTTTGGCAAATACTCCTTTATTTATCTTTTTATTGAAATTCACTTTAATAGTATCGGGTACCATAAGCCAGGTTTTAGCCAGTATATAACCCACCGCAATATCCGTAGAGCCCATTCCGGTGGAAAAAGCTCCTAAAGCACCCGAAGTGCAGGTATGTGAATCTGCTCCTATTACTATGTCTCCCGGACAGGTATAAGATTCCACCAGAAGCTGGTGACAGATACCCTCTCCCACATCTCTTAATATTGATCCTGTCTGGGTTGCAAAATTTCTCATAATTATATGAGCATTTGAAAGCTCTTTTTTCGGGCTCGGTGCAGCATGATCAATAAAAAAAATGGACTTATCAGGTCTTTTTACCCCTTCAAAACTTATTTTATTAGCCTGGCTGACCGCCAGAGGTCCTGTTCCATCATGGGACATGACCACATCTACATCCACAACTGCAATATCTCCAGCAGTTAGTTCTTTACCGGCGTGCTCGCTTATAATCTTTTCTGAAATCGTCTTTCTCAAAAAAACTCCTTTAATCCTGTTTTTTCTTTTTTTTCTTATAATCATTATAGATATACATAAGTTCTTTATCAAAAAGCGTCCTCTTAAGATCTACTGACATATCTCTAGCCAGCCCAAGTATATCATTGGCCTGCTTGTCAGTAAGCTCTATATCAAATTCTTTAAACTTATGCAGGATAGTATGAGAACCGGAATGCTTGCCTACAACCAACTGCCTGGTCAATCCTACTTCACTCGGTTTAAATACTTCATAGTTTTTTGGGTTTTTAATGACCCCGTCCGCATGGATACCCGATTCATGTGCAAATATATTTGTTCCCACAATTGCTTTCCAAACAGGAATAGCCCTGGATGAAGCTCTGGACACATATTCAGCTATTTCTCTGAACTTTGAAGTCTTTATTCCCAATTCTATATCCTCAAGATACTTCAGCGCCATCACTATCTCTTCTAAAGCCGCATTTCCTGCCCCTTCACCTAATCCACCTATGCTGACCACCAGACTGGATGCGCCTCCTCTTATCGCTGCTATTCCATTAGCAGTTGCCATACCGAAATCATTATGATTGTAGACTTCCAGGGGAATATCCACAGCACTTGTTATAGTGTTTATCAGCAAGAAAGTCCTGAACGGGTCAAATCTACTTACAGTATCACAGATCCTAAACCTGTATGCACCTTTTTTTCTGGCAATTGAAATCAGCTTTAACAGGAATTCAAGGTCAGCACGGGTAGCATCCTCAGCACTTACTATAAAATTAAGATCATTATGTTTGGCAGCTCTTATGGTGTTTTTCAGTTTATTAATAGCCCAGGTCCTGTTTTTCTTATATTTTTCCTTTAGGTGTATATCAGAAGTGGAAATATTTATAATCACATTTTTAACCCCGCACTGAGCAGCATATTTTATATTCTCAGGTTCAGCCTCACAGTAGGCAAATATCTTGCATTTAAATTTATCCTTCATTATTTCTGTGATTATCTCCCTTTCTATTTTCCCAAGAGAAGGAGTACCCACTTCAACTTCCGGAATACCTATCTCGTCCAGCATTTTGACTATTCTTATTTTTTCATTTTTAGAAAAAACTACTCCTGCTGTCTGTTCGCCATTTCTTAAAGTAGTATCTATAATATTTATATGTCTCTCACTTTTTACTTCTTCCATCTTTCCCTCCCTTTTTGTGTGCCCTGCTGCTGGATGATTTTTTCCTATATGAATTATAAGTATCAATGATCTCATTATCAAAAAGAGCCCTCTTAATGGATACTGTTTTATCCCTTATTATTTCAGCCAGTTCTTCTGCCTCTTTCCGGGTTATCTTAAATCCCAGATCCTTCATCTTATAGGTTATGGTATTGACCCCTGAATATTTACCCAGTATTATATTCCTTTCCAGGCCCACATCTTTTTCGTTGAATAACTCATAAATTTTAGTATTGATCAGTACGCCCGACGCTTTACTCTCACTCTCATAAACAAATAGTTTACCTCCTACTATAGGCTTCCAGGTAGGAAGGATCCTGTTTGAAGCCTTTGCTACATATTCAGAGAGTGACCTGAAGAGAGTTGTATTAAATCCCATATCCACTCCCTCTATATATTTCAAAGCCATAACCAATTCTTCAAACGCAGCATTACCTGCTCTTTCACCCAGTCCATTAATAGTTGTATTGACATAAGTAGCTCCCGCTTTGATCCCGGCTATAGCATTGGCAATAGCCATCCCGAAATCATTATGCGTATGCATTTCAATATCTATTCCAATTATATCAATAATGTTTTTTACCCTTATAAAAGTCTCGAAAGGATCGAGGATACCCAGGGTATCGCAATATCTTAATCTGTCAGCACCGGCATCTCTTGCCGTTCTTGCAAACTGTAGAAGAAATTCCATATCAGATCTTGAAGCATCTTCAGCATTAACCGACACATAGAGATTGAACCCCTTGGCATAATCCACGCAGGTCTTGATGCTCTCCAGGACCCACTCCCTGCTCTTCATAAGCTTGTGTTCAATATGTATATCAGAAGATGATATTGAAATAGCCACTGCATCTACCCCGCAATCTATTGAAGCATCTATATCTGACTTTACCGCCCTGTTCCAACCCAGTACACTGCAGTTAAGGTCAAGCGAGGCGATCTTTTTTATCGCTTCCTTTTCATTTCCCCCCATAGTGGGTATACCGGCTTCAATTTGGTGTACTCCCACTTTATCCAGCATTTTAGCAATATATACTTTTTCATCATTTGCAAATACCACACCTGCGGTTTGCTCTCCATCTCTTAAAGTAGTATCGTCAATTTTTATATTTTTTGGGTCAAGTTCTATGCCCGATTTCTGTGAAAACTCAGTAAGTAGATTCAATTCTCTCACCACTATCACCCCTTAAAATTCACAAATATTCGTAATATTCCTAAAAAATAACTAAAAAAGTACAAATTTTTTAAATTTTTGTTGTAATTATATCACTTTTTACAAAAAATATGATATTTATAATAAAAAATTCTATTATTTTAAAAAAAGTTTTATTTTTTTAAGATTTTCCGCCCTTTTTATTGAATCCTGCTGATGCATCTTAGGTTTGTTAAGATGCAGTAAAAGAAATATAATGGACATAGTCTAAAGTAAAAGAAGTTTTTCAAACCCTGGACAAGAGGTAATATATGAGAAGCATTAGCAGACCGAAAAACCGGGCAGCCAGAATAATTATATGGATCGCACGCATAATAGGTTCAATCTCTGGAGCTTTCTGGACATTAGGTCTTATCGGAAGCACCATAACGGAAATCGGTACTCCCGTAACAACCGGGGTAATGATTGAGGGGCTGATTCTTGGAGGTCTGATAGTAGTTATTTTGACCGGCATTATTATCGCATGGTGGAATGAAAAAACAGGAGGGGTAATAATAACTGTCGCAGCTGCTGCATTGTGCATTTTTTCTTATATAGATGCCAGTTTTAATAAGATATTTGCAATGCTGATATCTGGTTTCCCGTTCCTATTATCGGGTATATTGTTTTTAATAGGATGGTGGATGTCGAAGAAGACTGCTACTGTAAGATAACCAAAGATACCGCAGTATAAAAATAATAAATTATTGGACAGCAGATCTGGTATTTTGTTTATAGTAAAAGTTTTAAAAAACAGAAATTTTATTTTTATATTAGCCTTCATTCTGGGATTATCAATAGGCAATTATATAGGGTGGGTAAGACATCTGACTCTACCCG
>CAZLOE010000023.1:19587-21557 GCA_964561115.1 uncultured Actinomycetota bacterium
CTGGGATTATCAATAGGCAATTATATAGGGTGGGTAAGACATCTGACTCTACCCGCACTTGCTATTGTCATGACGGTGTCGATGACACAGATCCCGCTAAGATCATTCCTTCCTTTAAAAAGCCTTATGAAACCTGTATTTTTGACTATACTTCTAAATTACTTCGTTTTTGCAGCAGTAATGCTTACTATGGCATGGTTTATCATTCCGGAAAAAGAACTCTGGATCGGCTTTGTTATTATAGCTTTTGCACCTCCTGGAGTAGCGATACCACCGTTTACCAGTATACTGGGAGGAGATGTAAAATTTTCACTCATAGGAATAATCGGAGCATATATTGCAGCAATTATTATAATACCATTATCAGGAATTATTCTTGTCGGCCAGAGTTTTATCCAGCCGCTGAGGCTTATTATTGTGTTTGCCGAACTTATAGTGGTGCCATTTTTACTATCACAGCTATTTATAAAACTAAAAATTGATAAATATATACTCAAATTCAGAGGGCCTGTCGTAAATTGGGGCCTGTTTATAGTTATCCTTTCAGCCATAGGCCTTAACCGCAGTGTTTTCTTTAATGAACCGGAGACACTTGGCAAAATTTCTATCATCTGCCTGGTAACCATTATAGGGCTGGGTCTTCTATATGAGTTTATAACTAAAAGATTAAAAATCGACCGCAGGCTTTCCAGCTGCATAATACTGCTGGGGACCATAAAAAACGGGGGTTTTGCTGTTGCTACTTCGCTGGCACTTTTCGGAGGAAGATCATCTCTTCCCGGTGCAATATCAAGTGTCTTTCTGATCATCTTCCTTCTTTATTTAAGCTTCCGGGCCAGAAAGAAAAGCTATGGATAATAAAAATACTGGGACCAACCATAAAATTGACCCCAGTATCTAATTTGATATTCCGACTTTTATTTAGCCAGATCGATCAGCCTGTCAGCTTCTACGAAACTCCAGCACCAGCAGTACTAAACTTACGATAACAGCTACTCCAAGCGCTGAACCAAGAATGTAAATATTTAGATTAGCCACAAACCCTATTACCTTATTAATAACTTCTTTCCAGACAAAAAGGTTTATAAATTTATTTACAACAGCTACTACTGAAAATGCGATTATTTTAAGCAATATTAGTATTGTCACTACCTTGTTAAATACGGTCATTATTCACCCCCTCCCGTTTTTCTAAAGGTATGCTACCCGTTGTAGTTTAAATATTTTTTTGCCAAAGGATGGTTGATCCTTTTCCAAAGAGTTGCTCCAATTATGGTACCAATAGGAAAAGCGAACATAGTTATAACCAAAATAACTCTGGTAAAAGGAACCGAAAATGGTTTTCTTTTTATAATTCCTGCCAGAGGAATGGCATAAAATGCAATACCCGCTCCAAAAACAAGTAGCAGTACTATGATATTTTGAGCCATCCCCTCACCAGTTCTAATTACTCCCATTGTCTCAGGTGAAGTGATTATTACTGGAATAAAAACAACTATATAAAGTGCTAAAACCACAATTACAAACCAATATAATACCTTTACTCCACCCAACTGCCTTCTACCTTCCTCTAATTCCTGCTCTGAGGTCATAGTTTTTACCTCAGCAGACATCTTTAGCTCCTTTACCTGTACACCACAGTAAGGACATACGACCGCCTCTTTTTTAATCGGCTTAGCACAACTGGGGCAGTAGATCTCATCCGGCTTTTTTTCTTGAATCTTATCTTCAGCCATATTAATCTTAACTCCCTTGTTTTAATTTAAATATTTCAAACTCATTTATTTTCCAATAACAATATTATAATTCTATTACTTTTGTGCAAAATTTGAAGTTTTTTTTAAATAATTCCGAAAGAGAATATAATCAATTATCCCTTGAGGACACCAAGAGGCCTCAGTCTTATCGCCTTTTTAGATATCCCTGCAGAGTGAGTTATATCCACCACCCTGGTCACATCTTTATAGGCC